>WLDE01000388.1 GCA_009704985.1 Actinomycetota bacterium | reverse complement strand
TGGCGGGCCTGCGGCGGATCGCCGCCGCCGGGCCGCGCCGGGCGGCGTGGCGGCCCCGGACGGGGCGCGACGGCACCTGCTCGCTAGGGTCGCGGCATGAGCGTCTCCTCCTCCGAGTCCTCGACCGACGACTCGACCAACGCCTCGACCGGCGCGCACGTCGACGTGGTCGTCGTCGGCGCCGGCATCTCCGGCATCGGCGCGGCGTACCACCTCCAGACCCGCTGCCCCGACCGCACCTTCACGATCCTCGAGGGGCGCGACGACATCGGCGGCACGTGGGACCTGTTCCGCTACCCCGGCGTGCGCAGCGACAGCGACATGCACACCCTCGGCTACTCGTTCAAGCCCTGGACCGCCGAGAAGTCGATCGCCGACGGACCGTCGATCATGGCGTACCTGCGCGAGACGGTGGCCGAGTACGGCATCGACCGCCACATCCGCTTCGGCCACCTCGTCACCACGGCCGAGTGGTCGAGCCGGGACGCGCGCTGGACCGTCACGGCCACGAAGAAGGCCACCGGTGAGACCGTCACGCTCACCTGCAACTTCCTCTTCATGTGCTCGGGCTACTACTCCTACCGCGAGGGCTACACACCCGAGTTCCCCGGCCGCGATCGGTTCCGGGGCACGATCGTGCACCCGCAGGCCTGGCCGGACGACCTCGACTACGCCGGCAGGCGCGTGGTGATCGTCGGCTCGGGCGCCACGGCGATGACGCTCGTGCCGGCGATGGCCGACCGCGCCGCGCACGTGACGATGCTCCAGCGCTCGCCCACCTACGTGGTGTCGGCTCCCGACCAGGACCCGATCGCGAACACGCTCCGCAAGGTGCTGCCCGACCGAGTGGCGTACGAGATCACCCGCAAGAAGAACGTGGCGCTGCAGCAGTTCATGTACGGCCGCACCCGCACGCAGCCGGAGAAGGTGAAGCAGACCCTGCTGAAGCGGGTCCGCGAGGAGCTCGGCGAGAGCTACGACGTCGACACCCACTTCACACCCCGGTACAACCCGTGGGACCAGCGGATGTGCCTGGTGCCGAACAGCGACCTGTTCAAGGCGATCCGCGACGGGAAGGCGTCGGTCGTCACCGACCACATCGAGACCTTCGACGAGACCGGCATCACGCTGCAGAGCGGCGAGCACCTCGATGCCGACGTCATCGTCACCGCCACCGGCCTCAACCTCGTCACGCTCGGCGAGATGGCGTTCTTCGTCGACGGCGAGCAGGTCGACTTCTCCCGCACCTGGACCTACAAGGGCATGGCCTACAGCGACGTGCCGAACCTGGTGTCGACGTTCGGGTACATCAACGCGTCGTGGACGCTGCGCGCGGATCTCACGAGCGAGTACGTGTGCCGGCTGCTGAACCACCTGCGCTCGACCGGCACCGTGCAGTGCATCCCACGTCTGCGCCCGAGCGACGCGAACATGCCCGAGCGCCCGTGGATCGACGACTTCTCGGCGGGCTACATGCAGCGGGTGATGGATCGCTTCCCGAAGCAGGGCGACCGCGAGCCGTGGATCAACCCGCAGAACTACTCGCGGGACAAGAAGCTGTTCCGCAAGGCACCGCTCGACGACGGCTGCATGCAGTTCACCCGCCTGCCCGTGCGCGAGCCGGCTCGCACCTGACCGGGCGGCGGTCGGTCAGCTCGCGCGCTGACGACGCGTCGACGGCGGCTGGACCAGCCGTCCGGCGAGGATCGCCTCGACGGCGTGGATGGCCCGCAGGTGCACGTCCTGGTCGTCGCTCAGGGCGTCGGTCATGCCGGCGATCATGGCCGTGATGAACACCTGCACCAGCTCGCGGTGCTCGGCCGCCACCTCACCGGAGCGCACCCCGGCGTCGATGATCCGGTCGAAGAACTGCGTCCGGTAGGCGGTGCGGTCCTGCAGTGCCGCGATGAGATCCGGCCGGCGCTTCATGTCGGTGCGGGCGGCGGCCAGGAACTGGGCGAGGGTGGGATCCTCCTCGTTCAGCTCGTGGGTCACCATCAGGACCCCGATGAGCTGCTCGGCGAACGACGCCTCGGGATCGAGCACCTCCTCGAAGCGGCTGTACACCTGCTCGCGGGCGTCCTCGTGGACGGCGAGGTACAGGTCGCGCTTGGACGGGAAGTGGTAGTAGAGCGCCGCCGTGGTCATGAACGCGAGGTCGGCGATCTCCTTGTTGGTGGCGGCCTCGTACCCCCGCTCGGCGTAGACGCCACGAGCGATGTCGAGGATCCGGCGCCGTGTGTCGCGGGCCTTCACCTGCGGCGGCCGGCCGAGGCGACGCACGGGTGGTGACGCGTCCGTCGGACGTGACGCCTTCCCCGGTGCGGCCATGCCGACAGTATGCCCGGTCGCCGACCGGCCGAATCAGCTCTGAGGTGGACCGGCCGGTGGCGGAGCGGCACGGGCCCGACGGGTAGCGTCGCCGGCGATGTCGTCGTGAACCCGCCCACCACCTCCGGGGCCGGCGTGACGACGCCGACGAACGAGCCCGCCGTCGACGGACGTGTGCTCGGCATCACCGCCGTGCTGATGGCGAACGTCTTCTGGTCGTTCGGCGGGGTGCTCGGCAAGGCCACCGGCGCCGGCGGCGTGGTGCTCAGCTTCTGGCGGATGTGGGCCGCCACGGCCGTGATGCTGCTCGTGTGCGCGGTGATGCGGCGGATGCCGAGCCGGGCCGACCTCCGCGCTGCCGCGCCGCTCGGCGTGCTGTTCGGCCTCAACATCTGCGCGTTCTTCGTCACGCTGGAGTACGTGAGCATCGCGATCGCGCTGATCATCGGAGCGCTCACCCCGGTGGTCGCGCTGCCGATCGCGGCGGTGTGGTTCGGCGAACGGCTGGACGCGGTGAAGATCACGTGCGCGCTGGTGGCCGTCGGCGGCGTGGTGATCGCGGTGCTGACTGCCCCGGCGCCCGCCGGCGGTGAGGCGAACGAGGCGATCGGCTACGTGTGGGCCGTCGTGTCGCTGCTCGTGTGGGTCGCGTACCTGGTGATCTCGAAACGGGTGCGCGACCGCGTCGAGACGGTGCGGTTCATGTTCGTGATGTCGTTCGTCGGTGCGCTGTCGGTGTCGGTGCTGGTCGTCGTGACCCAGGCCGATCTCGGCCGGGTGCAGGGGGCCGATTGGCTGTGGGTCCTGCTGCTCGCGCTCGGCCCGGGTCTGCTCGGTCACGGCCTGCTCGCGTGGGCGCACCCGCGCGTCGACTCGTCGGTCTCGTCGCTGCTCATCCAGGCGGAGCCGGTGGGGGCGTCGATCGCGGCGTGGGTGTTCCTCGACGAGCGGGTGTCGTTCGTGCAGGGCGTCGCGATGCTCGTGGTCCTCGCCGCCCTCGG
>WLDE01000387.1 GCA_009704985.1 Actinomycetota bacterium | reverse complement strand
CTCCATCTTCTCGATGGCTTCGAGGAGCGTCTCTTCGGTCACCGGCACAGGTTACCGACGATGTGCACGCTGCGTGGCCATCGGACCTGGGCGCGACGCCGGGAATCGGGTCGACGCGATGTCGACGCGATGTCGGCGCGGTGGTCCGCGGTGGTCCGCGGTGGTCCGCGGTGGTCGGCAGAGTGTCAGCGCGGATCGGTGAGCGGCGGGTCGTCGTGGCGACGACGGCGCATCTGCGGCGCTGCGCTGTGGATGATCGTGCCCACCTGCTCGCCCCCGAGGATCGCCTGCAGCGCACCCGGCGACGACATGTCGAACACCACGATCGGGATGTCGTTGTCGCGGCAGAACGCGATGGCCGTGGCATCCATGACCTTCAGGTCCTCGGTCATCACGTCCATGTAGTCGATCTGGTCGTACTTCGTCGCGGTGGGGTCGCGGCGAGGGTCGGCGCTGTACACGCCGTCGACACCCGAGTGCGTGCCCTTCAGCAGCGCGTCGGCGTCCATCTCGGCCGCCCGCAGGGCCGCGGCGGTGTCCGTGGTGAAGAACGGGTTGCCGGTGCCGGCGGCGAAGATCACCACCCGCCCCTTCTCGAGGTGCCGCATCGCCCGCCGCCGGATGTACGGCTCGGCGATGCGCGGCATCTCGATCGCGCTCAGCACCCGTGTGCTCTGCCCGAGGCGCTCCAGGGAGTCCTGGAGCGCCAGGGCGTTCATCACGGTGCCGAGCATGCCGATGTGGTCGCTCTGGGTGGCGTCCATGCCGGACATCGCACCCGTGCGACCACGCCAGAAGTTGCCGCCGCCGACGACCACGGAGACGTCGACGCCCATCTCGCGGACGGCGATGATCTCACGTGCCGTGTGGTCGAGCGTGGGGCCGTCGAGCCCCGACCCCGATGCGCCGGCGAGCGCCTCGCCCGACGGCTTGAAGACGATCCGCTGCCATCGGGGCGAGGTCATCGGGATCAGCCGATCTCGACCTGCGCGTAGCGCACGATCGATGCTGAGCCGATCAGCTGGGTGATCGACTGCTTGTCGTCCTTGGCATAGGGCTGGTCGAGCAGCGCGACGTCCTTGAAGAACCCGTTCATCCGGCCCTCGATGATCTTGGGGAGCGCGGCTTCGGGCTTGCCCTCGTTGCGGCTGATCGTCTCGAGCGTCTGACGCTCGTGCTCGAGCACGTCGGCCGGGATGTCGTTGCGGCTCAGGTACTTCGGACGGGCGAACCCGACGTGGACCGCCACGTCGTGGGCGAGTTCCTGCGAGGCGCCGCTCAGCTCGACGAGCACGCCGTTGACGCCGCGGCCACCCTGCACGTGCAGGTAGCTGTCGAGCACGTTGCCCGCCGCGGCCTCGAAGCGCACGACCTCACCGAGCTCGATCTTCTCCTTGAGCGTGATCTTCATGTCCTCGAGCTCGGCGGTGCGCTCGGCGACGGCGTCGACGCCCTTGGCGGCGACGAGCTTCGCGAGCTCGTCGGCCTCACCCTTGAAGCGATCGCTCGACGCGACGAAGTCGGTCTCGCACTTGAGCTTCACGATCACGCCGACGTTGCCGTCGATGAGCAGCGACACGACGCCCTGGGTGTTCTCGCGGTCGTCACGCTTCGCGCTCGCGGCGAGGCCCTTCTCGCGGAGCCACTGCTTCGCGGCCTCCATGTCGCCGTCGTTGGCCTCGAGGGCCTTCTTGGCGTCCATCATGCCGGCGCCGGTTGCCTGGCGCAGCGCCTGCACGTCCTTCGCGGTGAATGCCATGGTGGTTCAGCTCTCCTGGCTGGTCTCGGCGCCCTCGTCGGGCGCGTCGGGGGCGGTCTTGGCAGCAGCGAGGCGGGCCTCGCGCTCGGCCTGGGCGGCGGCGGCCTGGCGGCGGGCGTCGGCCTGGGCGGCGGCGAACGCAGCCTCCTCCTCGACGGAGCGCTTCGGCTGCGGGGCGGCCTGCGGGTTGCGCTTGCCCTGGATGAAGCGGCCCTCCTCGATCGCCTCGGCGATGACGCGGGCCATGAGCGCGTTGGCGCGGATGGCGTCGTCGTTGCCGGGGATCGGGAACTGCACGACGTCGGGGTCGACGTTGGTGTCGACGACGGCGATCACCGGGATGCCGAGCTTGTTGGCCTCGGTGACGGCGATGTGCTCCTTCTTGGTGTCCAGCACGAACACGGCGTCGGGACGCTTGTTCATGCCGCGGATGCCACCCAGGTTCTTCTGGAGCTTCTCGAGCTCACGGGTGAGGAGGAGTGCCTCCTTCTTCGGCATGGCGTCGAACTCGCCCGACACGCGCATGCGCTCGTACTCCTGCATCTTCGCCACGCGCTTCGCGATGGTCTCGAAGTTGGTGAGCATGCCGCCGAGCCAGCGCTCGTTGACGTAGGGCATGCCGACCTGGTCGGCGTGGTTGCGCACCGGGTCCTGCGCCTGCTTCTTGGTGCCGATGAAGAGCACCGTGCCGCCCTTGGCCGACAGGTCGCGCACGAAGTGGTACGCGGCTTCGACACGGGTGAGCGTCTGCTCGAGATCGATGATGTAGATGCCGTTGCGCTCACCGAAGATGAATCGCTTCATCTTCGGGTTCCACCGGCGGGTCTGGTGCCCGAAGTGCACACCCGCTTCCAGCATCTGTCGCATGGTGACGACGGCCATGGTTGCTCCTCTCCGCGGTTGGCTGCACACGAGTCCCGTGCACCTCCCTGCCGCCGTGGCGGACCAGGTGGCGACCGCAGAAGGGCCGTGCGATTCGGATGTGATCCACCGGTGGTCCCGCCACGGGCGTGGCGGCCGGCGAACCGACCGGGCATCCTACCGGCGGGCGCCCTGGTTGGCACAGACGAGTCGCGGTGGGCCGACCGCCCGTCTCGGGGTGCCGTCGACGGGCACGAGCCGGGTCGGGAACCGCCACCGTCCGAGCAGCGGGGTGGGGTCGACCGGGTCGTCGCCGTCGCGCAGCCCCAGGTGGAAGCGATCCGTCGTCGTGCCGATGCGCCGGCCGGCCACGACGCGATCACCGAGCGCGACGGCGAGCGAGGCCAGATGGCCGTACGAGGCGCGGCGACCGTCGGCGTGGGCCACCACCACCCACCGGATGCGGGCCACGGTGCCGGCGAAGACCACCTCCCCGGCGGCGACGGCGACCACGGTCTGGCCCGGCCGGGGTCCGTACTCGATGCCACGGTTGCCGGCGCAGTACCGGCAGGGTGGCATCCGGAACGGATCGGTGACGGGGGCCACGAGCGGCGGCACGAGACAGCGCGCCGGCACCCGCGGCGGGGTGGGCGACGGGGTGGGCGACGGGGTGGGCGACGGGGTGGGAGCGGCGACGACGGCACCGGGCGTCAGGGCGAGGACGGCGAT
>WLDE01000386.1 GCA_009704985.1 Actinomycetota bacterium | reverse complement strand
GGCGGGGTGGGCGACGGGGTGGGCGACGGGGTGGGCGACGGGGGGGGAGCGGCGACGACGGCACCGGGCGGCAGGGCGAGGACGGCGATCGGGGCGACGAGGGACGCCACGATGACCGCGACCAGGGACGCGACCAGGGACGCGACCAGGGACGCGGCCAGGGGTGCGGCCAGGGGTGCGGCCAGGGGCGGGGCCAGGGGTGCGGCCAGGGGTGCGGCCAGGGGCGAGCGCTCGCGGGCGGGGGCAGGGTGGTCGGGCACGGGCGACCTCCGGAGGACGGGCAGCGACGCTGCCGCTGACGTGGGGGGACGCCAGATGACGTCGATCGACCGGGCGCGCCGGCCGGGCGAGGGCGGTCAGGAGACCGCGGTCATGAGATGCCGGAGGCGGCCAGGCGGGCGCGCAGGTGGAGCACCGCCTTGGTGTGGATCTGCGAGACGCGGCTCTCGGTGACCCCGAGGACCGAGCCGATCTCGGCGAGGGTGAGGCCCTCGTCGTAGTACAGCGACATGACGAGCTTCTCCCGCTCGGGCAGGCGCCGCACCTCCTGGCGCACCAGGCGACGCACCTCGCTCTCCTCCACCACCGCCGAGGGCGAGTCGGGCGTCTCGCCCGCGAGGGAACGCGGTTCCGCGCCGGCCACGAGGGCCCGGTCGAGCGGACCCACCGTCGTCGACGCGATCGCCACGAGCCACTTCTGGAACTCCGTGGCACTGATCTTCAGGTGGCCGGCGATCTCCTCGTCGGTGGGCGCCCGTCCGAACTTGGCCTCCAGCTCGCTGAACGCGGCCTCGACCTCGCGGGCGCGGCTGCGGACCGACCGCGGCACCCAGTCGAGTGAGCGGAGGCCGTCGAACACCGCGCCGCGGATGCGCGGGACGGCGAAGGTCTCGAACTTCACGCCGCGCTCGGGGTCGAAGCGCTCGACGGCGTCGATCAGGCCGAACACGCCGGCGCTCACCAGGTCGCCGGAGTCGACGCTGCTGGGCAGGCCGGCACCGACGCGGCCCGCCACGAACTTCACGAGCGGCGAGTAGTGCTCGATGATGCGGTCACGGGCGACCTGGTCGCGCGACTCGAACCACTTCTCCCACCAGTGCGAGATGTCGACAGGCGCGCTCATGCTCGGGGGTGGGCCTCCGCATAGACCGAACGCAGGCGTTCGTTGCTCACGTGCGTGTACCGCTGCGTGGTCGCGACGTCCGCGTGTCCGAGGAACTCCTGCACGATCCGTAAGTCTGCCCCACCGTCGAGCAGATGCGTCGCGAAGGTGTGGCGAAGCGCATGCGGGTGCGTGGGCGTGGCGGACCGGCGGTCGAGGATCCGGCGAACGTCGCGGGGCGTGAGTCGGCGCCCGCGCTCGTTGCCGAACAGCGCGGCCGCTGCCCCGTGGTCGCCGTCGGGCACCACCTCGTGGCGGACGCCGATCCAGGCACGCAGCGCCTCGACGGCCGACTCCGACAGCGGGACGACCCGCTCCTTCGCTCCCTTGCCGAGCACGGTGATCGAGTCGCGCACGACCGAGCCGCCACGCGACGTGACGTCGACGACGTCGAGCGAACACAGCTCGCTCACCCGCACCCCGCTGCCGTACAGCACCTCGAGGACGGCGTCGTCGCGGAGGCGACGCCAGTGCGGCTCGTCCTCCTCGGCGGGCCCGTCGAGGAGTTGGGTGAGCTCGCCTCCGTTCAGCACGCGGGGCAGGCGGGCCTCGCCGGCCGGGGCGCGCAACGAGGCGCTCGGGTCGAGGGCGATCACCCCCGAGCGGTGCAGCCAGCGGAAGTACTTGCGGACCGCCGCCACCTTGCGGGCGATCGTGCGCTTCGCGTACCGGCGCTGCGCGAGGAAGGCCACCCAGCGGCGCAGGAGCAGCCGCTCGACCCGCACCGGATCGGTGATCCCGCCACGCTCGGCCCACCTCGCGAAGTCCGCGACATCGGCGCCGTAGGCCGCGACCGTGTGCTCGGACGAGGCGGTCAGCGAGGTGACGAACGCGTCCAGCCGCCAGGCCGCGTGGACGTCGGCGCGTCGCACCACGTCCCGGGCTGGCTGAGGCTCGTCGACGAGGGCCCGCCCGTGGGCCCCGTCCGCTCCGGTCGTCACCCGACGCACAGTATTCGCTCACGAACATGGGAAGGGTGACCCCACCGCCTCGAACCACCCGTCCACCTGCGCCAGCCAACCACCCTGCTCGAGCCGGGCGAGCGACATCGCGGCGTCGAGCACGTCGAGTCCGAGCGCGTCGGCCACGTCGCCGAGCGTGCTCGCCCGCGCCGCGCACACCCGGTACGCAGTGACGTCACTCGGACGGGGCGGCACGCGACCGTCGAACGGGGTGGTCGTGCACGCAGCGGCCCGGGTGTGGTCGAGGCCGAGCGCGACCATCACGTCGTCGACGTCGATCGCCGGGGCGGACCCGTCACGCAGCAACGCGTTCACCCCGAGCGCGGCGCGGCTGAGCGCGCTCCCGGGCACGGCCATCACCGGGACGCCGCGCTCGGCGGCCATCTGCGCCGTGATGAGCGAGCCGCCGCGCTCGCGGCTCTCGACCACGACCACCACCTCCGACAGCGACGCGACGAGGCGGTTGCGCTGCGGGAAGCGGTACGCGAGCGGCTCGCTGCCCGGCGGCCACTCGCTGAGCAGCAGCCCCTCGGCGGCCACGCGGCGCCACAGGTCGCCGTGCTGACGCGGGTACACCACGTCGTGCCCGGACGCGACCACCGCGACCGGCCGACCCGGCGCGCCCTCGACGACGGCCTCGAGCACCCCGGCGTGGGCCTGGCCGTCGATGCCGAGCGCGAGCCCGCTCACCACGTGCACGCCGTGCGCGGCGAGCCCGCGACCGAACGAGCGGGCGAGATGGCGGCCCGCCCCCGTGGCGTTGCGCGTGCCGACCACCGCCACACGACGGCCGTCGAGCAACGACCGGTCGCCCTGGGAGAACAGCACCGGCGGCGGTTGTGGATCGAGCGCCAGCAGCGGCGGGTGGGTGCGGTCGCCGAGCACGCTCACCTCCACTGCGAGCGACGCGCAGTCGTCCCACACCCGTGCCGGGTCGCGCCGGCGGGCGCTGCGCGACCACACCGACCGCACACGCTCGTCGTCGAGCAGCCGGGCGACGACCCCGCCGGGGTCGGGTGCCGCCCGGCCCGAGGCGATCTCGAAGGCCTCGGCCGGGCGGTGGTGGCGCAGCAGCGCCGAGAGCCGTTGCCAGGTCATCAGCTCGAAGCCGGCGAGCGCTGCAGCGTAGGCCTGCTGCGGGAGCGCGCTCACGCGACCCGCACCCGCGCCGAGGCGCCGAACACCACCCGCAGCTGGAGCGCCGCCGTGACCACCGCTGCGTCCACCACCGGCGACGGCGACCCGCCGGCCGCGGCGTCGCGGAGGTCGGCCATGGTGCGCGC
>WLDE01000385.1 GCA_009704985.1 Actinomycetota bacterium | reverse complement strand
GTCGAGTTGCGTCTGCTGCAGCGGTTGGAGTCGCTCGCGGGCGTACCGGGGTCGGGGGTCGATCCGGATGTGGTGACGGCGCGTGCGACGGGCCGATCGGTGTCCGCGGCGGTGAAGGCGACCAAGCGCGCTCGGGCCGCGGTGAACGCGCCCGCGTTGACCGCTGCGATCGCACGTGGAGAGTTGGGGGTGGAGCACCTCGACGCGTTCACCTCGGCCGTGGCGTCGCTCCCGGCGGCGCTCCGCCCGCGACTGCTCGAACTCGAGGCCGATCTGGTCGCGGAGGCGATCCGGCGTGGTCTGACGGCCGAGGCGTTCCGTGACCGGTTGCGCGACGTGTGTCGTGGGATCGAGGGCGATGACGGCCGCGCACGACTGCAGCGTCAGAAGCGTGAGACCGGACTGCGCGCCTGGACGGGTCGGGATGGGATGTGGTGCCTCGCCGGCCGGTTCGACCCGGCCACCGCGTTGAGCCTGCAGCAGCGTCTCGCCGACCAGTTGGAGGCACGCTTCCGGCAGGCCCGACCGGCCGACTGTCCCGACGATCCGTTGTTGGCGCAGGACTGGCTGCGTGCCCACGCGCTCGCCGATCTCGTCAACGGGCTCGGTGCGGCCGCCGGTGCGCCCGAGGTGATCGTGGTCATCGATCAGGACACCTTCGAACGGGGACGTCACGAGGGGTCGCGTGTCGACTGCGGCTGCCCCGGTCTGGAGGTCCCGGTCGACTGGATCCGCGACCTCGCCGGCCGAGCCCGGTTCGTCCCCGTGATCATCGACCGCGACGGTGTCGTGATCGCGCAGGGCCGGCCAGTGCCGAGCTACGACCAGCTCACCGAGTCGCTCGCTCGACCCGTCGAGCTGGATCACGGCCGCACCCGCCGCCACGCCTCACGCGCGCAGCGTCGTGCGCTCCGGGCGATGTACCGCAGGTGTGCGATCCCCGGGTGTGATCGGCACGTGTCGCTCACCGAACCCCACCACCTCCGGTTCTGGGAACACGACGGCGGCACGGATCTCGGAAACCTGTTGCCGCTGTGCAAACACCACCACGACCGGCTCCACGCCGAGCACTGGGACGTGCAGATGCGCCCCGACAGGTCACTGATCATCCGACGCAACGGGGAGGTGATCATGACCACCGGACCCCCCACCACCCAGTGGGCCTGACCCGCCCCACCCTCGAGCACGCGCTCCACCACGGTCACCGTCTCGTCCACCCCGCCCGCAGCCGGCCGTACACCGGCACGGGCCCGAACCCAGGCGCGCACCCCGTCGACCACGACGGCCGGGGCACCCCCACCACAGCGTGGCCGCGCACCGCAGGCACCTTGACAACCGAAGACTCCAGCCGGCGACCGGGCGAACCGGCCGGCGGTCGCGTGCTCCTGGTGTCAGCCGTTCACGTAGCGGCGCACGGCGAGCAGGCGGCTGTCGGCCGGGATGAAGCCCTGGCGCACCACGTCGCCGGCACGCGGCGAGTGGATCCAACGCGTGCTGTCGATCGCGATGCCGACGTGGCCGATCACACCGGGCGCGTCCGACGTGGCCATGAAGATCAGGTCACCGGCGCGGATGTCCTGGGTGAACCAGTCGACCGCGACGCCGCGGTTCGCCTGCAGCACGCTCGAGTGCGGCAGGTTGATCCCGATCTGCAGGTAGGCCATACGGGTGAGGCCCGAGCAGTCGAAGCTGTCGGGGCCGGCCTTGGCGAACTCCCAGGGCTTGCCGAGCTGAGCCCGGGCGTAGGAAACCACGGTCTCGATGCGGGCCGCGGCGTCGGGCGACAGCTCACCCGGGACCGGCGTCGCCGGTGCCGTCGGAGCGGCCGGGGCCGGCGCAGGCACGGTGCCACCGGAGGGGATCGTGAGGCTCCGGCCGGGCACCAGGATGCTCTGCATCGTGAGGTTGTTGGCCTTCATGAGCGGCCCCATCTTCACGCCGTGCTTCTGGGCGATGGAGAAGATGCTGTCGCCACGCACCACCATGTAACTGCCGGCCGGTGCACCG
Organism: Actinomycetota bacterium; assembly: GCA_009704985.1. GTDB lineage: Bacteria > Actinomycetota > Acidimicrobiia > Acidimicrobiales > Ilumatobacteraceae > VFMC01. Next base: position 1,403 of record WLDE01000385.1, on the reverse strand, counting down.
GCCGGTGCGGGCGCGGGGGAGGGGGTTGCCGGGCCGGGGGCAGCTGGTGCGGGGGAGACGACCAACGTGCCCCCGGCCGGGATCGTGAGCGTGCGGCCGGGGACCAGCACGCTGTCGACGGTGAGGTTGTTCGCCTTCATGAGCGGGCCCATCTTCAGGCCGTGCTTCTGGGCGATGGAGAAGATGCTGTCGTTGCGCTGCACCACGTAGCTGCCTGCCGGAGCGGCTGCGGTGGACGGGCTCGACGCAGTGGTGGTCGTGCGGGCGGGCGTCGACGGCGTCGCGGTGCTGGGCACGACGCCACCCGCCGGGACCAGGAGCACCATCCCGGGGTGGATCACGCTGTCGGCGGTGAGCCGGTTCACCGAGAGCAGCGACGAGAGGCTCACCTGCATCGCCCGGGCGATGTCGAACAGGGTGTCGTTGCGCTGGACCACGTACTGACCGGCGGTCGACGTGCGGGCCGGTGCTGCGGCCGCCGTGGCGGTCGGCAACGCGACCGTCCCGGCGGTGGTGGCCAGGGCGACGGTGAGCGACGCAAGGGCGAGGCGGAAGGTGCTCGTCGTGCTGCGCATGGTCGAGTCATCGGCCGTGACGTCCGGTGACTTGAGGCTTTCTTGACGATCTTCTGAGCGGTCCGCTGCATCGCCCCAGCTCAGAGGTATCGAACGATGCGCGAGAACGCGACTGCGCCGTGGTGGCAGCTGACGCGTGGGTCAGATGCGGGGTCGGCCGCTCCCGGTGACGGTGAGCCGGCCCTCGACGAACATCGGGGTGCCTCCCACCTCGACGGTCGACTCGTGCCACGTCGACGAGAGCTCCACCTCGTCCGCTCCGGCATCGTCCATCTCCCGGCGCACGCGGTCGGTGAGCTCGCGGGTCGCCAGGTCGAGTGCGTCCTCGAGGGCGGTGCACATCGTCGGCGCCTCGCCCGCATGGACGACGAACTGGCCCTGCTGCGGCGACGAGATGGTGCAGGCGTGCGTGATCCGCACCCGGCCGACCACGGCACCGATCGCGTTCGCGACGTCGGCGTGGTCGGGGACCGCGCAGGCGGTGCCGAGGGACGACGCGACTGCGGGGTAGTAGGTGCTCGCCGATGCGCCGAGCCCCACGAGCGGCACGTCGAGCCCGACGTCGATCCGGGTGACACCGCGGTGGCCGGCGAGCGCGGCCTGCACGACGCGGCTGGCCACCGTGTCCGGCGGGAGGCCGTCGTGGTCCAGTGCCGCGGCGAGCACGGCGTCGGCCGAGCGGCGCACCAGGGTGTCCACCGTGATGCGGGCGACGGTTTCGGCGTCGTCGCCGATCGGCCGGCCGAGCCGATCGCGTCGGCGGCCGAACAGGATCGCCGCCGTGCGGGCGGCGTCGACGTCGCCGGTGTGCTGCAGGCCGAGGCCGTG
>WLDE01000384.1 GCA_009704985.1 Actinomycetota bacterium | reverse complement strand
GGCCGCGCCCGACGACCGCGACCACCGGCGCGTCCGGTGCGTCCGGTGCGACGACGGGAGCGACCGGCCTGGCCGGGCTCACGGCCGCCGGCGGCGTTCCGTGGGCGGCGGTGGCGCCGCCTTGGTCCGGGTGAGGACGTCGCCCGTGGTGCGATCGAGGTTGCCGGCACGCTCGCCGGCGACCACCTCCACCAGGCCGCGACGGATGCGGCCGGCCAGCGTGGTCTGCCGGTGGGCGAGAACGGTCTGCGCGACGGCGAATCCCTCGCCGACGGCGCCGACGACGCCGACGGTTCCATCGGCACCGATCGACGCCCCGCGGCACACGACCAGCGAGCCGCCGGTGGAGAGGGTCTGCACGTTCACCGTCGGTTGGTCGAGGTCGAGCACTGCGCAGGTGAGACCCTCGCGGCTGCCGGCGTCGCCCCCGGTGCGCACCAGCAGCAGCCCGAGGTCGGCCGCCTCCGCGCCGGAGGTGAGCTTCACCGCGTCGACCGACCACGGGCCGGACCCCTCGCGGGTCGCGGTCGAGGTGATCGACGTGGGGTCGGCACCGTCGGGCTCGTCGAACAGCAGGCACCAGTTCGACGTCCCGCGCACGATCGCGTGCGTGAACCGCTCGCGCTGGTCGTCGGTGCCGAACTGCCGGAGCACCGGACCGACGAGGTGCACGCCGACGCCCGACAGCGGCGGGGCGATGGTGCCGATGCGTCCGAGCTCCTGCTCGATCACGCCCTGGATCGTGGTGGTGGCACCGAGCCCGCCCAGCGGGGTGGGCCACGTGGGCACGGTGAGGCCGGCGCCGCCGAGGCGGTCCCACCACTGGCGCACGGTGATCGACACCGACCAGTTCGCGGTGATCCACTTCCGGACCATCGCCTGGAAGGCGTCGCGGTCGGTGATCGGCCAGGCGTCGCGCTCGGACATCGCGGCTGACGGTACCAGCTGGATCTCGCGACCCCCGTCTACAGTCACTCCACGTGGCCACCCTGACGGATGCTGAACGGTATCGGTTCGACCTGCAGGGGTTCCTCGTGCGACGGAACGCGCTCGCCGCCGACGTCGTCGAGTTGCTGGGCGACGTGTGTGCCCAGCTCGACCGCCCGGTCGCCGGCACCACCGTCGCGTCGCAGCGCTTCAGCGGGTTCCTCGCTGCGGCCCCGGAACTGCGGTGGCTCATCGACCACGTGGCGGTGTTCGACGTCGTGCGCGAGCTCTGCGGCCCGAACGTGCGGCTGGATCACAGCTACGGCATCCAGATGCTGCCCGGCACCACCGGCCTCGGCCTGCACGGCGGCGGCACACCGTTCGACCCCGCCCAGTACTACGTGGCGCGTGGCAACCGCACCCACCACGGTCTCGTCGCGGTGATGTGGGCGCTCGTCGACCACCCGGAGGGCACCGGGTTCTGCTGCATCCCCGGATCGCACAAGGCGGCGTTCTCCCACCCGCACGGCGTGGACGACCTCGTGGTCTCGGTGCCGCTGAAGGCCGGCGACGTGGTGGTGTTCACCGAGGCGCTCACCCACGGCACCCTGCCGTGGCGCGCCGAGCACGAGCGGTTGGCGCTGCTGTACAAGTACGCGCCCGGGCACCTCTGCTGGAGCGAGTACACGGGTTGGGGTTCCGACGTGCTCGACCGCTGCAGCCCGCGCCAGCGACTGCTGCTGCAGCCGCCCTCGGTCGGCCGCCACCAGCCCGTCGTCTGAGACCCCTGCCCGGGCCCGATGCGCCGTGGCGCACGCTGCGATGCCGGCGGCGCACGGGTGTGAGACTCGCGCCATGACCGAGCCGGGCACCGACGAGCAGTACCAGGACTTCCGTGTCACCTTCGACCGGGCGGGCACCCGCACCCCCGAGCACCCGACGCGACCGGAGATCCAGCTGCTCTCCGAGGACTTCTACGCGAACTTCGACGAGCTCACCACCTGGATGCGCTCCGAGGCCCCGATGTACTGGGACGACTCCGTGGGCATCTGGGGCGCGGCCGCCCACGCCGACGTGATGCGGATGAGCCGCGACTGGCGCACGTTCTGCAGCGGCAAGGGGTCGCGGCCCGAGAGCTCGGTGCCGTCGATGATCAACTTCGACCCACCCGAGCACACGCGCCGTCGGCGGCTCATCAGCGCCGGGTTCACCCGCCGACGCGTGGAGGACCACGAGCCGTACCTGCGGGCGAAGGTGAACCAGCTCATCGACGCGGTCGCCGACCGCGGCGAGTGCGACGTCGTGCGCGACCTCGCGACGCCGCTGCCGATGTACATGATCGGCGAGCTGATGGGCCTGCCGGAGGACGACCACCACCAGCTGCTGCACTGGAGCGACCTGTTCGCCACGGGCGGCTCGGAGATCCGCGACGAGGTGGTCGAGGCGGTGCGCCAGTGGTGGGAGTACATCACGGTGAAGATCGACGAGCGTCGCCACAGCGAGGCCGCCGACCTGATCAGCCTCGTGGTGAACCCGCGTGACGGCGAGGACCCGCTGTCCGACGTCGACCTCGTGTTCGAGACGATGCTCGTCCTCGTGGGGGGCGACGAGACCACGCGGCACGTGATCTCCGCAGGCGTGGCCGCGCTGCTGCAGCACCCCGATCAGCTCGCCGCGCTGCGCGCCGACCCGTCGCTGATGCCGACCGCGATCGAGGAGATGCTGCGGTGGGCCACGCCGGTGCGGAACATGAACCGCACCGCCACGGCCGACGTGGAGGTGCACGGCCAGCAGGTGCGCGAGGGCGACCGGATCCTGCTGCTCTACCCGAGCGCGAACCGCGACGAATCCGTGTTCGCCGACCCGTTCCGGTTCGACATCCGCCGCACGCCGAACGAGCACGTCGCGTTCGGTGCCTACGGCCGGCACCACTGCCTCGGTGCGCCGCTCGCACGGCTGGAGCTGCGCGTGCTGTTCGAGGAGCTGCTGCGCCGGCTCGACGACCTCGAGCTCACCACCGACGCGCCGCTGCCGTGGCGCCGCGGCAACTTCGTGCTCGGCCTCGACAGCGTGCCGGTGCGGTTCCGCGCGATCGCCTGATCAGCCGGCGGCGCGCCGGTGATCGCCGGTGCCGGCTGCCGACCGGTGCTCGGGGTGCTCGGCGAGGAGCAGCACCTCCGACAGCAGGTCGAGCGGCAGCGCGTCCGTGGGCGGTGGCAGGGTCGCAGCCGGGTCGGGGAGACCGGGCACGTCGAACAGGCCGAGGCAGCGGTGGTGCGCGACGACGCCGTGCACCTCGACGAGACGGTGGAGCGCGTCGCGGTCGCGTCGGAGGAGCGCCGCCGCGACCGGGTCGTGGAGCGCGGCGGGATCGTGCAGCCGGTCGGGGGCCGAGCCGTCGGCCACCCACGCCAGCACCTCGTCAGCTGACACGCCCTGCTGGGCGAGCCGCTGCAGCGCCACCGCTGCGGCCGCGGCGTCGGCC
>WLDE01000383.1 GCA_009704985.1 Actinomycetota bacterium | reverse complement strand
TCAGCGACATGATCGGCGAGGAGGGCGACTCCGTGCGGATCAGCGACGCCGAGCTGAAGGCCGGCGTCGACCGGATGATGCAGGTCGCCTGCGCCGTCGCCGTCGCCGACCTGTAGCGCTCACCGCCGTCCGAGTCGCAGCGGTCGGTCCGAGGTGCGCGTCGCACTCGGATGAGCGGCGCACGAACGAACGTCGAGTCTGCGCGCATGGCTGTGTAGACACCCGATGTGACGCCACCTGCGACAGGTAGTGGCACCAACGCACGTCGCCGACCGCCATGCGTGTCGCCGACCCGCTCGACGACGCGGGAAGCACCGACTGGGTCATTCACTGGAGGCAAGATCGGGTGACACCCACGGACAGTCCGCCTTGCGTTCGGGAGCAGCTCTGTGAACGGCGGCAGACACTGCGCCGCAGTGATGCTCCTGCCGGTCCATCAGCGACAGCGATTGCGAACGACCCCAGGTCGGGCGGCCGTCGGCGGGGGCGCGTGCGAGAATGAGAGCTGGTGAAAGCTGTCGACTCCCATCTGCTGACGCTCCTCAAGAAGAGCAACCAGTTCGTCGTGCCCATCTACCAGCGTGTCTACTCCTGGACGGAGACAGAGTGTGCGCAGCTCTGGTCGGACATCCTCCGGGCTGGTAGCAACGACAGGCTCGGCGCCCACTTCACCGGCTCGATCGTGTACGTCGCGAAGGACCAAGGCACGAACACCTCCTCCGAGCCAGACCTGATCATCGATGGTCAGCAGCGCGTGACCACCGTGACGCTGTTGCTGGCCGCACTCGCTCAGCGATTGGAACAGCTGCCCGAGCATGAGCGAGAGCCGATCGACGGCTTCTCACCCAAGAAGATCCGCAATCGATACCTGCTCAACGACGATGAGGACGGCGAGCGGCAGTTCAAGCTGATCCTCTCTCAGGAGGACCGAGCGACACTCATGTCGATCGTTCAAGCGGTGCCTCTTCCCGCTGGGGCGTCCACGCGTGTGACGGCGAACTTCGAGTTCCTTCGGAACAAGCTCAACGATCCGACCCTCGATCTGGCGGTCGTCTGCCGCGGGCTCGACAAGCTCGTGGTCGTCGACGTGACGCTCACCAGGAACGTCGATAACCCGCAGCTGGTGTTCGAAGCGATGAACTCGACGGGTCGCAAGCTCTCGCAGGCCGATCTCATTCGCAACTACGTGCTGATGGACTTGCCGCCGAGGCAGCAAGAGAAGCTCTACAACGCCTACTGGCGTCCGATGGAGCTTGAGTTCAGCGGTGCAGGTGAGGGCCAGTTCGATGAGTTCGTCCGTCATTTCCTGACGATCAAGACAGGCGAGATTCCGCGCCTCGACGACATCTACGACGCCTTCAAGGCCTTCACGGCCGTCTTCACCGCAGAACAAGAGACCGTCGAGGGCCTCGTTGCCGAGCTTCGCGAGTTCGCCCGCAGGTATGCCGCGATGGCCTTGGGCAAGGAGACCGACTCCAAGCTTGGGCCCGCCTTCAAGGACCTTGATCAGATCAAGGCGGACGTCGTCTATCCGTTCCTCCTCGAGGCCTACACCGACTACGAGCTGGGCACCATCGACCGGGACGAGTTGCTCGAGATCGTGCGCATCGTCACGTCCTACGTCTTCCGTCGTGCCGTCTGCCGGGTCCCGACCAACTCTCTCAACAAGACCTTCGCCGGGCTCGGGACTTCGCTCCGGAAAGACCGATACGTCGACAGCGTCGTCGCAAGCTTCCTCGGGATGAAGAGCTATCGAGCGTTTCCGACCGATGCGGAGTTCAAGGCGGCACTGGTGTCGACCGACCTCTACAACTTCCGTAGGCGGTCCTACTTCCTGCGGAAGCTGGAGAACCTCGGGCGTAAGGAGCCGGTCACGATCGAGGAGTACACCATCGAGCACATACTCCCGCAGAACGAGCACCTGTCACGCGAGTGGCAGGCTGCACTGGGTGGGAATGTCAAGTAGTTCTGGCCCCAGTGTGATGCTCTGTTTTGGCCCCACCTGAGGTGGGTGGTCAGGGTTTGCGGCGGCGGTTGGTGCGGGTGGATCGGAGTCGGTAGCTGTCGGTTCCGGTTTCGATGATGTGGGCGTTGAAGGTGACGCGGTCGATGATCGCGGCGACGAGTCGGGGGTCGCCGATGATGTTGCCCCATTCGCTGAAGGGCAGGTTCGAGGCGACAGCGATGGAGTTCTTCTCTTCGCGTTCGGTGATGATTTGGAAGAGGAGTTCGGCGCCGCGGGTGTCGAGTTGGACGTAGCCGAGTTCGTCGAGGCAGAGCAGGTCGAGTCGGCCGTAGCGGGTGACGAGGCGGGAGAGTTTGCGTTCGTCGGCGGCTTCGACGAGCTCGTTGACGAGTTGGGCGGCGGTGACGTAGCGGACTCGGCGTCCTTGTTCGCATGCGGCGATCCCGAGCGCGATCAGGAGGTGGGTTTTGCCGGTGCCGCTGTCGCCGAGCAGGACGACGGGATCGCCGGCATCGAGGTAGCTGCCGGCTGCGAGTGTTGCGATGGTGGCCGGGTTGATCGTTGGTGCTGCGTCGAGGTCGAAGGTGTCGAGGCGTTTGATGCGGGGGAAGTGGGCTTCGTGCACGCGGCGTTGTTTGCGGCGTTCGGATCGGGCGTCGAGCTCGAGGCCGAGGATCTCGGCCAAGAACGCGAGGTAGGTGACGTGTTCGCGTTGCGCGGTGTCGGCGAGGCGTTGCGCGTCGGCGCGGATCTGTGGGAGTTGCAGCTCGCGGGTCGCAGCGTCGATCGCTGCGATCGCGGCGGTGTCGGTGTTCATTGGGCCTCCAGCAGGCTGTCGTAGCGGTCAAGCGATGGGGCGGGCCGATCGAAACGGGCGAGGTGCTCCCCGATCGGGATGATCACGGCGTCGGTCTCGAGGTGCTTGCGGGCCTCGATCGCAACGACAGCTGGATCGACTGAGTGGACGGACATCGCTGCGGTCATCCCGGCGATCACCGCAGCAGCGGGCAGTTGACGTTGCGCGAGAAGCACCTCGATCAACGCGTTGGTGCCCTCGCGATCACCGAGTCGTTCACGAGCGGTCGTCCAGAACCGGTCGTGGACCTCGCTGAACGCCCCCGACGCCCGGGCCCGGGCGAGCGCTGTCGCGTTCGGCAACGCGCCGGGCTTGCGGGCGAGGATCTCCAGGTAGTGATCCAACACCAGGATCTGCATGTGCTTGTGCGCTGCTCGGGGATGGACCGCAACAGCCCGGCTGCCGTCGAGCACCTCGACGGCCTCGGCGCCGAGGCGGACCTGCATCCGCCGCCCGGCGTATCGGATCGGGACCGAGTAGAACGACTGGCGTACACACACCCGGGACTTGCTGTCGACACGACATTGCATCGACCGTGCCGAATCGAACGCCTCGACCGGCAAAGGCTGCAGCATCTGGGCCTCGAGCGCGAAGTGCTCGGCGACGGTCATGAACCGGCCATC
>WLDE01000382.1 GCA_009704985.1 Actinomycetota bacterium | reverse complement strand
GATCACCACCAACCTACGAAACAGGTGTGACACCACCCGCCGACGAGCGAGCGCGAACCCACGCCCCGACCGGCACCTCGGTGACGCGCCGGAGCGATGTTCCTGGGTGCCAGCGCTCGCAGCTGACCAGCATCGGTGAGTCAGCACTGGCACCCAGGAATCAGGCGTCCATGTCCTGGGTGCCGGCACCCAGATCCCAGCTGCGGCGATACCCGACCGTGGCACCCAGTACTTCCGGCGTGACGGCCGCGTGACCCCTACCGCCGGCTCCTGGCGTCGTTGTTCTGCGCTCTCCGCCGAGGACACCGAGGTAGCGCCGATCGGCAGCTCGGCTCGGGTCAGGGTTCGAGCCGGGTCACGGTGGTGACTCGGTCGATGGATTTGTCGAACGATGCGATGGAGCCGACGCCGGCGCTCTCGGCGCATGCCACGAGGTAGGCCTCGGCGAAGTCCAGCCGATCGACTTCATAGACCTCGATCGCTCGCAGCAGCAGCGCAGGATCGACCGTGATCATCGATCGCATGGCGATGAGCGACCGCATCGCGGTGGCGACCTGGTCTCGCGGGGCCTTGTAGAACGACTCGAGCACGTACACGGTCTCGGCGACGATCACGTCGGCGAGATACAGCTCGGGCTGGCTGGCGAGGAACTCGGTGGCTCGCCGGGCCATGGCCGGCGGGTCGCCGGTGAGGTGTCTGACGAGGATGTTCGTGTCGATGAACGCTGTCATCGGCGGGCGTCCGCACGGGCCGAGCGTGTCTTGCGGATGACGTCATCCCATGCGGCGTTGCGTCGAGCTGCGGGAACCTTGATCGTTCCGGCCAACGACAGGAAGTCCGGGGTGCGAGCGAGGATGGCACGATTGCCCTCCACGCGGAACACCACGTTGTCCCCTTCACCGATGCCGAGCGCATCGCGCACCGCTTTGGGAACCGTGATCTGACCCTTCGAGCTCATCTTGGCTGCGATCTCCATCACATCTCCTTACTGCTAGCTCGATGTAAGGATAGCGGACCCTCGATCGACGTCACCGCAACCCGCTCGCACTGCCCGGTAGGGACGCGTGACGCAAGAGCACTCGCCGCACAGATCACCTCATCTGCGCTGCCCCGTACCGCCGGCTCGGCGCGTCGAGGATTCCTACGGTCAGGTGCATGAGATCCTGGCGTTCCGACGTCGATGATGGGTGTGGTGGAGCATGCGGCTGTGAGCGACGTCTCGATGGGTGATTCGCAGAAGGCTCCGTCTGCGGCCTTCGAGGCGTTCTACGTCGCTGAGCTCCCGGGCCAGGTGAGACGGGCGTACCTGCTTGTCGGGTCTGACGAAGCGGCGAACGACATCGTGCACGAGGCGATGGTGAGCGTGTATCGAGACTGGCATCGAATCGCCCAGCCGGGCGCGTACCTGAACCGGGCCGTTCTGAACGGCTGCCGTGAACACCATCGACGTGTCCAACGAAGTCAGCGGCTGGTCTCGAGGATTGCCGCGTCGCCATTGTCAGCGGCTCCTGAGAACGATCTGACCGACGTTCTTGCCGCTCTGCCGTTCCCGCAGCGGGCAGCAGTGGTCCTGCGCTACTTCGAACAGTGGTCGACAGCTGACATCGCCGAGGCCCTCAACTGCTCGGTCGGCTCCGTCGGACCGTGGATCAACCGAGCCATCAAGAAGATGCGGGAGGCACTGTCATGAGCGATCTCGAAATTCAGCTCACCGAAGAACTTCGCCAGCGAGCGGCGAAGGTTGTTCCCCGGTTCGATCTCGCAGGTGTCGTCGCAGACGCACACACAGGCAGCGGCCCCCTTCACGTTCGGGACGATCGCCAACCACGGCGATGGCTCGCGGTCGCAGCGTCGCTCTTCCTCGTCATCGCTGCCGGTGCGGCGATCGCCGTGCAGGTCTCCCGATCCGAAACGATCTCGGAGCCGACGAGCTCGGATCAGGGTGAGGGCACAGGACCGACCGACACGGTCCCGACTCGTCAGATCATCGTCTCCGGTGAGTCGATGGCGCCGACCTTGCGCGACGGCGCGACCATCACGGTCGAGATGTCAGTCGATGCGGCCCACGTGCCAAACCGCTTCGACATCATCGCCCTCAGCCGCCTCGACGGCGTGGCGCTTCCGATGACACTCCTCAAGCGCGTCATCGCGCTTCCGGGTGAATACGTCGCCTTTGAGAATTGCCACGTTCTGGTGAACGGGGTGCGACTCGATGAGCCGTACGTCGACCTCACCCAGCAACAGTCAGATGGCTGCGGGGCAGATCAGCCCGAGATGCTCGTCCCTGACGGCACCGTGTTCGTACTCGGCGACAGTCGCGGACGCTCCTCGGACAGTCGAGCATTCGGCCCCGTACCCCTCTCAACTGTCGACGGCACCGTGCTGTCTGCAAGCTCCTCCTGATCACCCGGACGAGTCCGCTCCGCCCGGCTCGTGCCCAGTCGCTCTGCGCTCCCCGAGTCACCGATCCAGATCGCGCCGAGCGGCAGCTCCGCGCTGCTCGTCGTGCTCGTCCTGAATGGCGTCGTACTCGAGCGTGTCGAGCATGCACGATCGAAGCTCAGGATCGGCTGTCTTGACGAACAGAACGACACCGTTCTCGACGCGCTGATCGAAGCCCGGCTCGGGCACGACGTTGGTGCCGACACGTCGGCCGACGGCCACAACGACACCGTCGAATGCGAATTCCGCGCTGAACCCGGCGTTGATGGGTGCACTTTCCGTGGTACCCCCGGAGCTGGTGCCGATGGCCGCTTCCGGTAGAGACACCGTCAACCCGCCCCCGACGTAGCGCGGCGTGAACTCATCGCAACGCCCCAAGGCGACGGACGCGCCAGGCGATGATGAGGCGGGACGGGCGACGGAATTCCCCGCTGCCGCTGTGTCGGGTGTTTGGGCCGGTTCGCTCACACCGATCTGGGAGATCTCGATGGCCTTCCCGCTTCGGTCATCCACCACGATCCGTGCGCCGAGGGGTCGCGCAAGGCTGACGGGCGGGCTCTCCGAGCCGATGCAGGCCTCTCCGCCGCCGAGGAACAACACGGTCAGCCGAACGGTGTCAGGGGTCTCGACGGTGCTGACGCGCAGTTCGCCGCACGCTTCAGCGGTCACGACGAATTGGTCGCGATCCGTATCGACCAGGACTGAGTAGTCGTCGATCTGTCGAACCTTCTCCGAGTCCTCGGCGCAGCCGGCGGCGAGGACCCCAGCGCCGATCGAGACGACCGCCAAGCATGATCGAGCGCCGAGCACCATCGCCGACAACCTCTCGCAGCGGACGCGCAATCGGCAAGCGAACTCTCGATGAACGGCCCACGCCGCGCCGACAAGCGAAGCAGGCGCTGCGCCGGACGTCGCGAGCCCGGGGTAGCCGTAGTGCCCGCTCGGGGGGCAGAACGCAAGAGGCGTGGCAGCGCAGAACAACTCATCTGCACTGCCCCCAAACGCCGG
>WLDE01000381.1 GCA_009704985.1 Actinomycetota bacterium | reverse complement strand
GCGGGCTCAGCGGTGGCAGTGGTGACCGCGTCGCTCGACGCGGCCTCCGGGACGTCCGCCGAGGCGTCGGCGGCGTCGGAGGCATCGGCGGCGTCGTCGGAGCCGCACCCCGCCAGGGCTGCTGCGGCGAGCACCGGCACGCACACCAGCCGGGCGAACCGTCGCGCCCTCGTCGGGCGGTGGGAGCGGGCCGCGCTGAGCACGGGCAGAGCGTACCGGCCGTAGTCTGAGCGTTCCATGCGGACCCGCACGTTGCTGCTCCTCGCCGTCGTCTGCGGACTCGTGATCCTCGTCGCCGGCAGCCTGCAGCTGCTGCGCGTGATCGGCGACACCGACACCCCCGTCGACGACCTGGCCGTGGGCGACTCGGCCCGCGCCGGCGACCTCGACGTCACCGTGCTCGACACCGACGAGACCGACGGGCTGCTGCGGGTGAACCTGCGGCTCGAGGGGGTCGACGACCCCGCCGGGCTCGACGGGTTCCGCCTGATCGTCAGCGGCGAGCTGCTCGCACCGCTCACCGCCGAGCAGGCCGGCGAGGGCGCGTGCACGTCCCTCACGGTGGCGGCGCAGACGTGCGACCTCGTCTTCGGCACGGCGGAGGCGACCGGCGACGTCCGGGTGCTGCTCGTGCGGCGAGGTGAGGACCAGCACCGCTGGAACCTGCGGGAGGGATGACGATGGCCGAGCCGAGCGAGTCGAGTGAGCCGAGCGAGTCGAGTGAGTCGAGCGAGCCGGGCGAGGCGGGTGGGCTCCATGCCGCCGGGGACGAGCTCTACCACGACGACCTGATCGGGCTGCTCGAGCTCGTGTGGGGCGAGGGCTTCCTGTCGCCCGGCGGCCCCGACGAGGTCGACCGTGTCGTGGCCGGGACGCCGCTCGCCGATGCCCGGGTGCTCGACATCGGCTGCGGCGTCGGCGGCGTCGACGTGCACCTGCTGGTGGCCCACGACGTCGCGCACGTCACCGGCGTCGACGTCGAGCACACCGTGCTCGAGCAGGCCCGCCGCCGCGCCCGCCGGGCCGGCCTCGAGGAACGCACGACGTTCGTGGCGGTGACGCCGGGACCGTTGCCGTTCGCCGACGGCTCGTTCGACGTGGTGTTCTCCAAGGACTCGATCGTCCACATCCCCGACAAGCACGCGCTGGCGGCCGACGTGTTCCGCGTGCTCCGGCCCGGCGGGTGGTTCGTCGCGTCGGACTGGCTGATCGGCCACGACGATGAGCCGAGCCCGGAGATGGCCGAGTACGTCGCCGCGGAGGGACTCGACTTCGGCATGGCCTCGCCCACCCGGTACGCCGCGGCGCTCGCCGAGGCCGGCTTCGTCGACGTCACGCTCACGAGCCGCCACGAGTGGTACCTGCCCGTCGCTCGGCACGAGCTCGACCAGATGACGGGACCCTGGTACGAGCCGGCGGTCGCACGGTTCGGGCGCGACTTCGTCGACCACAACGTCGAGATCTGGTCGAAGATGCTCGTCGTGCTGGCGACCGGTGAGCACCGTCCCACGCACCTGCGGGCCCGCCGCCCCTGACCGGCCGGGCCGCGACCCGCCGGGGTCCGGCTTACCGACGGGTAAGGAAGGGACCAGCGGTTCTCGGCGCTACCGTTCCTGCTCCGATCCGCCGCACGGCGACCGCCCGCCCGACCCGCCGAGGAGCCCCACATGGACGCAGCCACATCGACGTTCGACCTGGTGGTCATCGGCGGTGGCCCGGGTGGCTACGGGGCGGCGCTCTACGCCACCTCCGCCGGCCTGAACGTGGCCGTGGTGGAGAAGGGCGAGATGGGCGGCACCTGCCTCAACCGTGGCTGCATCCCCGCCAAGGCCTACCTCGAGACGGCCGCCGTGCAGCGCCACGTCGCGCACGCCGCCGAGTTCGGCATCGAGTCGAGCGCCCCGGTCGTGAACTTCGGTGTGTCGCAGGCCCGCAAGCAGAAGATCGTCGACGGCATCGTGAAGAGCCTCACCGGCTTCATGAAGTCGAAGAAGATCACGATCCTCAACGGCACCGGCTCGCTGGGTCCGAACCGCACCGTCACGGTCGCGCTGAACGACGGCGGCACCACCACCGTCACGGGCACGCACGTCCTCCTCGCCTCGGGCAGCGTGCCGCGCACCATCCCCGGGTTCGAGGTCGGCGGGCCGATCATGACCAGCGACGAGGTGCTGATGCTCACCGAGGTGCCCAAGCGCATGGTGGTCATCGGTGGTGGCGCCATCGGGTGCGAGTTCGCCAGCACCTTCGCCGATCTCGGCGCGTCGGTCACCATCCTCGAGGGCCTGCCGAAGATCCTCCCCGGTCTCGACGCCGACGTCGCCAACGTCGTCGTGCGCAGCTTCAAGAAGAAGAACATCGACATCCGCACCGGCGTGAAGGTCACGGGCCACACGCCCAACGGGTTCGGTGGCACCCGGGTGCACTTCGGTGACGACGGGGAGTCGATCGACGTCGACGCCGTCGTCGTGAGCGTCGGCCGCCGCCCGTTCACCGACCAGCTCGGCCTGCAGGGCACGGCCGTGAAGGTCACCGACCGTGGTTTCGTCGAGGTCGACGAGTACTGCCGCACCGGCGAGCCCGGTGTCTACGCGATCGGCGACCTGATCAACACCCCGCAGCTCGCCCACGTCGGCTACGCCGAGGCGATCCTCATCACCAAGCACCTCCTCGGCGAGGGGCCGGCACCGATCAACTACGACCGGGTGCCCTGGGCCATCTACTGCCACCCCGAGGTCGCCTGGGCGGGTCCCGGCGAGGAGGCGGCCAAGGCCGCCGGTCACGACGTGGTGGTGGCCAAGCACCAGTTCCGGGCGAACAGCCGGGCGCAGATCCTCGGCGAGCTCGACGGGCTCGTGAAGGTGATCGCGAAGAAGAACCCCGACGGCACGGCCGGACAGATCCTCGGCGTGCACATGGTGGGCCCCTGGGTCACCGAGCAGTTGAGCGGCGGCTACCTCGCCGTGAACTGGGAGGCGTCGGTCGCGGAGGTCGCCGAGTTCATCCAGCCCCACCCGAGCCTCACCGAGCTGTTCGGCGAGACCGTGCTCTCGCTCACCGGGCGCAGCCTCAACGCCTGACCGCGGTCCACCGGGCCGGCAGCACCGGCGCCGGTGGTCCGCCCCCATCACGTCCGCACCCACCTACGAACGCACCCGACACCGAAACGGAGACGCCGACATGGCCGATGTGACCCTGCCCCAGCTGGGCGAGACCGTCACCGAGGGAACGATCACCCGCTGGTTCAAGAAGGTGGGTGACCAGGTCGCCGCCGACGAGCCGCTGTTCGAGGTGAGCACCGACAAGGTCGACACCGAGGTGCCCTCGCCGATCAGCGGCACCCTCACCCAGATCCTGGCCCAGGAGGGTGACACCGTGCCGGTGGGCGCCGTCATCGCCGTCGTCGGCGCGGCCGACGCTGCGCCGGCTCCGGCTCCGGCTCCGGCGCCGGC
>WLDE01000380.1 GCA_009704985.1 Actinomycetota bacterium | reverse complement strand
GGGTGCTCCGGGTGCTCCGGGTGCTCCGGGTGCGGGGACCGCGGCGGCCGGTCCGGTGGGCGGGGCGAAGCCACCGGGCGCTGCGGGTACGGCGGGTGCGGGCGCGGCCGACGGTGCCGCGACCTCGGCGGTCGCCGCCTTGCGGTCGGCCATCAGCGTGGCGATCTGGTCGCGGGTGAGCGGGCCGCGCAGGTAGCTCATCGCCCAGCGCGTGGCGAACATCTCCGGGTGGTCCTTGCCGGCGCGCTTCAGCAGGAACTGGCGCTTGCCGAGTCCGCTGATCGTGTCGCCGACGGCGCGGAGGTCCACACCGCCCGACGCGGCGCTCATGCCGTCGAGCAGGCGCTGCTTGTCGCGCTCGGTCTGCAGCCGGCCGATCATCCACGTACCTGCGTTCGAGAGCGCCTTGTAGTCCACGTCGACCGGGTTCTGGGTGCTCAGCACCACCCCCACGCCGAACGCACGCGCCTGCTTCATCAGGGTCATGATCGGCTTCTTCGTCGGCGGCGCGGCCGTGGGTGGCAGGTAGCCGGCGACCTCGTCCATGTACAGCAGCGCGCGCAGGTCGGTGGTGCCGCTCTGGCGGCGCATCCACGTGACGAGCTTCGACAGCACGAGGGTGGTGACGAACTGCCGCTCCTCGTCCGACAGGTGCGAGGTGGTGACGATCGCGCACCGCGGGCGGCCGTCGGGCAGGCGCAGCATCGCCCCGATGTCGAGCGTCGAGCCGCGCATCCAGGCCGCGAACGACGGCGAGGCGAGCAGCCCGTTCAGGCGCATCGCGAACGCCGTGCGGTCCTTCGGCGGGAAGAACGCGTCCAGCTCGAACACGCCGAGCTTGCGGATGGGCGGGGTGAGCGCCATGCCCACCAGCGTCGGCAGGTCGAGGCTGCGGCCCTGCTGCCACTCGTTCAGGATCAGGTTCGACAGCAGGATGTGCTCGCGGCTCGACAGCGGGTCGGCGTCGATGCCGACCAGGCCGAGCAGACCGCTCACGTACCCCTCGATCTCGTCCGCCACGGTCTCGTGGTCGTCGACGTTCGGCGGTGCCTGCAGCGACCCGACGATGTTCACGCCCACACCGGCGGCCGAGCCGGGGGTGTACACGGTGAAGTCCACGCCGGCGCGCAGCGACGCGATCGTGTCGCCGGTGATGCCCCACCCGGCGAGGCCCTCGCGCCACGCCGTCGCCTGTCCCGCGGCGAAGTCGGCCACCGACTTCCCGGCGGACGATGCGTCGCCCTCGTTCACCCACGGCTGGAACTCGGCGGGCGAGAGGCCCGGGAAGGTGAGGCAGAGGTTGGTGAGGTCGCCCTTCGGGTCGATCAGCAACGCCGGCACGCCCGAGCGCAGCGCCTCCTCGATCAGCACCACGCCGAGGCCGGTCTTGCCCGAGCCGGTCATGCCGACGATCACGCCGTGGGTGGTGAGGTCGCCCGAGTCGACGAGGGTGGTGGTGTCGGTGCGTTGCTTCGTCGCGGGGTCGACCTGTGCACCGAGGAGGAAGTCAGCCATCGCGGCCGAGAGTACCGCCGTCGTTCCGGTGCGGCCGCCTCACCTAAGGTGCGGCGCATGATCCGCGTGAGCGTCCTGTACCCCGCTGCCGAGGGCAGCACCTTCGACCACGACTACTACAAGAACACCCACGTGCCGCTCGCCGCCGGCACCTGGGGCGTGGGCGCGGAGATCGACAAGGGCGTCAACGGCCCGTACGTCGCCGGGGTGCACTTCTTCTTCGAGTCGCTCGAGCAGATGCAGGCCGCGATGGGCGCGCCGGGTACCGCCGACGTGATGGCCGACGTGGCCAACTACACGAACATCCAGCCGGTGATGCAGATCAGCGAGGTCGTCTGACCGTCGCCGACAGCGCCTCTCGGGCGCTGTCCGTGCGGTGATCGGGCGTCGGCTCAGGCCGCGCTGATGCGGTAGGCGCAGCGCTGGTCGCCGGAGAGCAGGTGCTGCTCGCGGCGCACGGTCACGCCCTGGCCGAGCGCCTGCTGGAACACCTCCAGCTCGCTGCGGCACAGGCTGGTGCACGACGCCGCAGCGGTGCAGATGGGGCAGTGGTGCTCCACCAGCACGAGCTCGCCGTCGTCGGCCACCACCTCGGCCACGTAGCCCTCGGCGGTGCGCTGGTCGGCCAGGCGGTGCACCCGCTCGGCGAGCGGCCCGTCGCCGAGCACGGCCCGGTACTGGTCGGCCTGGCGGCGCGCCCGCGTGTCGATCACGCGGTCGAGCGCCTCCTCGCCGAGGGTGACGCGCACGGATTCGATCAGGTCGATGGTGAGATCCACGTGGCGGTCGGGGAACATCGCCGCCGCCGCCGGGGTGAGCTGCCATCGCGCCGCCGGACGGCCGCGACCGGTGGCGCTGCCCTCGGTGCGGCGGACAAGCCCCTGCTCCTGGAGCTGCTCGAGGTGCTGGCGCACCGCGGTGTCGGTGAGCTCGAAGGCGGCGGCCAGCTCGCCCGCCGTGGAAGAGTCGACCCGCTTGAGCCGCTCGACCAGACGTCGCTTGGCGTCGGTCATGTCGCTCATGCGGGGCGAGTCTACCCGAGTTACGCAAGCCCCGGCTTTCGGTAATGCGCGATGCGCGGGTCAGGGGTCGGGCCAGCGTCAACCGGGGGCGTCGACCGACGTGAGGAGGTCGGTGGCGAACGAGGGCGATATGCCGATCGGGTCCGTCACCGTCCACAGCACCCCGTCGGCGTCCACGCGCCAGCTGGTGGTCACCCCCTCCGCCGACACCGACGACACGTCCGAGGACGGCAACGCCGGACGGAAGCCGGCGACGGCGCGCACGGTGAACCCGCGCCCGTCGTCGCGCTCGCCGGGGGGGAGCGTCGAGTACCCCACGAACGTGACGGCGGACGGGGTCTCGTCGAGCGCGTAGATCTCGGTGAGCTCGGGGTCGGCGGGACCGAGCGCGGCCTGGACGGCGGCTCGGATGCGGTCGCCGGTCACGCGATCGGGCGCCGGCTCCAGCGGCGGCAGTACCGAGGGATCGAGCACCGTGGTCGCCAGGCGGAGCACGAACGCGTCCAGCTCGGAGCGGGGGAGCGCGCCCGGTCCGTCGTCCGGACAGACGGTGTGGCCGATGCTGCACACGGCGTCCACCTGCCGGCCGTCGGGCAGCGACACGTCGAGGCGGGCGAGCGGCTGTCCGGGCGGCGTGGCGAGCGCCTCGTCGAGGGTGATCGCGCCGTCGGGGTCGGGCTCGATCGGCACGCGGCTGGCGAGGAAGCCGAGGTTCCGACCGGTGGCCGGATCGAACGACTCGAACCGGACGAACCACTCGTTCGACTCGGTCGCCGCGAGGTGGCCGAAGCCCTCGGGCAGGATCGCCGCGATCGCCGTGTACCACTCGGGCGCATCGACAGCCGACCCGGCGCCGGCGGCGCCGTCGACCGGTGCGGAACCGTCGGGCGCGAGGGCCGCCACCGACCACGCACCCACACCCACGATCGCCGCGGCG
>WLDE01000379.1 GCA_009704985.1 Actinomycetota bacterium | reverse complement strand
GCGGTGAACAACCCACGACCCTGATAGTCGGGGTCGGTGGCGGTGTCCACCGCCCGCACGGCTCGCAGCACCTGGCCACCACGCACGAACTCCCACCGCATGAACATGCGCACGCCCACCACACGATCGCCGTCGGTGGCCACCCACGCAGGCGACGGCCCGAACGCGTTCAGCTCGTGCTTCCAGCGGAACAGTTGCTCGTACCGGGGATCATCGTCCCACCCGAGCGATCGGCGCAGCAGACCCAGGATCGCCGCACGGTCGTCGGGCGTGGCCGGGCGGATGTCGAGGCCGGTGGACCGGCGCTGCTTCGGCGTCGAGGGCTCGGGGGTCGCAGCTGGTTCGTCGGTCAACGACAGCAGCCGCAGATACGTCTCCTCCACCACCCGCTGGGCACGGCTCACGTCGTAGGTGGGTGCCTTCGCCACCGACGTCGCTGCGAGCGATGCCCGCAGCGCGGGATCGTCGAGCACACGCACCCATGCAGCTGCCAAGCCAGCAGCGTCCTTCGGCGGAACCAGCACGGCGTCGGTGCCGTCGGTCAGCTCCTCCGCCACGCCACCGACGGCGGTGGCCACCACCGGCAGGCCCAGCGCGAGCGCCTCCATCAGCGCCACCGGCAGACCCTCCCAGCTGGAGGCGAGCGTGAACACGTCGAACGCGCTCATCACCCGCACCGCATCGGGGCGGAACCCGGTGAACAGCACCCGATCGTGCACACCCAGGTCCGCCGCGAGCGCACGCGTGTCGGCCTCGAGCGGACCCTGACCCACCACCACGAACCGTACGTCGGGTCGCTGCTGCAGCAGCACCTGCGCCGCCCGGAGGAAGTTGGGGTAGTCCTTCTGCACCCGGAAGTTCGCCACCGTGCCGACCACGAACTCGTCGGCCCCGATGCCGAGCTCGGCACGGACCGCATCGCGCTCCGCCGCCATCGAGGCCGTGTGCGCCACGTCGATGCCGTGCCGCAACACAACGGCGCCCGCCGTGCCCGCACCCTGCATCGACAGCAACGTCTCGTCGCTCACCGCGAACACCGCGTCGTTCCAGCGGAACGTGACCCGGTTCGCAGCACGGGTGAGGCTGCCGAAGGTTCCCCACGCGTTGTGCTCGGTGGTCACCACCTTCGGCCGGCGCCCGCGCATCGATCGGACCGCGGCACGGGCCACCGAGGCGGGCAGCGGCGAGTGGACGTGCACCACGTCCCACTCGCCCTCACGGATCAGCTTCCCCAGACGCCAGGGCCACAGCCAGTCGGTGTGCTTCAGGCTGAGGCAGGACGTACGCACCCCGGCCCCCTCCAGCCGCCCCACCAGGTGGTCCTTCCACGGCAGCACGTAGGCGCACTCGATGTGGAACCGCGAGCGATCGTGCGCCCGAGCGGCCGCGTCCAGCAGCGTTTCGGCGCCGCCGGGCCCCAGCCCCTTGATCACCCACAGCACGCGCACCGCCACCCGCTGGAAGCTAGCGGCGACGGTGACCGGGAGTCGTAGAACCGCCCTCGCTCTACACTCCGGCCACATGGCGGGCGAGCGCTTCACCGAGGGGTCGCTGCCACGCAGCGTGGACGACACCGAGACCGCCCTGTTCGAGGGCGAGGCCGTGGTGTTCCGGGCGGCCACCCGCTCGATCCACCGGCTCAACGCCACCGCCGGCGCCGTGTGGGTGTGCTGCGACGGCGGGACCACCGTGGCGTCGATGATCGACGAGCTCGCCAGTGCGTTCGGCGTGGACGCCGCCGAGGTACGACCGCAGGTGCTGGAGGCGCTGGACCAGCTCGCCGAGCTCGGTCTGCTCGGCGGCGCCGGTGATCAGCCGCAGGTGACGCTCACGCTCGAACCCGAACGGGCGAGCGACGGCAGCCGCATCGTCAGCTGCCCACCCGACACTTGAGGCCCGCCCGTCGACCGCCCCGTGCGGGCGGACACGATGGTGCTGCGCGTGGGCGCGGCACGCGACACGCTCGTGGTGGTCGGCGCGGCCGACGCCGACGAGCTCGCCCACCTGCGCGACCGGTACGAGCCGTGGCTCGACGACTCGATGCTGCCCGAGCTGAGCGACAGCTCACCGGCGTTCGTCGTGCAGTTGCAGGCCGCTACCACCGACCGACGTGCAGTGCGGTCGCTGCCCCACCTGCGCCACGGCAGCGAGGTGCTCGCACGCGGCGCGCGTGAGGACGTGCTGACCGCGCTCGACGACGTGCTCGGCGGCATCCACGAGCGCACCGCGGACGACGCGCGTCCATGGGTGCAGCTTCGCCTGTTCACCGACGGCACACGAGCCGTGCTCACCGACACCCCGCGCCCGCACCTGGTGGCCGACCGCGACCTCACGGCCGCCGGCGTGCGCGAGATCGTGAGCTGGGGCGTGCTGCTGGACGGCGACCAGATCGTGGTGCCGGATGCGTTGGGCGCAGGCGTCGACATGGAGCGCCGGTTCACCTTCTCGGGAGTCGTCGCGTTCCGAGCCGAGGCGATGTCGGACGCCGAGACCCTCGCCGCGCTCGCGGCGCGCAGCGTGCACCGCGAGTGGTTCGAGACAGCCGCGAGTGCGGTCGAGCTGGGAGGGGTGCGCACGGCCGCAGACCGCCCGGCCGCGCGGTCCGCGGTGGTGTCGCTCCTCTCCGCGAACGGCTGAGCGGTGGCCGCAATGGAGGCACGATCGGGGCTGCCACGCACGTCGCTCTGAGGTAAGCTCTCATCACCTTGGCGAGAGGTGGTGGGTCTGGTGGATCGGCGGGAGGCACTGAAGAAGCTGGCAGCGGGCTCCGCTGTCGCGTTCGCGTCGCCCCTGATCCTGAAGTCCACCGCGTTCGCCGACGGGGGCACCGTCAGCTGCCAGCCGAGCCCGTTCGACGACCCCATCGGGGTCATCGGCGGCAACATGGGCATCACCGCGCAGCCCGGGGCGCCCGGGGCGCCCGGCTGGGTCCAGCTGCTCGTCCCGAACACCACGGACGCCTACAGGAGCATCACGTGCCCGGCTTCCACCCGGGTCGACCAGTTCCGATGGAACGTCACCAGCCAACCCGGGACGAACACGACGGTCGTCCTCAACGGCGGCGGCGCCAACGACATCACCGATTCGTGGACCGTCCAGAACCGAGTGCGTATCGCGACCTCCGGACGGGGCAGTTCGCTGCTCGACGCCGGCCCCTACACCGTCCAGGTCACGTTCCGTGTCGTGTGCACCTCGTCGGAGCGCACGTGCTGGCGCTGCGCCACCTTCACCGCGACCTTCATATGGGACCCGGTCACCAGCACGGTGTCCGCCGGTTCGAGCTCGGGCGCCGTCGGCGCCGCCAACTGCGACACCCCCGAACCCTGACCAGGCCCCGTTCCGCACCCTGCGGCCCGCCCTGGCCACCATGGGTGGGCGCGAGTAACCTGCGCCGACTGGACTGGGATCGATGAGCAACCCCTCGGCTCTGGCCGCCGTTCGTCGCCGCTGGTGGGTGGTCGCCCTCCTGACGGCTGTCGGTGCGGGCCTC
>WLDE01000037.1 GCA_009704985.1 Actinomycetota bacterium | reverse complement strand
GGCATCGGGCGCGGAGGCCGCGGCGGTGCGGGCGCCGAGGAAGCCCACGGCGGCGGTGGCGAGGCCACCCACCATGACCGTGCGGCGGGAGATGCGCCGTGACAGCACGTCATCGAAGCTGTCGTGGGTGGAGGGGTTGCTGGGAACCTGGTCGACGTCCATGTCGCTCCTTCGATCGGGGTCGGGGACGTCCGAACCGTACGAAAGTGACGCGACGCGAGGATCGACGACAGGTGACGCGAGGGTGAATCGGGAGCGACGCCCTGTCGGATCTTTTCCGATGGCCCGGCGATCAGGTCGCGCAGGGCCGTTCGATCAGGACGTGATGTCCTTGATCTCCTTGGCGATGGTCTTCGCGATCTCGTCCTGGGGCATCGCGGTCTGCATCGCCATCATCTTCATCATGTCGCCCTGGACCTTGATCTTGCCGGCCATGAACGCCTGCATGCCGGCCGCCTGGTCCTGCTCGACGAAGAGCTTGTAGGCGGTGGCGTAGTCGGTGGTGACGGTGAGGTCGGCGGCCTCGAGCTCGCCGAGCTCCATCTTCACGTCACCGCCGGAGGTGTCCATGTAGGTCTTGAGCACCGTCTCGCCACCGTTGACCGCCTCGGGAACCTCGGTGATCACCTGGTTCATCCGGATGCTGACGGTCACCTTGGTGGCCTGGTCGGCGTACTTCTCGCGGATGGCGCGGGCGGCCTCCATCCAGGCGGGCGACAGGAATTCGTGCATGGCGGGCACGCTAGTGGCTGCGGTGCCAGAGGTACGCCACGCGGACGGCCAGCGCCTGGCGGATCTGGGGCTGGACGTCGTCGGCGAACTCGTCGCGGTACGTGGCGTCGGTGGAGAGCAGCACGGTGAAGTACAGCCCGGTGAAGGCACCGAGGAACCCCGACACCCGCAGCAGCGGCTCGGTGATGACGAGTGTGCTCCCGTCGAGGCGGAGGTCGAACAGCACCCGGACGTCGTCGCCGAGGCCGGTCCAGGCCACTGCGGTGTCGACCGGGATCGCGAGGAACCCGAACAGGATGAAGAACCCGGTCAGCAGCAGCGCGACGAAGGTGATCTGCAGGGCCTGGCTGAACACGGCGACCAGGGCGGCGTTGATCTGCTGTCGTGCGCCGAGGGGGTAGGGGGGCGGCACGCCGTCGGCGGGCAGCTGCAGCCGCTCGGCCGGCGTGCCCGACGCGGCCTCGTGCACCGTCGGCCAGTCGGGGAAGGTGGCGAGGCCGCGCATCACGCCGGGGATCCGGGAGAGGACGAACACCGCGCCGAGCACGAAGAAGATGCCGAGCACCGCCACGTAGGCGATCCCGTGGAGCGTGCCCGCCACCTGCCACACCTCGGCGTTGATGAACAGGAACGTGGTGAACAGCAGCAGCAGCGGCAGGGCCCGCACGACCAGGCTCGCGAGCGCGGCGAGCTGTCGAGCGCTGCGGCGCAGCGCCCACCCGAGCAGCGCGAACACCGCGTACGAGGTGAGCACGTAGACCAGGACGAGCACACCGGCGCCGGAGAGCAGCGACTGGAACGCATCGGCCCACTGGCCGAGCACCAGGGTCGGCAGGGTCGGGCCGATCAGGAACACGGCGAGCTCCGGCGTGCCGACCACGTCGGGCAGCGACCACGCCCGGTGACCGCGGATCCGGTTGATGAGCATCCATCCGGCCACCAGGGTCAGCACCACCAGCAACCCGATCGTGACGTTCTTCTGCCACGTCCACTGCCGCAGGTCGAGGGCGTTCAACCCGCCGAGCAGGTAGGCGACGCCGAGCACCGGGATCGTCCGGGTCCAGATGTCGGTCGTCGGCTGGTAGTCGTCGATGAAGTGCGGCACACCGCGGCGGATGAACCACCGTTCGAGGTCCTGGTCCCGTTCCCCCACGGGCCCGCAGCCTAGGGAACCGGACGCCCGTGCAGGTGGGAGGCGCCACCGGGGGCGCACGACGGGCAACGGCTGGTCCGGATGGACGAAATGTCCACGCCGTTTCCGATCCCGGCCGGGTGGCGATAACGATGGAGCACCATGGCACGGATCCTGGTCACCGAGGAGATCGCTGACGGCGGGCTCGAACGGCTGCGCGCCGCCGGGCACGAGGTCGACGTCCAGTTCGACCTCTCCCAGCTGCTCACCCACGTCGCCGGTGCGCACGCACTCATCATCCGCTCCGCCACCCAGGTCACTGCCGAGGTGCTGGAGGCGGGGACCGACCTCGTCGTCGTCGGTCGTGCCGGCATCGGCCTCGACAACGTCGACGTCGACGCCGCCACCCGGCGCGGCGTCATGGTCGTGAACGCCCCGCAGAGCAACATCATCTCCGCCGCCGAGCACACGATGGCGCTGCTCCTCGCCCAAGCCCGCAACGTGCCCCAGGCGCACGCCGCGCTGAAGGCCGGTCGCTGGGAGCGCAGCCGCTGGGAGGGTGTGGAGCTGGCCGACAAGGTGCTCGGTATCGTCGGTCTCGGTCGCATCGGCAAGCTGGTGGCCGACCGGGCGAAGGCGTTCGGCATGCGGCTGGTGGCGTACGACCCGTTCGTGTCGGCCGACCGCGCCCGTCAGATGGGTGTCGAGTTGATGGCGCTCGATCAGCTGATCAGCGAGAGCGACTTCATCACGATCCACCTGCCGAAGAACAAGGAGACCACCGGTCTCGTCAACCGCGACCTGCTGATGAAGGCGAAGCCGAGCCTGCGTGTCATCAACGTGGCGCGTGGCGGCATCGTCGTCGAGCAGGACCTCGCCGACTGCATCCGCGAGGGCGTCATCGCCGGAGCCGCGCTCGACGTGTTCGCCACCGAACCCACCACGTCGTCGCCGCTGTTCGAGCTCGACGAGGTGGTCGTGACGCCGCACCTCGGGGCCAGCACCCGCGAGGCACAGGACAAGGCGGGCGACACGATCGCCGACATGGTGCAGCTCGCGCTCGCGGGCGACTTCGTGCCGTTCGCGGTGAACGTGAACGCGGCCGAGGCGAACGAGACGCTGAAGCCGTACCTGCCGTTGGCCGAGCGCCTCGGCCGGCTCTTCGCCTCGCTGGTCGGCTCGTCGCCGAACACGCTGGAGGTGTGCTGTGACGGTGACATCGCCGGCTACGACACGCGCATCGTCACGCTCGCGGCGACGAAGGGCTACTTCAGCCACTTCAGTGACGAGCAGGTCACCTACGTCAACGCACCCCAGCTCGCGAAGGACCACGGGCTCGAGGTGCGCGACACGAACTGCGCCACGGCGGCCGACTTCGTCAACCTGATCACGATTCGCGGCGGTGGCCACTCCATCTCCGGCACGATCGTCGGGAAGCGAGCCGAGCAGCGCATCGTCGCGATCGACGATCACAGCTTCGACGTGCCGCCGGCCGCCAACATGCTCGTGGTCAAGAACGACGACCGGCCGGGTGTGATCGGCCTGGTGGGCACCCTGCTCGGCGACGCCGGCATCAACATCGCCGACATGGACGTGGGTCGGGCCGCCGAGCCGGGCACCGCGGTCATGCTGATCGCGCCCACCGAGGCGGTGCCCGCCGCGATCGTCGACGCGTTGCGCGCCGCCCCCGGCATCATCAGCGTCGACACACTCGCGGGCTGACGCCCGTCGGGTCAGCGGCGACCGGCCGCTCGGATCTCGTCACGCGTGGCGACGGCGGCGGCTCGCGCCGCGTCCAGCCAGTCGGCACCGCCCGATGCGTACAGGATCGCCCGCGACGAGTTGATCACCATGCCGTGACCCTGCGAGTCGGCACCCGCGGCGACCGTGGCGGCGACGTCGCCACCCTGCGCGCCGATCCCCGGCACGAGCAGGGGGAGGTCGCCGACGGCCGCGCGGACGAGCCCGAGCTCTCCGGGGTAGGTGGCCCCGACGACGAGCCCGCAGTCGCCGAGCTCGTTCCACTCGCGGGCCACGCGGCGGGCGACGTGCAGGTACAGCGGTTCGCCGCCGACGTCGAGCGACTGGAAGTCGCCCGACCCGGGGTTCGAGGTGCGGCACAGCACGAACACGCCGCGGTCGCGGTGGGCGAGGAAGGGTTCGACGGAGTCGGTGCCGAGGTACGGGTTCACCGTCACCGCATCCGCGCCGTAGCGGTCGAACGCCTCGACGGCGTACTGCGCCGCGGTGGGGCCGATGTCGCCGCGCTTCGCGTCGAGGATCAGCACCGCGTCGGGGTGCCGGTCGCGGATGTGGGCACAGATCCGCTCGAGCACGGCCTCGGCGCCGAGGGCGTGGAAGTAGGCGATCTGCGGCTTGAACGCGCAGACCACGTCGGCCGTGGCGTCGACGATCTCACGGCAGAAGGTCTCGACCGCGGCGAGGTCATTGCCGAGGTGCGGCGGCACCCGCGCGGCGTCGGGGTCGAGGCCGACGCACAGCATCGAGTCGGTCCGGTGCCAGGCCGCCCGCAGGCGGTCGTGGAGACCCATCGTGGGCGGGTCAGCCCTCGACGGTGATCGCCGCAGTGGGGCACATGTCGGCGGCCTGCTGCACCTTGTCGCGCAGCTCCTCGCCGGGTTCCTCCTGGAGGATGTAGAGGTAGCCGTCGCTGCGCACCTCGAACACCTCGGGTGCGACCTGCATGCAGGCGCCGGTGGATGCGCAGACGTCGAAGTCGACGGACACCTTCATGGTCGGTTCCCCCTGGGTGGTTCAGGTGCGGTGGTCGGGGCCCGGATCGGGCGGCCGTGGGGCCCGGTCAGGCCTTGGCAGCACGATAGCCGTCGGCCTCGGCGGAGACCGCGTCGACGTAGCAGCGCTCGGCCCGGGTGCGGTCGTAGAACCGTCCGCCGGGCACGTGGTAGATGCCGGAGTTGTCGTTGGCCTTCACCGGATGGTCGATGGTGCACTGCCCGTCGACGGGCGCGACCCACGGTGGGCGGACCGGTTCCGGGGTGACCGGATCGGTGGTGGCCGCCGGTGCGGCGGGGTCGGTGACCGCCGGGGCGGGGTCGAACGGCGGCCACTGCGGGGTGGCCGACGGTGCCGGGACCGATCGGGCGGTCCACCAGCGGGCGACGGCGGCCAGGATCGCCACCGCAGCACACACCGAGACGCACGTGACGAGCCGTCGCACCCACCGCACCATCACGGCGATGCTACCGGCGCCCGTCCCGATGACCCGGCCGTCCCACCCCTCGGTCAGCGGCGCTGGCTGCGTTCGTGGGCGTTCAGCACGGCGCGGAGGCTGGCGGTGATGGTGCTCGGGTCGGTACCCACGCCCCAGAGCACGCCGTGCTCCTTGCTGTGCGTCTCCACGTAGGCGACGGCCATCGCCTCGGAACCCTGACCGATCGCGTGCTCGGTGTAGTCGGTGACGTCGAGCGTGGCGCCGATGCCGCTGCGGAGCGCCTTGACGAAGGCGTCGATCGGGCCGTTGCCCGCACCCTCGATCGTGCGGTGCTCGCCGTCGACCAGCAGCTGGGCGACGATCGTCGTGCGGCCGCTCGCCGAGTCGCTGCGAAGCTCGTGGCCGAGCAGTTGGAATCGCGGCTCGCTCGGCAGGTACTCGTCCTGGAACGCATCCCACATCACCGACGGGCTCACCTCGGTGCCGGTGTCCTCGGTGATGTGCTGGATCGTCTTGGAGAACTCGATCTGGAGACGGCGCGGCAGGTCGAAGCCGTGCTCGGTCTTCATCACGTACGCGACGCCGCCCTTGCCGCTCTGGCTGTTCACACGGATCACGGCCTCGTAGGTTCGGCCGAGGTGCTTCGGGTCGAGCGGCAGGTACGGCACGCCCCACTCGGCGTACTCGCCACCGTTGTCGGCCGCCTTCTCGTCCAGCGCCTCGAAGCCCTTCTTGATCGCGTCCTGGTGGCTGCCGCTGAACGCGGTGTACACGAGGTCACCGACCCACGGGTGACGAGGGTGGACGGGCAGGCGGTTGCAGTACTCGGCGGTGCGGCGCAGCGCGTCGATGTCGCTGATGTCGAGCTCGGGGTCCACACCCTGCACGAACAGGTTGATCGCCAGGTTCACCACGTCGACGTTGCCGGTGCGCTCGCCGTTGCCGAACAGGGTGCCCTCCACGCGGTCGGCGCCGGCCATCACCCCCATTTCCGCGGCGGCGGTGCCGGTGCCGCGGTCGTTGTGGGGGTGCAGGCTGATGATCACCGAGTCGCGGTCGCGGACGTGGCGGCCGAACCACTCGATCACGTCGGCGTACACGTTGGGCGTGTAGCACTCCACCGTCGCGGGCAGGTTCAGGATGATCTTGCTCTGCGGCGTCGGCTGGATCACGTCCATCACCGCGTGGCACACCTCGATCGCGAACTCGGGTTCGGTGAGCGTGAAGCTCTCGGGCGAGTACTCGTAGCGCACGTGGGTCTCGGGGACCGTCGCCTCCAGCTGCTTGCAGAGCCGGGCACCGTTCACGGCGATGTCGACGATGCCGGCCCTGTCGAGTCCGAACACCACCTCGCGCTGCAGCGGGTTGGTGGAGTTGTAGAAGTGGACGATCGCCTGCTTCGCGCCGCGGATCGACTCGTAGGTGCGCTCGATCAGCTCCTGGCGGCACTGCACCAGCACCTGGATCGTGACGTCGTCGGGGATCAGGTCCTCCTCGATGAGCTGTCGCACGAAGTCGAAGTCGGGCTGGCTGGCCGACGGGAAGCCGACCTCGATCTCCTTGAAGCCCATCTTCACCAACGCCTCGAACATGCGCCGCTTGCGCTGCGGGTCCATCGGGTCGATGAGCGCCTGGTTGCCGTCGCGGAGGTCGACGCTGCACCACAGCGGCGCGCGCTCCACCACCACGTCGGGCCACGTGCGGTCGTGGAGCACCACCGGCACGAATCGGCGGTACTTGTCGAAGGGCATCTTCTTCGGGGTGACGTTGGCGGGAGGCATGACGTGGGTTCTCCTGGCGGCGGGTGCGAGTGGCGGCGGGTGCGAGCGGCGGCGGGTGCGAGCGGCGGCGTGCGAACGGACGGGTGGTGGAGCGAGCGGGGCGAACCGGCCGGAAAAAGCAAGAAGCCCCCGGCCGGAGGCGGGGGCGGGCAAGCGCGAGTCTGCGGCGCTTGCCCTACGTAAGGAGGAGCAGCAGCCCGAAGTCGCGCATAACGGGAGCGGACTGTACCGGACCGACGCCGTTTCGGCAATCAACGGCCTCGGCACGGCGGCCGGGATCGGATCCCGACCACCGTGCGCGGGGGTCGTCGTCGTGCCGCGTGATCGGCGTTGAGCGGGTGAGTCAGCGGGTGAGGAAGTTGGTGAACTGCCAGGGGTCGTCGGTGTTCAGGCCGTCGCGCTCGGTGCTCCAGCCGGGGAACACGTCGTTGCGGCTCGACACCGGATCCCAGTCGGCTGGACCCGAGTACTGCGTGCCGAGGTACGGGCGGGCACGATCGAGGATCCACCGCCACGGCAGGTCGTCGGGCACGCACACGCCCTCGTGCGGGTGCTCGATCATCCACGCCACGGCGGAGACGATCGAGCCCGCCACCTGCAGGGTGGTGGCGTTCTGGTGGCCGATGACCGAGCGGGCCTCGTCGATCGACATGACCGAGCCGGTCCACCAGGCCGTGAACGGGTGGCCCATCAGCAGCACGCCGAGCTCGTCGCGACCGGAGATGATCTCGTCGTTCAGGATGCGCTGCTCGGGCTGCATCTCCCAGTTGCGCATCCGCAGCTCGAGCACGCTGTTGATGGCCGCGTCGGACGGGTGGTAGGCGTAGTGCACCGTCGGTCGGTAGACCGCCGAGCCGGTGAGCTCGTCGACGACGGTGAGGTGCTCGCACATCGTGAACGCCTCGCCGTGGCGCACCACCATGCCGCGGATCTCGCCGCTCGGCACCCAGCTGCGCACCCAGGTCTCCATGCCGGGACGGGCGAGGCAGATCTGGTTGCGCGGCCCCTCGCCGGTGTGGACGTAGGCGTCGGGTGGCAGGCGGATCTCGTGGGTGCCCCAGCCGAGCTCGGCGGGAGCGATGCCCTCCTCGTAGAAGCCGTCGACGCTCCACGTGTTCACGAACTCGTTCGGCCGCTTCGGCACGTCGGTGATCTGGGTGTCGCGCTCGGCGATGTGGATCACCTTGGTGCCAGTGAGCATCGCGAGGACGTTGAAGCCGGTGTCGTCGTTCGACGCGGTGGCGAGCGCGCCCTCGAGCGTCGGGACGTCGGCGGCGAGGCCACGCTGCAGCATCGCCTCGGCGATCTCCAACAGCGCCTGCTTCGCGAAGTGGCTCACGAGACCCGGGTTGGCGCCGTGCTCGAGCACGGCCGTCGCCCCGTCGTCGTCACCCCACGCGGCCTTCATGCGGCGCAGGCTCATGTGGCGCACGTACAGCGTGCGATCCAGCGGGTGCGTGCCGGCCAGGTCGATGTACGGGTCCCACACCTCGACCGAGGTGTTCAGGTACCGGACGTCGTGGTCGCGGCACCACTGCAGGATCGTGGGGTTGTCGATGTTCCACGCGAGGTCGAGCAGCACGTCGCCGCTCGACACTCGTGACGACAGGAACTCGTCGAGGTTGTCGGGCGTGAGGCGGTCGATCTCGTACGTGACACCCGCGGCGATCTGATCCGCGATGCGGTCGCGGTGGTCGGCGAAGTCGACGACCGTGAGGCGCGCCGGATCGATCGCGAGGTCACGAACGAGCAGTGGCACCACGCACTGGGCCACCGACCCGCAACCGAGGACGAGCACCCGTTCCGGGTGCCGGCTCACTCCGCGTACTCGGGCGTGAGCTGCGCGGCCAGGGCCGCTTCGAGACGCTCGGTCTCGGCCGCGACGAGCAGCGACTGCCAGTCGTACGCCATGCCCTTGCGGCCTGCGTTCACCGTTCCGTCGAACGTTTCCATCGGTTGTCGCCTCCCCATCGAGTCGAGTTCGGGTCGAGTTGTGTGAGCTGGATCACATCCCTGTTCGGCCCGAACCGTGGTCGGGCCGGGCGGCAACCTAACGACCGCGTCGCGGCGATTGCTACTCACTGATCCGACAGTTCGTGGTCCTGAGCGGTCCGTCAGCCTGACTGATCCGCCCGTCAGCCGACGGGGACTCGCGAGGTGGCGGCCGCGTCAGTTGACGCCGCGCGCGCGGCCGGCCCAGTAGGGCTCGCGGAGCTTGAACTTCTGGAGCTTGCCGGTCGCCGTCCGCGCGAGCGCGTCGCGGAACTCGATGCGCTTCGGGCACTTGTAGCCGGCGAGCTTCGTCTTCGCGTACGCGATCAGATCGGCCTCCCCGAGCTCGGAGCCGGGGGTGCGCACCACGAGCGCGAACACGAGCTCGCCCCACTTCTCGTCGGGGATGCCGATCACCGCGACCTCGGCCACCTCGGGGTGGCTGAACAGTGCGTCCTCCACCTCGATCGAGCTGACGTTCTCGCCGCCCGAGATGATCACGTCCTTCTTGCGGTCGCTGATGGTGACGTAGTGGTCGTCGTCGAGCGAGCCGCCGTCGCCGGTGTGGAAGTAGTCCGGGCCGCCGGGGTCGTCGCTCACCGGGTGGATCGCGTCGGCCGTGGACTCGGGCTGGTTCCAGTAGCCGGCCATCACGTGGTTGCCGCGGGCGACCACCTCGCCGTCGGGGCTGATGCGGATGTCGACGCCGATCGCCGGAGCGCCGGCGCGGCTGAGCTTCACGGCGCGCTCGGCCGGGGTGAGCGCATCGAGTTCGGCGCGCCCGCGGTTCATGGTGAGCAGCGGGGTGGTCTCGGTGAGGCCGTAGATCTGGATGAACTCCCAGCCGAGCTCGGTCTCGATCCGCTCGATCGTCTTCGTGGGCGGCGGTGCGCCCGCGATCACCATCCGCACGCGGCCGCGTCCGGGGATCTCGCCCTGCCACGTCGCCGCGGCGTCGAGGATCATGTTCGCCACGGCGGGTGCGCCGCACAGCAGGGTGACACCGTGCTCGTCGACGCGTCGGAGGATCTCCGCGCCGTCGATCTTGCGGATGATGACGTGCTTGCCACCCATGCCCGTCACGGCGTACAGCACGCCCCAGCCGTTGCAGTGGAACTGCGGCAGCGTGTGCAGGTACACGTCCCGGTCGTTCACGCCGAGCTGCCAGCCGAACATCGTCGCGTTCAGCCAGATGTTGCGGTGCGTGAGCTGCACGCCCTTGGGCCGGGCGGTGGTGCCGCTGGTGTAGTTGATCGTCGCGGTCGCGTCCTCGTCGTACGTCCAGGGCTGCGGCTCGACGTCGTAGCGCATCAGCGCGTCGTCGGTGTCACCGCCGATGACGAACCGGTGCTCGCAGGTCACGTCGGCGAGCGCCTCGTCGAGCTCTGGGTCCACCAGCAGGACGCGCGCCCCGCAGTGCTGGACGATGTAGCGGACCTCCTCGGCGACGAGCCGGAAGTTGATCGGCACGAGGATGCGCCCCGAACCGCTCACGCCGTAGAGCGCCGTGAGCAGGCGGGCCGAGTTGTGGCTCACCATCGCGACCCGCTCGCCGACGCCGATGCCCATCGCGTCGAGACCGGCGGCGATCGCCCGGGCGCGCTGGGCCACCTGTGCGTAGGTGAGCGTGCCCCACGAGTCGGCGGGCTGGTCGGGCTCGTCGACGAGGCCGATGCGCTTGGGGTAGATCAGCTCCGCACGCCGCAGGAAGTCGTTGACCGTCAGTGCCACCTTCATGAGGCGCATCGTTGCAGATCGGCCGCGCTCGGTCCGACGCCGGTCGCCGGGCCGTCGTCCGCGTCGTCCGCGTCGTCAGCGTCGTCAGCGTCGTCCGCGTCGTCAGCCGGCGATCGTGCAGCGGACGTCGATCCCGCCGTTCGACGTGCGGAACGCCTCGACGAGGTCGAGGCCGGTGGCGGCTTCCAGCCGGCGGTCGTCGGTGAGCAGCACGAGGCGGTGCCCGCCGTCGCGCACGCGCCGCCCGAGCGCGGCGTAGAGGTCGCGCAGGTCGCGGCCGCCCGCGCCGCCGGCACCACCTGCGCCGCCCACGCGATGGCCGTACGGCGGGTTGACCACCACCGTGCCGGGTTCACCCGGCCAGGTCTGCGCGGACAGCGGTGCGTGCTGCACCGTCACCCGACCGTCGAGCCCGGCGGCGCGCACGTGGTCGGCGCAGGCGTCGGCCGCCCCGGCGTCACGGTCCGCGGCGATCACGGGTGCGAGCAGACGGTCGGGTCGCCGCTCACCGCGGACGCTCGCCCAGGTGCCCGGCTCGAAGGAGGGCCAGTGCAGGAACGCGACGTCGCGGTCGTGGGGCAGTCCGGCGGCCCACGCGGCCGCCTCGATCGCGATGGTGCCCGAGCCGGCCATCGGATCCACCAACGGTGTCGCCCCGTCCCAGCCGCTCGCCCGCACCATCGCCGCGGCGAGCGTGGTGCGCAGCGGGGCCCGATGTGCGGTGCTGCGCCACCCGCGTCGGTGGAGCAGCTCGCCCGAGGCGTCGACGCTCAGCACCACGCGGTCGCGGTCCACCCGGACGTGCACGCCCTGGCCGCCGCGTGCGTCGGGGCGGTCCAGCACGGCGAGCACTCGCTCGGCGATCGCGCCCTGGTGGTACAGCACCGACCCGTGGCTCGCGACGTGGAGCTCCACGGCAGCACCCGGCGGCACGTAGGCGGTCCAGTCCACGCTGCGCACGAGGTCCTGCAGCTCACCCCACCGCCGCGCGGTGCCGGTCCCGACGCGGACCAGCACGCGCGACGGGATCCGGGACCATCGGTGCATCGCGTACAACTGCCGCGTGGTGGCCTCGACGTCGATGCCGCCGTGTCGGGGCCGGATGCGCCCGGTGGGGATGCCGAGCTCGGCCAACTCGGCCGCCGCCAGCGCCTCGAGTCCGGGTGCGACGACGACGAACAGCGAGGTGCGGGCCACACCCCAGGTGTACCAGCTCGACCGACGGAGCGGACCGATCGGTGGCCGCCACCCGGTTCGCCCGGTTCACCCGGAGCGACGGGCCCGTCCCGGTACCATGTCGTCCGACATGTCAGAGCACGCACGCCCGAAGGGCGCACCGCGGCGGCGTCGCCGCCCACCCAAGCCGGCCGAGTACCGCACGCCGGCATCCACCGCCACCACCGTCGACACCCCCTACGAGCCGACCGGCTTCCGTGAGCTCGGGGTGCCCGAAGAGGTCGATCGCGGGCTGCACGCCGCCGGGTTCGCGGCCCCGTTCGCGATCCAGACCAAGGCGATCCCCGTCGCGCTGGAGGGCAAGGACGTGTGCGGCCGTGCACGCACCGGCTCCGGCAAGACCCTGGCCTTCGGTGTGCCGATGCTGGCGCGTCTCGACGGCGAGGCCGCACCGCGCCGACCGCTCGGGCTCGTGCTGGTGCCCACCCGCGAGCTCGCGCTCCAGGTTGCCGAGGTGCTCGTGCCCGTCGCCGCCGGCTGTGATCGCACGGTGCTGCCCGTGTACGGCGGTGCGTCGCGGCACCAGCAGATCGACGAGCTCGCCCGCGGTGTCGACGTGGTCGTCGCCACGCCGCTGCGACTGATCGACCTCCTGAAGGAGAACGAACTCGACCTGTCGGGCGTGCAGATCGTCGTGCTCGACGAGGCCGACCGCATGGCCGACGACGGCTTCACGCCGCAGGTCGAGTGGATCCTGCGCAAGTGCACCGCGCCGCGTCAGACGATGCTGTTCTCGGCCACGCTCGACGGCGACGTCGGCCACCTGGTCGCCCGGTACATGACCGATCCGGTCGAGGTCGCGATCGATGCGCCCACCGACACCGTCGGCACGATGTACCACCTGTTCCTCGCCGTGCACCACATGGACAAGGACCGCGTGGTGGCGTCGATCGCGTCGGGGTTCGCGAAGACGATCGTGTTCTGCCAGACCAAGCGCACCTGCGACCGTGTCGAGCACAACCTGCAGGATCTCGGCGTGAAGGCCGCGGCGATCCACGGCGACCTGGCGCAGGCGTCGCGTGAGCGGGCGCTGAAGCGCTTCACCGACGGTGAGCTGACGGTGCTGGTCGCGACCGACGTCGCGGCGCGTGGCATCGACATCGACGACATCGGTGCCGTGGTCCACTACGAGCCGGCCGGCGACGCGAAGGACTACCTCCACCGCAGCGGCCGCACGGCGCGGGCCGGGCGCGACGGGTGGGCCGTCACGCTCGCCGAGTACAACCAGCACACCCAGGTGCGGATCCTCCAGCGGGCGCTGCGGCTCGACCTCGCCCCGCCGGTCGAGGTGTTCTCGAACAACCCGAAGCTGAAGGACCTGCACCAGTTCCGCTCGGCCGACTGACGTCCCGATCGGGCGCCCGCCGGCGAGCGGTCCGGTGAGTGGTCAGCGCGGACGGATCAGCGCAACCAGGACGGTCGCGTGGTCTCGTAGCGGTCGATCGCGTCGGCGTGCGTGAGCGTGATGCCGATGTCGTCGAGGCCGTTCAGGAAGCGGTGCTGCGTGGCCGGGTCCATCGGGAACGGCTCGGACAGGCCGGCGCTCGGCACCTCCACCACGAGGCGCTCCATGTCGACGACGATCTCGGTCTGCGGGTCGGTCTCGATGATCCCCCACAGGCGGGTCACCGCCGCGTCGGACAGCACGACCGGTACGAGGCCGTTCTTGGTGCAGTTGTTGCGGAAGATGTCGCTGAAGCTGGGTGCGATGACGGCGTCGAAGCCGCCCTGCTGGATCGCCCACACGGCGTGCTCGCGGGACGAGCCGACCCCGAACGCCGGACCGGCGACCAGGATCGACGCGCCCTGGTAGCGCTCGTCGTTGAGGACGAAGTCGCGGTCGTCGCGCCAGGTGGAGAACAGGCCCTTCTCGAACCCGGTGCGCTCCACGCGCTTCAACCACTCGGCGGGGATGATCTGGTCGGTGTCGACGTCGCTGCGCTTGAGCGGGACGCCGCGGCCGGACACGATGCGGACGGCTTTCACGACCGGGACTCCTCTCCTGCCGGGGGCAGGTCGTCGGGGGTGGCGAAGTGGCCGGCCACCGCGGTGGCGGCGGCGACGGCGGGGCTGACGAGGTGGGTGCGACCGCCGCGGCCCTGGCGGCCCTCGAAGTTGCGGTTGCTCGTGCTGGCGGCCCGCTCGCCGGGAGCGAGCTTGTCCGGGTTCATCGCGAGGCACATCGAACAGCCGGGTTCGCGCCAGTCGGCGCCGGCGGCCGTGAAGATCTCCGGCAGACCCTCGGCGATCGCCTGCGCCTTCACGGCGTGGCTGCCGGGCACCACCATCACGCGCGGCACCGTGACCGTGCGACCCTTCATCACCGCGGCGGCCGCACGCAGGTCCTCGATGCGGCTGTTGGTGCAGCTGCCGATGAACACCGTGTCGACGGCCACGTCGCGGATGCGGGTGCCGGCCTCGAGGCCCATGTACTCGAGCGCGCGGGTGACGGTCTCGCGGGTGGTGGGGTCGTCGAAGCTGTCGGGCGACGGGATCGCGCCGTCGATGCTGGTGACCTGACCGGGGTTGGTGCCCCAGCTCACCTGCGGACGGATGTCGGCCGCGTCGATCACGACCTCGTTGTCCCACACGGCGCCCTCGTCGGTGACGAGCGTGCGCCAGTCGGCGACGGCCGCGTCCCAGTCCGCGCCGGTCGGCGCGTGCGGGCGGCCGCGCAGGTACTCGAACGTGGTGTCGTCCGGGGCGATGAGGCCCGCCTTCGCGCCGGCCTCGATGCTCATGTTGCACACGGTCATGCGGCCCTCCATCGAGAGCGACCGGATGGCCGAGCCGCGGTACTCGATGACGTGGCCGATGCCGCCGCCCGTGCCGATCACGCCGATGATGTGCAGGATCACGTCCTTGGCCGTGACGCCCGGGGCGAGCTCGCCCTCGACCGTGACGGCCATCCACTTCGGGCGGCTCTGCGGCAGGGTCTGGGTGGCGAGCACGTGCTCGACCTCGCTGGTGCCGATGCCGAACGCGAGCGCACCGAACGCGCCGTGGGTGGCGGTGTGGCTGTCGCCGCACACCACCGTCATGCCGGGCAGGGTGCGGCCCTGCTCGGGGGCGATGACGTGGACGATGCCCTGGCCCGGGTCGCCCATCGGGAAGTTGACGATGCCGAACTCGGCGGTGTTCTCGCGCAGCACCTGCACCTGGCGCGCCGAGATCGGGTCCGCGATCGGCTGGTCGATGTCGGCCGTGGGGACGTTGTGGTCCTCGGTCGCGACCGTGAGGTCGGGGCGGCGCACGGTGCGCCCCGTGAGGCGCAGGCCGTCGAAGGCCTGCGGGCTCGTGACCTCGTGGACGAGGTGGAGGTCGATGTACAGCAGGTCGGGCTGGCCGGGTGCGTGGTGCACCACGTGCCGGTCCCAGACCTTCTGCGGCAGGGTCTGCGGAGCGCCGCTCATCGTGGGTCCTTCCTTCGCGTGGAAGCAGGGGGGAAGTGGTGGGGGAATGCAGGTGGGGCGGTTGTCAGGATCTCATCATGTGGGATAGCGTTCCTGAATGTGGACAGTGTAAGCGGCGTCGGCGTGATCGACAAGGCGGCGGTCATCCTCCAGGCGCTGCGCGCCCGGCCGCTCGACCTCGCCGAGCTGCAGGCGGCCACGGCCCTCCCGCGGGCCACCGCACACCGGCTCGTGGTCGCGCTCGAACAGCACCACCTCGTGCGGCGTGACGGCCAGGGACGGTTCTGCCTCGGCTTCGAGCTGGTCGCGCTCGGGCGGATCGCCGCCGAGCAGTTCCGTCTGGGCGAGGTGGCCCGTCCGGCGATGCAGGACCTGCGCGACGCGTGCGGGGAGAGCGTGCAGCTGTACGTCCGCGAGGACGACGCCCGCCGGTGCGTGGTGTCGCTGCAGTCGCCCCACGCGCTCCGGTGGATCGTGCCCGAGGGCAGCGTGCTGCCCCTCGACGTCGGCTCGGCCGGCCGGGTGCTCGCGGGCGAGACGGTCACCGCGGGTGGCTGGATCGACAGCGTGGAAGAGCGCGAGCCGGGCGTCGCGTCCGTGAGCGCACCCGTGCACGACGGCGCCGGACGGGTGATCGCAGCGGTGAGCGTGAGCGGACCGGTCGAGCGGCTCACCCGCGCTCCCGGTGAGCGACTCGGTCCCGCCGTGGTCGACGCAGGTGCGCGCATCGGTGCCGCAGTGCGCGACGCGCTCCGCTGACAGCACGGCTCGTGAATCCGTGAACAACGTGCCGGGTCGGCGAACGGCGCTGCGTAGCCTGACGCCGTGACCAGCTCCAGCACCGAGTCCACCGGGCTCCCCGCCGACTGGGCCGAGGAGGTGCGCCGCCTCGCACGCGAGCGCGACGCCGTGATCCTCGCCCACAACTACCAGCTGCCCGAGATCCAGGACATCGCCGATCACGTCGGCGACTCGCTGGCGCTGTCGCGTGCCGCCGCCGCCGTCGACGCCTCCACCATCGTGTTCTGCGGCGTCCACTTCATGGCCGAGACCGCGAAGATCCTCAGCTACGACAAGACGGTGCTGATCCCCGACGAGCGTGCGGGCTGCAGCCTCGCCGACACCATCACCGCCGACCAGCTCCGGGCCTGGAAGGCCGAGCACCCCGGCGCGGTCGTCGTGAGCTACGTCAACACCACGGCGGCGGTGAAGGCCGAGACCGACGTGTGCTGCACGTCGTCGAACGCGGTCGACGTCGTCGCGTCCATCGACCCCGACACCGAGATCCTCTTCTGCCCCGACCAGTTCCTCGGTGCCCACGTGCAGCGGATCACCGGTCGCACGAACATGCACATCTGGATGGGCGAGTGCCACGTCCATGCCGGCATCAACGGCGCCGACCTCCGCGCCAAGGTGGAGGCCGATCCCGAGGCCGAGCTGTTCATCCACCCCGAGTGCGGCTGCGCCACGAGTGCGCTCTACCTCGCCGGCGCAGGCGTGGTGCCGGCCGAGCGCACGAAGATCCTGTCCACCTCGGGCATGGTCACCGCGGCGCAGCAGACCACGGCGTCGAAGGTGCTCGTCGCCACCGAGACCGGGATGCTGCACCAGCTCCGCAAGGCCAATCCGCTGGTGATCTTCGAACCCGTCAACCGCGCGGCGGTGTGCAAGTACATGAAGATGATCACCCCCGAGAAGCTGCTGCGCTCGCTGCGCACGATGACCGACGAGGTGACGGTGCCGGCCGACGTCGCCGAACGGGCGCGTCGCAGCGTCGAGCGCATGATCGCGATCGGCACCCCGAGCCGCACGGCCGAGTGATCGGGTCGCGCGACGTGAGCGGCCACCCACTGCCCCTGCGGCTCGCTGCGCCACCCGCCACCTGGTCGCGCGACGTCGACGTCGTCGTGCTCGGCTCGGGTGCTGCCGGGCTGTCGGCGGCGCTGGCGGCTCGACCGGTGCGCACCGCGCTGATCGTCACCAAGGACACCCTCGACGCCGGGAGCACCGCGTGGGCCCAGGGCGGCCTCGCCGGGGTGCTCGACCCCACCGACTCGCTCGAGAACCACGTCCGCGACACACTCGTCGCCGGCGCGGGTCTGTGCGACGAGGCCAACGTCCGCACCCTCGTCGCGGAGGCGCCGAAGGCGCTCCGCTACCTCATGCGGCTGGGCGCCGCATTCGACCCGTCGCACGAGGGGTCGGGGCCTGCGCTCACACGTGAGGGCGGCCACAGCCACAACCGGATCGTGCACTCGGGCGGCGACCAGAGCGGAGCCGAGGTGCAGCGCACGCTCGACGAGAACGCGATCGCGGCCGGTGTGGAGGTGATGGATCGCGCCTTCGCGCTCGACCTGCTGGTCGGCACGAACGCCGCGGGTCGGCGTCAGGCGGCAGGCGTGCGGATCGCCCGGATCGACGGCGAGGGACGGGTCACGTCGGTGGGAGTCGTCACGGCTCGGGCCGTGGTGCTCGCGACGGGCGGGTACGGCCAGGTGTTCGCGAGCACGTCGAACCCGCCGGCGGTCACGGGCGACGGCCTGGCGCTCGCGCTGCGCGCGGGCGTCGCTGCCCGCGACGTGGAGTTCGTGCAGTTCCACCCGACGGTGCTGTGGCGCGGGCCCGACGCCGCCGGGCAGCAGGCGCTCATCAGCGAGGCGGTGCGCGGTGAGGGCGCGATCCTGTTCGACGCCGCCGGCGAGCGGGTGATGGCGGGCGTGCACCCCCAGGAGGACCTCGCGCCGCGTGACGTGGTGGCGTCGGCCATCAGCCGGCGAATGGCGCTCGCACCGGCCGGTGTCGACGACCACGTGTACCTGGACGCCACCCATCTCGGCGAGCGCTTCCACACCCGCTTCCCCGGCATCACCGCGGCCTGCCGCGACGCCGGCATCGATCCGGCGCACGACCGGATCCCGGTGGCCCCGGCGGCGCACTACGTGTGCGGTGGCGTGGTGGCCGGCCTCGACGGTCGCACCGAGCTGCCCGGCCTCTACGCCGTGGGCGAGGTGGCCTGCACGGGCGTGCACGGCGCGAACCGGCTCGCGAGCAACAGCCTCACCGAGGGCGTGGTCGCCGGCACCCGGGTGGGTCGCGACCTCGCCTGGGAGTTGCCGGAGGACGTGGCGTGGGAGGAGGCCGATGCCGAACCGGGGCTCGGACTGGTGGACCCGGCACTGCGTTCGTCGATCCGCACGGCGATGTCGAAGCACGTCGGCGTGCTGCGCACGCCCGACGGGCTGGCGGCGGCGGCCGAGGCACTGCAGCTCCCGGCGGCGCACGAGGCGACCACACGGGCGGCGTGGGAGGCCACGAACCTGCTCACCGTCGCCCGAGCCGTCGTCGCGGCCGCCGCGACCCGCACCGAGAGCCGGGGTTGCCATCGTCGCACCGACCACCCCGAACCGCGTGAGGTGTGGGTGCGCCACCTCGACGTGCGGCTCGACGCCACGGGCGACGTCGTCGTGACGGGTGCGCCCGACGACCACGCCCTCGCCGTGGCGGCCGCCACCGCTCCTCGCCCCTGACCCGCTCCCCACGACCGCTCCCCGCGACCACTTCCACGACCACTTCCACGACCACTTCCACGACCACTTCCACGACCCGAGGTCCCCCCATGTTCGTGTTCCACCCGCTCGGCGACGACACCCGCCACCGCCTCATCGCCGGCGGACTCGACCCCGACGCCGTCGCGGCACTCGTGCGTGCCGCGATCGCCGAGGACCTCGCCGGTGGCATCGACGTCACCTCCACCGCCACCGTGCCCGCCGACCAGCGCAGCGTCGGCGAGTTCGGGGCGCGTCGTGCCGGGGTGGTGGCCGGCCTGGCGCTCGCCGCGGCCGTGATCGACACCGTCTGCGGGCCGGCGTCGAGCGACGTGGAGTACTGCGTCGCCGACGGCGATCGGGTGGAGGCGGGCACCGTCGTCGCCCGGGTGGAGGCGCCGACGCGGTTGCTGCTCACCGCCGAGCGGACGTCGCTGAACCTGCTGTGCCACGTGAGCGGTGTGGCCACCCTCACCCGGCGCTGGGCGGACGCGCTGGAGGGCACCGGCGCGGTCGTGCGCGACACGCGCAAGACGCTGCCGGGCCTGCGCGCCCTGCAGAAGTACGGCGTGCGCTGCGGCGGCGGCCGGAACCACCGCATGGCCCTGAGCGACGCGGCGCTCGTGAAGGACAACCACGTGCTGGCGGCGGGCGGTGTGGCCGAGGCGTTCGCGCTGGTGCGCGGACTCGCGGCGACGATCCCGGTGGAGATCGAGGTCGACTCGCTGGACGGCCTCCGCGAGGCGATCGAGGCCGGGGCCGACGTGGTGCTGCTCGACAACTTCGAGCCCGAGGAGATGGAGCGTGCGGTCGCGCTGAGGGACGAACTGCGTCGCGAGGTGGTGCTGGAGGCGAGCGGTGGGCTCACCCTCGCCACGGCCCGCCGGGTCGGCGAGACCGGGGTCGACTACATCGCCGTGGGTGAGCTCACCCACTCGGTGACGGTGTTCGACATCGGCCTCGACCTGCGCGCCGTGCGCTGACGCGCCGCGGCCCGCCGGGGGAGTGACCCCGCCGGGTCAGACGACCGCGAGCAGGTCGATCACGAGCACCAGGTCGGTCGAGCCGGGGACGCCGAGGTCGAGGTTGCCGTCGACGCCGAACGCGTCCTCGAACGGGATCACCATCTGGCGGCGGCCGCCGACCTTCATGCCCTCCATGCCCTGGAAGATGCCGGGCAGCGTGCCGGCCTCCTCGAACACGATCGGCTGCGGGCTGCCGGTCTCCCAGGAGGAGGCCACCTGCTCACCGGTGTCGCCACGGAACGCCACGAGGTGCAGGTAGGCCTGGTCGCCGACCTGGATCTCCGCGCCGTCACCGGTGATCAGGTCCTCGATCAGCAGGTCCTCGCGGTTCGCCGCGCCCTCGATGGTGAGCTCGGGCGCGTCGGCCGGGTCGGTCGCGGGCACGATGCCCACGACGTCGATCACGAAGGTGAGCGCGTCGCCCGCCTGGATGACGTCACCCTGCGGCGAGTCGCCGTAGGCGAGCTCGGCCGGGATGTCGAGTTGGCGGCGGCCGCCCTGCTTCACGCCCACCAGGCCCTGCTCCCAGCCGGCGATGACGCTGTTGGTGCCGAGGGTGACCGGGAACGGGGCGCCGCGGTCGTAGCTGTTGTCGAACTCGGTGCCGTCCTCGGAGCGCACGCCCACGTAGTTCACGATCACGGTGTCGCCGGGGACCGCGCCGTCGCCGGTGCCCTCGACGAGGTCGGTGATGACGAGCTCGGTCGGCAGCTCGGCCGGGATCTCGACGGCCGGCTTGTCGGGCGACCCCGCCGGCTCGGCGGGGGCATCGGTGGCCGCGCTGGCGTCGGTGGCGGCGGAGGCGGCGGTCGTGTCGACCGCGGCCGTGGTGTCGGACGCCCCACCGGCCGGCGTGTCGGTCTCCTGCGCGTCGCCACAGGCGGTGACGAGCAGCACGGCGGCCAGGGCGAGCGGGGCGAGGCGGGCGGATCGGGTCGAACGCATCCGGCGACCCTATCGGCCGTGCGGCGAGACGACCCGTCGGCTAGAACGGGCCGCGCATGTGGATGTTGCTGCGCACCAACCGCGACGTCCGGCAACTGTTCCTCGCGCAGGTCGTGTCGTTCATGGGCGACTGGTTCGCGTACGTGGCGTTCGTCGGCCTGGTCCAGGACCTCACGGACGCCCCCATCCTCGTCACGCTCGTGTACGTCGCGCAGGCGCTGCCGGCGTTCCTGATGGCCCCGATCGCCGGTCCGACGGCCGATCGCTTCGACCGGCGACGGGTGATCCGTACCGTCTCGGTGGTGCAGGCGGTGGCCGCCGCCGGCCTGCTGCTCGTCGGCTCGGCGGGGTCGCTGTGGTTCGGCTTCCTGTGCCTCTGCGTCATCTCGGCGCTGGGGTCGTTCGTCGGACCCGCGGCGCAGGCCGGGCTGCCGAACCTCACCCGATCGCCGGAGGAGCTCACGAAGGCCGCCCTGCTGTTCGGGTCGCTGTGGGGCGCGATGCTCGCGATCGGCGCTGCCGTTGGCGGTGTGGTGGCGAGCGTGTTCGGTCGTGACGTCGCGTTCGTCGCCAACGCCCTGTCGTTCGTGGTCGCCGCCGTCGCGGTGTCGTTGATCCGGCGACCGATGCAGGCCGAGCGCGACGAGGGCTCGGCGCCGCCGTCGCGGATGCGGCCGATCGCCGACATGGGGGAGGCGTTCGGGCACGCCCGCCGCGACAGCGTGCTGCTCGCGCTGCTCGCGTCGAAGGCGACGTTCGCGATGGGCGCCGGGATCGTCGGCCTGCTCGCGGTGCTCGCGACCGAGGACCTCGGCGGGGGTGACGCGGCGACCGGTGTGCTGATCGCCGCGCGCGGTGTCGGTGTGGCGCTGGGGCCGTTGATCGCGGCGAAGCTCGTGGGGCCGTCGCTCGCTCGCGTGCTGCTGATGTGCGGCAGCGCCGGGCTCGCGTTCGGCGTGTGCTACCTGGGCCTGGCGGCCGCGCCCACGCTGGCGCTCGCCGTGCCGCTCGCGTTCCTGGCGCACCTCGGTGGCGGTGCCCAGTGGACGCTCAGCACCTACGGCCTGCAGCGGCGGGCGCCCGACCACATCCGCGGCCGGATCCTGGCGGGCGACTTCGGGATCGTCACGCTCATCATCACGCTCAGCAACCTGGCGGCGGGTGCGCTGGCGGGCGTGGTGGGCGCCCGGTGGGCCATCGCCACCTTCGCCGTGCTCGGACTCGCCGCCGGTGCGCTCTACCTGGTGCTCACGACGCCGGTGCGGGCGCGGCTGGCCGCGGAACCGGAGCCGGAGGCGACGGGCGCGTCGCACTGAGCGACCGCAGCCAGGGCTGTTCGGCCTCGGCCATCTGGGTGCTGGGCGGGCCCTGCACGAACGGCCACAGCTCCTCGGCCATCCGTCGGTAGTTGCCGCTCGCGCGCAGCTCGCCGAGCAGCGCGTACAGGCCGAGGTTGATCCGCTGGAT
Organism: Actinomycetota bacterium; assembly: GCA_009704985.1. Lineage (GTDB taxonomy): Bacteria > Actinomycetota > Acidimicrobiia > Acidimicrobiales > Ilumatobacteraceae > VFMC01. Next base: position 5,241 of record WLDE01000037.1, on the reverse strand, counting down.
GAACACGAACGCCCGCGGCACGGTGGCGTACTGCGAGATCGGGCTCGTGCGGTCGAAGGTGTGCCGCACGATCCGGCTGGAGTACTCGCCGGACCACGTGACCGGCTTGTCCTCGCGCACGCTCTCGTAGAACTGGCTGAAGTACTCGCCGACGTCGGGGTCGGGCACGGGAGCGCCCGGGCGCAGCATGCCCGCCCGCTCGAGGATCTGCCGGAACGCGGGGACGTCGTGCTCGTAGGCGGCGGTGCGCACCATCGACACGAACGTGGCCATCTCCTCGTCGGTGAAGTGCTTCACGAGTCCGAAGTCGAAGAACGTCACCCGGCCGTCGCCGTGGAACAGGTAGTTGCCGGGGTGCGGATCGCCGTTGAACAGGTGCATGCCGTAGAGGCTGCGGAACACGAAGCGGAACAGGGTCTCGCCGATCATGTCGCGCTGGCGCTGGTCCCACGTCAGCGCCTCCGCCCACGTGTGGCCGGTGACGAGCTCCGTCGTGAGCACCCGTCGCGTGCTGAGCGACGGCAGCACCTCGGGCACGTGGATGAACGGGTGGCCCCGGTAGTGCTCGGCGAAGATCGTCTGGTTGCGGGCCTCGAGCTCGTAGTCGAGCTCGTCGGTGATCCGCTCCTTGATCTCGGCCACCATCTCGTCGGGGTCGAGCCCGCCGAACCCCTGGCGCAGGATCGCGCCGAGCAGGTCCGCGTTGCGGAGGTCGGCGGCGATCGCGTCACCGACGCCGGGGTACTGCACCTTCACGGCGACGGCGCGTTCGAGACCGGTGTCCGGGTCGACCACCACGGCGCGGTGCACCTGGCCGATCGAGGCGGACGCGAGCGGCTGCGGGTCCCACTCGACGAAGAGCTCGTCGGGCCCGCGCCCGAGCTCCTCTCGGATCACCTGGGCGGCGAGCTCGGCGCTCATCGGCGGGGCGTTCGACTGCAGCTGGGCGAGCGCCTGGCGCAGGGGCTCGGGCAGGCCCTCGTCGACGTAGCTCGCCATCTGGCCGAGCTTCATCAGCGCGCCCTTCATGTTGCCGAGGCGTTCGCTGATCGCCTCGGCGGTCCGCAGCTCCCGTTCGGTGTCGAGCTCGACCCGGCGCTCGGCGGAGGCGAACACCTTGCGGGCGGCGGTGCTCGCGTAGGTGGAGCCCACCTTCACGCCGAGCGTCGCGAGGTCCACGTTGCGCTGGAGCCGGACGTCGTCGCGGTGCCGGCGGACGAGCGCGACCGCGGCAGCGGCGACACCGGCGCCGAGCGCGGTGAGCCCGACGGCGCGTGAGACGGAGCGTGTCGGGAACGGCACGTGGAGAAGGATGCCCAGCGCATCGCCCGACCACCACTCCTGCCGTGTGCCATGCGCCGCACCCGGGTGGTCGCGGCAGCGGCCGTCAGGCGGGCGTGCGGGCGTCGGCGCGCTCGACCACGCTGTGCGCGGCGCGCAGCAGGGTGGGGATGAAGCGGTCTGCGGCGGAGACGATCGAGTCGTGGTCGCCGTCGACACGGAAGGCCTCGGCGCCCTTGATCGACTCGAACAGGCGCACCTGCCGTCGGACCGGGACCACGCGGTCGCGCATGGTGATGACCACCGACGTCGGCACGTCGACCTCGCCGAGCCACGGCCGCGACGAGAACGACCCGATCGCCCGGCCGGCCTCGAGCACCATCCGCCAGTCGTGGATGCTCGCCTCCTGCACCGCCCACGGCTCCCACTGTTCGGTCTTGCGCTGCAGGTAGAGCTGCGCGGTGAGCCAGCGCCGCGCCTGCAACGGCGTGAGCCGGGCCACCGCGGCGAGACCGGAGAGCCCCATGAAGCTCATCCGCTCCTCGCGTGAGGTGACGAAGTAGCCGGAGGTCGCGCACAGCACGAGGCCGGTCACGCGTTCGGGGTGCTGCCGCCACACGAGCTGCGCGATCGGGCCGCCCATCGAGTAGCCGACGGGGATGAACCGGTCGATGCCGAGCACGTCGCAGACGGCGACGGCGTCGTCGGCGCAGTCCTCGAGCCGGAACTGCCTCTTCGAGCGGATGCCGCGGCCGTGCCCGCGGTGGTCGAGCGCGACGACCCGGAAGCGGCTGCCGAGTGGGTGGTACGCCGTGAACCAGTTGAGGTCGGCCGTGGCGGTCCACCCGTGCAGGAGGAGCAGCGTCGGCGCGCCGGGAGGACCCTCGATCTGGCGGACGAAGGTGGTGCCGCGCCCGGGCAGCTCCATGGCCGCACCGGGCGGCAGGGTGGGGGAGGGGACGCCCCCGCCGTCACGGATGGGCATTCAGGCCTGCTCCACCTCGAGGACCTTGACCTTGAGCATCCCGTGCGGTGCCTGATACTCCACCCAGTCGCCGGGGCCCTTGCCGATGAGCGCGGCGCCGAGCGGCGACTGCGGGCTCATCACGTCGAGCGCCTCGGTCTTCTCCTCGGGGTGCCCGATGAGGTAGCGCTCGGCCATGTCGTCGTCGTCGCCCTCGTACACGATGGTGACGATGCTGCCGGGGCCGATGGTCTCGGCGTCGCCGGCCTCGATGATCTCGTGGTTGAGCGGGTCGAGCAGGTGCTCGAGGTGCCGGATGCGGCCCTCCATGTGGCCCTGCTCGTCCTTCGCGGCGTGGTAGTCGCCGTTCTCGCTGAGGTCGCCGAGGAGGCGGGCGGCCTCGATCTTGTTGGCGACCTCGATCCGACCGCGCGTGGTGAGGTCGTGGTACTCGGCCTGCAGACGTTCGTATGCCGAGCGGGAGAGGTGGTGCTTCGCCATAGGGGCGAGAGTCTACCGACGCCCTCGCGGGCGGGCTCCGGTGTGGCGGGCCCTCCCCGGAGGCGGACGGCCCGACAGGTCAGACGACGCCGTCGACGCCCTCGACGAGCACCATGTCGAACATCTCGGTGGCGCCGGCCCGCAGCGCCCGGGCGGCGACGTACTCGGGGCTGTCGTACATCGCCTTCGCGGTCGCCATGTCCGGGTAGCGGAGCACGGTGAGGCGCGGCGGGTGCCAGCCGCCCTCGAGCACCTCGATCGCGCCGCCGCGCACGAGGTACTCGCCTGCGAAGGCCTGGACGACCGCGGGTGCCGCCTTCATGTAGTGCTGGAACTGCTCGGGGTCGGCGATCTTCGACTGGACGATGATGTAAGCGCTCATGGGGCGGGACGCTACCGCGGGGTCCCGCCCGGGGCGTCGGCCGTGGGCCGCGGGGCACGGCTGCGGTACCTTGCCTGCCCTATGGCACATCGCATCGCAGTCATCGGTGGCGACGGGATCGGTCCCGAGGTCACCACGGAGGCCCTGAAGGTGGTCCGCGCCGCCGGCGTCGACGTCGACACCACCGAGTTCGACCTGGGCGGCGCGCGCTACCTGCGCGACGGCGAGATCCTGTCGGATGCCAGCCTCGACGCGCTGCGGGGCTTCGACGCGATCCTGCTCGGCGCCGTGGGCACGCCCGAGGTGCCGCCCGGGGTGATCGAGCGCGGCCTGCTGCTGAAGATGCGCTTCGAGCTCGATCTCTACGTGAACCAGCGTCCGTTCGTCGGCACCGCGCCGGGTCACACCGCGCCGCACGACTTCGTGGTGATCCGCGAGAACACCGAGGGCCCGTACGTGGGCGAGGGTGGCGTCCTGCGCAAGGGCACGCCGCACGAGGTGGCCACGCAGGGATCGGTGAACACCCGCATGGGCGCCGAGCGCGCCATCCGCTACGCGTTCGACCTGGCGGTGCGGCGCAACGGCCGCAAGCACGTCACCCTCGTGCACAAGACCAACGTGCTCACCTTCGCCGGCGACCTGTGGCAGCGGGCCTTCGACGCCGTGGCCGCCGAGTACCCCGGCGTGGGCACGGCCTACAACCACGTGGACGCGGCCTGCATCTACTTCGTCCAGGACCCGCACCGCTACGACGTGGTGGTGACCGACAACCTGTTCGGCGACATCCTCACCGACCTCGGTGGCGCGGTGAGCGGTGGCATCGGCCTCGCGTCGAGCGCGAACCTCAACCCGGCCCGCACCGGCCCCAGCATGTTCGAGCCGGTGCACGGCTCGGCGCCCGACATCGTCGGCACCGGCAAGGCCAACCCGACGGCGGCGGTGCTGAGCGCGGCGCTCATGCTCGACTTCCTCGGCGAGCACGCCGCGGCCGACCGGATCCGGGCGGCGTGCGAGCAGGCGGGGAGCGGCACCACCAGCGAGATCGGCGATCGCATCGCCGCGGCCGTGGCAGGCTGACGCGATGCCGATCACACCCACGCCGAAGATCTGGATGAACGGCGATCTGGTCGACTGGGACCAGGCGCAGGTGCACGTGCTCACGCACACCCTCCACTACGGCATGGGGGTGTTCGAGGGGATCCGCGCGTACGAGACCGCCGACGGGCCGGCGATCTTCCGGCTCACCGAGCACGTCGAGCGCCTGTTCCGCAGCGCGCACATCCTGGGCATGGAGATCCCGTTCACGGTCGCCGAGATCGTCGAGGCGTGCAAGCGCACCGTCGCGTCCACCGGTCTGCCGAGCTGCTACGTGCGGCCGCTCGCGTACTACGGCTACGGCGAGATGGGGCTCAACACCCTGCCGTGCCGGGTGGACGTCGCCGTCGCCTGCTGGCCGTGGGGTGCATACCTCGGTGAGGACGCGCTGCAGAAGGGCGTGCGGATGAAGATCTCGAGCTGGACCCGCCACGACCACAACACGATGCCGCCGGCCGCGAAGACGGTCGGGAACTACGTGAACAGCTCGCTCGCCAAGGTGGAGGCGCTGAAGGCCGGCTACGACGAGGCGATCATGCTCGCCCCGAACGGCCTCGTGGCCGAGTGCAGCGGCGAGAACATCTTCGCGGTGCGCAACGGGATCATCCTCACCCCGCCGCTGTCGGCGGGTGCACTCGAGGGCATCACCCAGCACTCCGTGATGACCATCGCCCGCGACCTCGGGTTCGACGTCCGCGTCGACAACCTCGCCCGCAGCGACCTGTACGTGGCGGAGGAGATCTTCGTGTGCGGCACCGCCGCCGAGGTGAGTGCGGTGAACTCGGTCGACGACCGCAGCGTGCCGTGTCCGGGGCCGCGCACCCGGGCGATCGCCGAGGTGTACGGCCGTGCGGTGCGGGCGCAGGACCCGCGGTACGCGCATTGGTGCGAGCTCGCCGTCTGATCCACACTCATCGCTCGAGAGGTCATCGCTCGAGAGGTCATCGCTCGAGAGGTCATCGCTCGAGAGGTCATCGCTCGAGAGGTCATCGCTCGAGAGGTCATCGCTCGAGAGGTC
>WLDE01000378.1 GCA_009704985.1 Actinomycetota bacterium | reverse complement strand
CACACCACCCCTGCACTACGTTCCCCCACGGGGGCCTCCTGAATCTCGGACCGTCAGACAGTCACGAGATTCACCGAGGCCCCCACCTCACATCGCGGATGCTGCTCCCAGCTTCAACGCGTAGAGCCGTTTTGCGGCAACGAGATCTGGGGCAGGCGTGCTCATGAGCTCCGCGAGCCGACGCCCTGCGAGGGCGTCCGGCGGCGGTGGGTCGTCAGCTCGGTCCGGCTCCGGGGCACAAGGCGATGAGCGCAGGCGGTCAGCGCGGGCCAAGGTGGCGCGGCGGTTCAACGCGATGCATCGCCAACCACTGTTCGACGTCGGCGACGTCGAAGCGAAGCAGCGCTCCGACCTTGTAGAAGGGAATGCGCCGTTCGTGCACCAAGCGCCGGACGAACCGCTCCGTCACCCCGAGCCGCGCCGCAAGCTCGACGACATCGAGCATTCCCTGCCGCTCCGCCGACCTGCGGTCCCGTTCCCCTGCCATCTCCCCCAGCGGGAATCGCCCCGTGAGATTGGGGAATTGTGCTCGTGGACGCGGATGCAACCTGAACAAGTTCTGGGAAGACGCTCGGCTGGCAGCCGAAGTCGATCGAGTTCCTCCCCACCGCCGAACTCCGGATTTGCGCACGAGCGCACCTGCGAACGTGCAGCTTGCGCTCGCCTCTTCGGGGTATCTGGACAGTCCGCCGTCACCGCCGACGGCGTCAATCGGGCCCGGCCAGGTTCTCAAGTAGCTCCCAGGTCACCGCGGCGTTGTTCATCGTGGCCGCGATTCTCGATCGGGTCGCTGACCGGAACTCGATAGCGGATGCAAAGATCACGTGATCCGCAGTGATTCGTTTCGCAATCGAGAGCAGCCGCTCTATTGCCCGGTTCTCTTCTCGGGAGGTCCCGCCGAGGCGGTCAGCGACCTTGGCCTCGCCGATGATGATTCGCCCATCGGCGAGGATGAGAAGATCCAATTCCTGCTTGTCGCCGCCGTCGTTCAGAACTTCGACCTCGGAAACGTCATCGAAGGATCGACTACGGGTCTTGATCGCGGAGCTGGCGAGAACCGGGACGTGAGCATTGTGACGCAGCGCCTGATAGACGACCTCCGCCATGTCGTAGTAGAAGGCAGGCTCCGACCCGCCTCGCCAGCTCGCCTGACTCAGCACCGAAAGGGAAGAGCATCGGTGGCACTCGAACGACTGCTCCACTTCACCGAGCCGGTACCAGTCGAAATGCCTACAGGTGGCGCATTTCAGACACAGCCCCCTCCTGAGAATTCGGCGCTCGACATAGCTGTCGAGCCATGTCCGGACCACCTCGTCAGGTTGGTGCCCGATGGCCTGAACATCCGCAAAAGAAAGCACTCGCCGCCGCGACGGCAGAAGTACGCCCGGGACCGAACCGCTTGGTGCATCGGAGAGCCAACCCTTCAGAAGGCTGAACACAACGCGATCACTCAAGTCCGCTGCGAGGTTCTCAAGTTCTCCCCAGAGTTCGGTCGTCAGCCGGCGATAGTGCCCAGCCGATGACTCTGTCACCGTGAAGCCAGCCGCCTCGAAGAGATGATGAAAGACTGTTCGGGCACTCGGAAACCGAAGCTTCGGACGCTCTACGAGCTGTGCGAGCGGGCTGCCCGCAAGCGTGAGTCCCATCTGGTGGGAGAAGAAGGAGATGGCATCGCGGCCGCACCGCACATTCTTGCCCCAACCCACAGTGGACGCGACGACCAGCTCGTTCAGCGCTGTGCGGGCGGGTAGTGATCTGCTGGCGTCCTCGACATCTACCCACCACGTCAGAGCGCTGGGATCATCGCAAGAAAGGACCGATGGAAAGGCCGGGCTGACAGCTCTGGCCATCTCCTCGCCGAAGAACGGCTCTTCGATCGTCTCGTTGAACACGCCTGGGTCGAGGAGCGCCGGAAGACATCTTCTTGGCAACGGAATTGCGGCGGCTGCTGTGGCGACGAGGGTTAGGTCATTGCCGCTGAGGAAGCCCGACGAGCGAAGAGCCACCACAATCTGACGGAGGCTGTCCTCTCCCAACGAGAGGGATGTAACGAGACGCGGACGGTCGGAACCCGAAAAACCCGCATCGCGATAGAGGGAAATGGTGGCGGAGCGGACGACTGGGTCGTCGGCTCCGCCATGGACTCCGGGGAGCCATCGAGCATCAACGCCGCAGCGCTCGAGCGCGTGCGCTAGGCAGAAGTCGCGCACGCCTTCCCCAACCACGAGCACGAGCGGTGCCGTGTGGCTAAAGGGGTCAAGGTATCGGACCTGAGACCAGCCGACGAGCGAGAGCCGAGAGGGCGAGACCTCGAACGCGCTTGCGTCCGCGTATCGTGACTGACTACCTGGTCCGTATGCGAGACCGAAGCGGTTCGGTGTCGCAAAGCGAACGAGAGCCGCGATGTCCTCGACGGTGATCGAAACATGAATCAGCTCTACGCCTCGCTCCTTAAGTCGGAGCTGGGCAGAGGGGCTAAGGGCACCGAGCCGGCTGGCCGCGAGCACACGGTGTGGCAACGAAAGGCCATCGAGGTCGGGGATCTCCAAGCGAGCCGGGAGGAGCCTAAGCCCGGTGACATCAATGCCGCCGACCTCATCGGCCTGAGCGAGATGAAAGAGATTGCCTCCTCTCGTGAAGCCGGGTGCCGTTCGCCGCATGATGTCATTGCGGATCGACTCGGGCGGCGGCCAGGGACTGCGATGCGTGCGCATCATGTGGTCTTCGGTCAGCATCCTTGTCGCTTCTTCGACCGTTCCTCCGTGCTTTGAGACCAAGCCGACCGCTTGCTCATCGATCCATTTGGCGAAGTTTTCGGGCTCGGCCATCTTGGCACCGCGCCATGTGGACACGTACCAAGCCCAGATGTCGGCGTCAAAGAGTTCGATCAGCGGCCAGAACGCACTGTCAAGGTCGCCTGAGGCTGTCGTTGGGACAAGCAGGTTGTGGGCGCCACCAGACATCGCCGAGTAATTCTCGAGCATGCGGAGCACTGAGTGTTCCCAGCCGTTAGCAACATCAGGGACGCACGTGGCGACGCGCGCTGGCCGGATCCGTCTGCTGAGAGTTCGATACCCAACCCGCTGCTTCTCGTTCATGCGCTCCCGTCCCGTGATTGAGGTTTATCACTCTGCGTTGGCATCGAGTTTCATGCCTGCAGGGTGCCTTCATCGCCTGAGGTAGCGGCGCGAGGTCCGGATCCGATGATCTAGTTGTCGTCGTACTGCGGGGTGGTCGTGTGAACATCGGTGTGAACATCTCTGTGGTGACCCAGGGGTCGGCACACCTCACATCTCGCGTTGAGCGCTGGGCCGGGCCCGGTGGGTGGCGGATGAGGGATTTGGTGGCGCTTCGCGTCTGAGGGTTGGGTGATGGTCGGGTAGGGATCCCGGGCGCGGCGCAGGGGCTCTGCGATTCTCAGCGATGTCTGAAGTCGTCGAGTCTCGAGGAGCCCCTGCTTGGAAACGGATGCTACGCGCATGTGCGCGTTGTTG
>WLDE01000377.1 GCA_009704985.1 Actinomycetota bacterium | reverse complement strand
GCTGTACCCGTCGCAGGCACGCACCCGGTCCGGGGTGCTGCGCAGCGCCGACGTGGCCATGTACGACGCGAAGACCCGTCGCACGGGCGTGGAGCTGTACCACCCGGCGAGCGACTTCTGCACCCGCGAGAAGCTGCAGCTGCTGGAGGACCTGCGCGAGGCGATCGAGCACCGCCGGCTCACGCTCCACTATCAGCCGAAGGTCGGGTTGACCGACGGCAAGATCACCGGCTCCGAGGCACTGGTTCGCTGGCAGCACCCGACGCGGGGGTTGCTCACACCGGACGAGTTCGTGCCGCTGGCCGAGCGCGCCGGCCTGGTGCCCGGACTCACCCGCGCCGTGCTGGCGCAGGCGATCTCGTTCCACGCGGAGCGCTGCCCGCACGTCGGGGTGAGCGTGAACATCTCGCACCGCGACATCGTGGACGACGACCTCGCCGTGTACATCTCCGACCTGCTCGCGATCTACGCCTACCCGGCCGAGAAACTGACGCTCGAGATCACCGAGACCGAGCTCGCGCACGACCCCGAGCGCGCCACCCGCTCGATCGCCCACCTCCGCTCGGCGGGGATCCGGATCTCGATCGACGACTTCGGCGTCGGCTACTCGTCGATGGCCCGTCTGCTCGATCTCGAGGTCGACGAGGTGAAGATCGACAAGTCGTTCGTGTTCGCCATCGCCGACGACGCGCGGGCGATCGCCATCGTGCGCTCGACCGTCGAGCTCGCCGCCGCGCTGGGCCTGAAGGTGGTCGCCGAGGGCATCGAGGACGCCGACGTGCTCGCGCACGTGGTGCGTGCCGGGGTCGACGTCGGTCAGGGCTACCTGATCACCCGACCGCTCGCCGGGATGGACTACCTCGAGTTCCTCGCTCACCGCACCCGCGGCGCTGCGCCGGCGAGGCCGGCGGCCGCCCCCCGGCTCCCCGACGGCGTCTGATCAGACCCGGCGACCGGAGAGACCGGGCGACCGATCAGGCCCGGCGCCGTGCCCGAGGTGACCGAGGAGATCGGCCAGCTGCTGGTGAGCGGCGCCAGCCCGCACGACGTCCGCCAGCTCGCGTCGGGGCAGGGGCTGCCCACGATGGGTCAGGAGGCGATGGCGGCGGTCGCCGCCGACGTCACCACCGTCGACGAGGTCATCCGCAACGTGTACCTGGCCCGAGCCACGGCCGCGACCGTCGGGTGCCGCTCAGGTGCCGGCGAGGCGGGCCACGACCGGCGCGAACGCCGCCAGGTTGCGATCGCTCACCGTGACGAAGCTGATGCCGTAGCGCTCGCGGCGCTCGACGAGGCGATCGCAGATCTCGTCGACCGTGCCGATCAGGGCGTTCGGGTGGGCGAGCATGTCGTCGGCGGACATGCCGAACATCTCCCCCATCTTCGCCGCCGTCGCGGTCGCCGTCGGCGTGTCGGGCGTGACCACCGTGAAGTACGCCCCCACCTCCAGTTCGATCGCGTCGAACCGGTCGCCGGCGCCCTCCCGGACCCATCCGATGCGCTGCTCCATCACCGACGCGGCAGCGCTCTGCACGCTCTGGGGTCCCACCTTGCCACTGCGGTTGTCGAAGTTGAAGCTCACGATGTCGGCCGTGCGACCCGCCAGGGTGAGCACCTTGCGCGCGCCGCCGCCGATCATGATCGGCGGACCGCCGGCCTGCACCGGGACGGGCTGACCGCTGAAGCCGGCCGCGGTGATCGAGCCGGTCGCGTCCATCGGCTCGCCGGTGAAGAACTTGCGCACGAAGGCGACGGTGTCCTCGAGGCGGGCGATTCGGGTGGGCGCGTCGTCCATCGAGAGGCCCATCGCCTCGTACTCCGAGCCCACCCATCCCGCACCGAGACCGAGGTCGAGGCGACCGTCGGACAGCAGGTCGAGCGTGGCCGCCTGCTTCGCGAGCACCACCGGGTGGTGGTAATCGATGCAGAGCACCCGTGCGCCGACGCGCAGGGTGTCGGTCACGGCCGCAGCGATCGCCATCGCCGGGAACGCCGCGAGCACCTGACCGCCGTTCGATCCGCTGTCGACGTAGTGGTCCGCGACGTAGAGGGTGCTGTAGCCCTCGCCCTCCGCGGCACGCGCCAACTCGCGCCAGGCCGCGCCCGAGGCGGCGGCGGCGCTCTGCACGGCGAATCGGAACGGCTTGGCGGTGGTCGCCTGGGACATCGGGGTGCTCCTCGTTCGGGTCGGGCGTTCGGGTCGGGCGTTCGGGTCGGGCGCTCGGGCCGGGACCGGCATCGGTCCGGGTCATTCGTAGCACCTCCGGGTTTCCGCACTCGTTCCCGGGACGATCCACTCCGTGGTGATCCCCGTCGCCGACCCCTCACCGCTCCTGCGCGACCGTCTGCTGGTGCACCCGCGCGCCGCCGAGCGCGTCCTCCAACTCCTGTCGGCCGAGGACGGTGCGCACGGCGAGCTGTGCGCGCTCGTGGAGCTCGACCCGGCGCTCACCGCCGCGGTCGTGCGGGCGGCGAACGCCACCCACCTCGGCTACGCGCGCCGCGTCGCCGGTGCGCGGCACGCGATCGTGCTGCTCGGTGGCGGGCTCGTGGCATCCCTCGCCGCGAGCCGCGTCGCCGACCTCGTCTTCGACACGGGACGCCCGGACTACCCGGACTGGCTGTGGCAGCACTCCCTCGCCGTGGCGAGCGGCTGCGCCGTGCTGGCGGGCGAGATCGGCGAGCCCGTGGACGACGCCTACACGACCGGGTTGCTCCACGACGTCGGGGCGCTGCTCGCCGCGACGAACGGCGTCGACCCCGAGCTCGACCACTGCGACGACGGGGCCGAGCTGCTGCGGCGCTGGAACCTGCCCGACAAGGTCGTGGGTGGGGTCCGCCACCAGCGGGCCCGAGCGGCGGGCCTGGTCGGCAGCCTCGAGCGTCTGGTCGCGGCGGCGAGCTGCTTCGCCGCCGAGCTCGGCGCACCCGGTCCCGAACACACCGTGAGCCCGACGCAGGCGCTCGGGCTGGTGCAGGTGCACCGGCGACCCGACGACGTCCTCGCCCAGATCGAGGACGACCTGGCGCGCCGGACGGCGGTCGCTCGGGGGTCGTGATGGGCGTCATCAGCGCCCTCTCCGACATGCATCGGGAGGCGGTGGAGCAGGTCCGCTCCGGCGACCACAGCGCGTTCCTCGTCGGCTTCCTGACGACCTCGACGATGCTCGAGCTCGCCGGCCTGCCGGCCAACGACCTGCGCCTCGACGCGTACGCCACCGCTGTGGCCGACACGATCACCCAGCTGTCACCGATCGATCGGCTGCACCTGGTGATCACACCGGAGGGATTCGCACCGGTGTCCGCGAACGTCGGCTTCCACGGCCGGCACGTCGACCCCGCGTCGATGGCGCATCGCGCGCAGGTCGAGGTGGCCGGCGTCGGCCGGGTCGAGCTGGCCGCCGCCGAGCTCGCCGAACCGCTCGCCGCCGCCGGGTTCCTCACGATCGCCGCCGAGCAGATCGGCGTCGGGCTGCGCCAGATCACCGAGGCCGAGCACCGCCGGCGCCGCGCGGCCGTCGCCGACACCCTGGCT
>WLDE01000376.1 GCA_009704985.1 Actinomycetota bacterium | reverse complement strand
CGCCGCACGCGTCGTGTCGTCGGTGGTCACGTCGAGCGAGGTGATGCCGAGCGCCGACAGGGTGACAGCGGTGATGTTGAGCTGCACCGTCTCGTTCGCGTTGGCGCCCACCTGGAACAGACCACCCGAACCGGACGCGCCGGCCACCGCTCCGGCGAGACCAGCGATGCCACCGTCCGCGAGCGGCGTGCCGCCGCCATCGGTCACGGTCACCGCAGCTGCGGCGCCGTTGTTGAAGCTGACGACACTGCCGCTGCCGACCGTCTGCGCCGTCGCCTGGAAGCTCGAGGCGAAGGACAGGTCCGCGGCGTTCGTGGCGTTGGCGTAGGTGCTCCTGACCGCGCTGGTCACCATGGCGGCGAACTGCGCACCGGAGTAGGTACCGGCGGCGAGCTCCACGGTGCGGGCACCGCCACCACCGGTCACGTCGAAGCTGATGTCGTCGCCAGCGGCCACCACGATCGAGTTGTCGGCGTCGAAGGCCGACCGCACGCCCGGCGTCGCGCCGTAGCTGCCGTCGAGCAGCTGGGTGGCGCCGAACTTGGTCGTGCCCGAGATACGGGTGATCTCGGCGCTGAGCGCCGTGATCTCCTGGGCCGCAGCGGCCCGGGCCGCCGGGTCGTTGGCACCGGAGTTGGCCGCCTGGACCGACAGGTCACGCATGCGGTTGAGCATGGTGTGGACCTCGTTGAGCGCACCTTCCGCCGTCTGGAGGACCGAGATGCCGTCCTGGGCGTTGCGGCTCGCCTGGCGAAGACCGCTGGTCTGGGCACGCAGGTTCTGGCTGATGACCAGGCCGGCGGCGTCGTCGGCAGCACGGTTGATGCGGAAGCCCGAGGAGAGCTTCTCGAGGTTCTTCCCGAGCTGAACGCTGGTGCCGACGAGAATACGCTGGGCGTTGTTCGCCATCACGTTCTGGTTGATACGCATTTTTTCCCTACCTCCGTGTGGGGTGTGTCGATACCGGGCTCCAGTCCGTTGGAACCCTGCCCTGGTTGAGCCCTCCTCACAGTGCGGACGCCCGACGGCGCTGCACGGTGCTCCCGGCCGAATCCCCCGCCGGTCCCCCGGCGGTCCCCCGGATCACCTCTCGGGTCGAAGCGGATCCGGATCGCCTCAGGGCGCGAGCGGCCGGGTCAGGATCGGGTCAGGCCGTGTCAGGCCTGGGTCGGGCGGAACTCCCAGTGCCACGGCTCGCGCGGCACGGCCTCCACGTAGCCGAAGCGGTGCGCGTTGGCGCGCATCCAGGCGAGCGTGGTGGGGTCGTTCACGTCGACGTCGACGGCGAGGCCCCACCCGTGGTTCGAGGTGCCGGGCACGGCACCGAAGCCACCCTCCGAGTAGAGGCCCTTGCGGCGCACGAGGTCCACCTGCTGGTCGTAGGTGCGGTACGAGTCGGTGATCCGCAACGTGATGCCGTCGGCGGCGGCGGCCTCCACGGCGGCCATCCACGCCTCGGCGGCGGGTGCGAACAGACGGTGGCCGCCCTGCCCGATCGGGGTGAGCGCCTCGCGCGGGATCCGGCCGTTGCCGTACACCTGGAGCTCGCTCGGCACCGGCATGGGTCCGTAGCCCCCGATCTTGCCGACGCTGGCTCCGGTGGGTCCGATCCACGACTCGCCGAACCCCGCACCGCCGAGCGGTGCGCCCATCCCGACGTACGTCGCAGCGGCGGGCGAGCCACCGATCGAACCGAGGCCGTACGACCCGCCGAAGGAGGTGCTCGGCGCCGGCGACGACGCCTTCGCCTCGAGCGCCGCCTGGTAGACGGCGCCGAACGGGTCGAAGCCGTTCGTCCACGGATCGGGGGGCGTCGTGTCCACGGCGAGCGCCGACTGGTAGCGGTTCAGCGTGCCCGTGGGCGCGACGCGCTGGCGGATCGCGGCGAGCCGCGCCTCGATGTCGGCGGGACCACTCGCGCCGGAGACGGAACCGATCGCAGCCATGGTGCAGCGGATCGTCCGGACGCGACGCGATCGGTCCAGTGGCTGCGGCGCGAGGCCGAGCGGGGCGCCTCGCGCCGAGATCCGCGCGCGTTCGGAGGGATCGCACCCTCGAAACCCTGGCGCGACGGCCCGATCGGCGGACGTTCTCGCCAAGGCGTGCTGAGCATGCATGCGAACTGGGGCCCTGAGGCCTGAGGAGGGACAGATGCAGACCGGAGAACTCACCTACGGGGCAGCACCGGAGATGGTCGCCGAGCTCGTGTCGTTGGCGTGGAGCACCTTCGTCGGCAGCGAGATCGGCCGGGTCGACGACGAGGTCGCGACCACCGACGTCATGTGCTCGTCGATCTCGATCCACGGCCCGTGGAGCGCGACGCTGCTGCTCTACTGCCAGCAGCAGGTGGCCACCGCCAGCACCGCGTCGGTGCTCGGCATGGACCCTGCCGAGGTCGAGCAGGGCGACGTCCGCGACATCATGGGCGAACTCGCCAACATCATCGGCGGCAACCTGAAGGGCGCCGTGAGCGACGACAACGCCGCTTGGAAGCTCTCGCTGCCCGTCGTGTCCGACGGCATGCAGACGGTACCCGGCAGCAAGCTCACCACCCAGCTGGCGTTCATCGGGCCGTGGGGCCTGATCGGCTGTCAGATCCGCGAGCACGAGTGATCCGCTGAGCCGGCGGCCGCTGCTCGACCCCCCGTCGCAGCGGCCGCACCGGGCTCGCCCCACTCGACCCCGATCACCGCGCCGCACGCGTGACGCTGCACGCGGCCGCGCTCGATCGCGCAGCACGTGATCACGCCGCGACGAGCCCCCACCGGGCGGAGCTCGACACCACCGCCGCATCGCAGCGACGCGCCGCTGTCGCACCCACCTCGTGGACGACGGTGCTGCGACCCGCTCGGGCGCCGGGTGGGCCGCTCAGCGGTCGGCGAGGGTCATCCAGTTGCGGCACGGCATCACCTGGGCACCGTGGGCACGGGCGACCACCGCCGCCTGCTCGTCGTCGGTGACGAACAGCATGAACAGCGACGGGTCGACCGGTGCCACGACCTCCCACAGCGCGTCCCGGATCGAGCCGCCGGGGTGGACGTGCACCACCCGCACACCGTCACGATCGGCGAGCGCCGGACCGCCGGGCCCGACCAGGACGGCGACCTTCGTGCCGAACCGCACCGCCACGCGTTCGCTCGCGTCGATGGTCCAGCGGCGGGCCACGTCGAGGTCGGCGCCCGGCCATGCCGCAGCGGCGACGCTGTCGGCGTCGACGAAGACGTTCGCGACGTCGGGGCGGCGGCCGAGCGGGCGCAGCACCGGCCGGTACGTCCAGTGGCGACCGCGCCGAACCTGCAGCGCCGGATGGGACGCGGACTTCGGCGGCGCCGGACGCGGTCGTGCGAGCACGGCCACGATCACCAGACCGGGCACGGCGTACCACCACGGCCCGAACCGGTCGTCGAGCTGCTCGCGCCACACCCACAACGCAGCGAGTGCCGCGCCGAGCGCCGTCCACCCCACGTGCACCGCGACCGTCCGCCACAGCGACGCCGCACGCCGGCGCGGCGGCACGGGGCCGTCGTCGTGGCGCACCGGTGCGGGCGCACCGGACGT
>WLDE01000375.1 GCA_009704985.1 Actinomycetota bacterium | reverse complement strand
GTGGCCGACCTTCCTCGGGTCCACGCCGTCGACGGCGTGGGGGACATCTCCACGGCGCTCGCGGTCGTCGGTTCCTCCGCGATGCTCTCCGTCACCCTCACCCGGCCGGTGCGCACCGACTTCACGATCGCGTTCGTGCTGCCGGATCACGCCGAGGTGCTCGCACACGCCGCGGTCAGCGGCACGCTGCTGCTGGCGACCACGCCACCGTCAGCCGAGGGCGACCATCCGTTGTGGCTCGCCATCGACATCGACGGGCCCAGCATGGTGGCCGTGCTGACCGCCGGGACCGACGACTGACGCCGGTGTGACCGGATGGGTCACGAGGCGAGGTCGGCGACGGCGTCGTGGCGGAACGTGCCGTCGGCGTACACCGGGCCACGATCGTCAGCGGCCCAGAGGCGGTTCACCGAGCTGACGAACCCGCCGCTCGTGCGCAGCACCTCGACCATGCGGGCGTAGTTCGGGTGATCGAAGTGCTTCGCGAGGTTCGCCGGGTCGGTCCACAGCTCGTACACCTGGATGTGCGTCGGTTCGACCGGGTCTGCGGCGAAGCAGTACGCGAGGCAGCCCGGCTCGTCCTCACGGGTGGCGCGCTGCACGGGGGCGGTGAGCGCCACGGCGCGGTCACGGTCGGCCTCGGTCTCGAACGACAGCGTCGCGGTGATGATGATCATGTGGTCCTCCGGTCGGGCGGAGCGACGGTACCCCTCCCTCCGAGGTCGGCCGTGTTCGGAGCACGGTCGGCCACAGGCGTCTGCCACAGTGGCGGCGTGACGTCTCCGTTCGATCCGCTCTCGTTCCTGCACGGTCCGGCGATGCCGAACCGGTTCATGCTCGCTCCGCTCACCAACTGCCAGAGCCACGCCGACGGCACCTTGTCCGACGACGAGCACCGCTGGCTCACGTTCCGGGCGCAGGGCGGGTTCGGGTTGACGATGACGTGCGCCGCGCACGTGCAGGCGGTGGGGCAGGGGTTCGGCGGTCAGCTCGGCGTGTTCGGTGACGAGCACCTCGACGGGCTCACCCGGCTCGCGGCCGACCTGAACGCCACGGGAACCGTCTCGTACGTGCAGTTGCACCATGCTGGTATGCGGTCACCTGCGGAGCTGATCGGCACGCAGCCGGTGTCGGCGAGCGACGACGCCGCGACCGGCGCAAGGGCCCTCACCACCGACGAGGTCGAACAGGTCGTCGCCGACTTCGTCGCCGCGGCACGCCGGGCCGAGCGGGCGGGTTTCCACGGTGTCGAGTTGCACGGCGCCCACGGGTACCTGATCTGCCAGTTCCTGTCGCCCGAGATCAACCGTCGCGACGATCGCTACGGCGGCTCGCTGGAGAACCGGAGCCGCATGCTGTTCGACATCGTCGACGGCATCCGCGCCGAGTGCGGACCCGACTTCGCGCTCGCGGTCCGGCTGTCGTCCGACCGGTTCGGGATCGTCACCGCAGAGATGGTCGAGGTGTTCGAGCGCCTCGCCGACACGGGCCAGGTCGACCTCGTCGACATGTCGCTGTGGGACGTGTGGCGCAACGCGAAGGACGGCGCGCACGCGGGCGAATCGTTGCTCGACCTGTTCGCTGGTGTGGATCGCGGCGAGGTGCGCCTCGGCGTGGCCGGGAAGATCCACGACCCCGCCGACGTGCGCGCGGTGCTCGACCGCGGCGTGGACGTGGCGGTGCTCGGCCGGGTCGGGATCCTGCACCACGACTACCCGCAGCTCCTCGCCGCCGACGACGGCTTCGTCCCGCGCCGACCTCCCGTCGGCCCCGAGGTGCTGGTGGCCGAGGGCGTGTCGCCGACCTTCGTCGACTACCTCGCCTCGTCGTTCCCCGGCTTCGTCGCCATCTGACCCACCGCCCCGGCGATGGGGTTCGACCGGTGCCGCCCACGCCACCGGGACGGCTCGGCGGGGGTTCGGTAGATTCCGGCGATGGCGCAGCGGCTGCTCGACACGGATCTGACGGCGACGCACTTCGACCCGAGCGCAGGGTCGGCGGCGCTGCCGGACCGGTGCGAGATCGTGGTGATCGGCGCCGGCATCGTCGGCGCCAGCGTGGCGTACCACCTGGCCGGGCTCGGCCACGAGGTGCTGGTGGTCGAGCGGCACGCGATCGCGTCCGGCACGAGTTGGCACGCCGCCGGGCTCGTCGTGCGCGGTCGAGGTGCGCACGTGCTCACCGACCTCGCGTGCGCCAGCATCGACCTCTACCGCGAGCTGCAGGCGTCGACGGGCGTCGACGTGAACCTCGAGCAGCCCGGTTCGCTCACCCTCGCCCGCACGCCGGGCCGCCTCGACGAGCTGCGCTACTCGGCCATGATCGCCCGCCACCACGGCATCCCCGCCGAGATCGTCGCGCCGTCGCGTGTGGCCGAGCTGTGCCCGCTCGCGTCGCCCGACGGGCTCGTCGGCGCGCTGCACCAGCCACACGACGGCCACGTGAACCCGGGCCTCACCGCACAGGCGTTGGCTACTGCGGCGCACGCACGCGGGGTGCGGTTCCGCGAGGGCCGCACCGTCACCGGCTTCGGTGTGGTCGATGGACGCGTGCGGTCGGTCACGACCACCGACGCGACGGGCGAACCGCACACGATCGAGTGCGACCGCGTGGTGCTGGCCGCTGGGCTCTGGACACGCGACCTGGCGGCGCTGACCGGTGCCGCCGTGCCACTCTGGCCCGCCGCCCACGTGCACGTCCAGACCGCCGATCTCGGCGAGCTCGCGGACCCCTCGGACCCCACGGGCGACGGTGGGTCGATGCCGGTGCTGCGCGACCTCGACGGCTACTTCTACGCGCGACAGCTGAAACGGCGACTGTTGATCGGTGCGTTCGAGCCCGACGGACAACCGCTCGACCCGCGCTCGCTCGCGGCCGACTTCGCGTTCGGCGAGTTCCAGCCCGACTGGGACCACTTCGCCCCGGTGCGGCGCCTGGCCGAGGAACGGCTGCCGGTGCTGCGCGACGTGACGTGGGCCCGCTTCCTCAACGCTCCGGAGAGCTTCACGCCCGACGCCAACTTCTGCCTCGGTGAGACCGCCGAGGTCGCCGGCCTGTTCGTGGCCGCGGGCTTCAACAGCCAGGGGATCATCTACGCGGGCGGGGCCGGGAGGGCGTTGGCCGAGTGGATCCACGAGGGAGCGCCCACGATCGATGCGGCCGCGCTCGACGTGCGCCGCTTCTCGCCACAGCAGTCGACGCGTCGGTACCTGCACGAGCGCACGGCCGAGGGCCTCGGACGCCTCTACGCGATGCACTGGCCGTTCCTGCAGCCGCGCACCGCTCGCGGCGTGCGCCGCACTCCGCTGCACGACCGGCTGGCCGACGCGGGCGCGTGCTTCGGTGAGGCCAACGGGTGGGAGCGGGCCAACTGGTTCGCGCCGCCCGGCGAGGTGCCCGAGTACCGGTACAGCTATCAGCGGCAGAACTGGTTCGAGCACTCGGCGGCCGAGCACCGCGCGGCGCGAGAGGCCGTGGCGGTGTTCGACCTCTCCACGTTCACCAAGGTGGAGGTCGCCGGCCCCGGTGCGCTGACGGTGCTGCAACAGGTGTGCACGCAGGACCTCGACGTCGCGATCGG
>WLDE01000374.1 GCA_009704985.1 Actinomycetota bacterium | reverse complement strand
TGGCCGTCAGTGGTCGTGGTCGTGGTCGTGGTCGTGGACGCCGTCGGCGGACGTTCCGGTCGACTCGGCCGCCGCGTCGATGCCGTGGTGATCGTGGTGGTCCGGGTGAGCCACGTCGACCACCTCGACGGTGCCGATCGGCTCCTCGACCGGCACGACGCCGAGCTCGGTCCGCAACGCACTCCCGATGCAGCCGGCCTCCACGCCGAGGCGGCGCAGCCCGGCGCGATCGCCGTCCTGGTAGGTGTCGAGACCGTTGGCGAAGGCGTACATCAGCTGGGTGGGGTCGTTCACGTGGGCGAGGCCGAGCGCATGGCCGATCTCGTGTGCCAGGGTGCCGGTGAGCAGGTCCTCACCGTTGCGGGAGCTCGTGAACGGCAGGTCGGAGCGGATCAGGATGTCGCCCCGCACGATCTGGCGGGTCGTGTAGCTGTAGATCGCGATGCCGAGCACGCTGCCGGTGAGGCTCGGGTGCAGCGACGAGGTGCCCCAGCGCACCAGGATCTGCCCGTTCTGCGCCGGTGGGGTGGTGGTCACCTCGGTGACGACCAGGTTCAACCCGGTCGCAGCGGTCGCCTGCTGGATGGCGCTGGCGAACGCCGCCCGAGCGTGCGGTTGTGCACCGGTGAAGTTCACCCGCACCTGGATCGGCGTGCACGGGTTCCACCGGGCGTACGTGCCGTCGCCGTTCACGATGCTGAACTGGTAGGCGGTCGACTCGACGGGCACCGTCGGCAGGGCCCGCGGCGCGGTCACGAAGTAGCCGGTGGTGTCGATCACCAGGTGCGCTCGCGGCTGGCTGTAGACGCTGACGCCGACGGCCGAACTGGGGGTGATCGTGCCGGCGGCGAGCACCTGGCTCGGCAGCACGTTGGCCACCGACGCGTTGGGTCGCATCGTGCCGTAGGGGAAGGCGGTCAGGAAGCCGGCGTCGGTGGGCTCGACGGTGGTGATGTTCATCGCCACCGAACCGGCCACCGTGGGGCTGAACGGGAATGCACCGGTGGTGAGCGTCGAGCCGGCGCTCACGGGTGCGGCTGCTGCGCCCGAGCGGGTGTCGATGACGCGTGACGGCGCCCACGGGACGAACAGACCCTCGGTGCTCGTCGGTGCGCCGGCACCCGTGAAGTAGCCGTTGACGTCGAGCACCACGTCGCCGCCGCGCAGCGACGTCACGTCGAACCTGCCGCCGGTGACCGGCACGATCGCAGAGGCCGTCGCGGGTGCGCCGCGCACCTCGGTGTTCACCACGCTCGTGCCGGGCCACGGGGTGCCGGCGGGCCACGCCGCGAACCAGCCCGGATCACCGATCGCGGTGAAGGACAGCACGATCGCCGACGCGCTCGCCGGTACGCCGACGGAGGTCGCGTCCATGGTGCGGACCTCGCCGGGCGCGAGCGGCCGAGCGAGGTCGCGTGTGTCGACGAGCCGCGACGGGCCGAGCGGGACGAGTCGTCCTGCACTCGTCGCGCCGCTCGGGCGGAACACACCCGTCAGATCGACGACGAGGTGGGTGCCGGCCTGCGTGTACAGGCGGATGTTGCCGTCGGCGCCGATGGGGGTGATCGCGAAGTTCGCCCGGGTCTGGCCCGCCCGGTCGACGTTGAGTGCGCTGGTGCCCGGTCGGGCGCCGTCGCCCCAGACGGTCACGAACCCGGGTCGCGGTGCCTCCGTGGCGACGATCGTCACCGACGCGGCGATGGCGTCGGCGGGGACCCCCGGCAAGGAGCGCACGGGGACGGTGATGCTCGAGCCGGCGGGCAGCGGTGCCGGGTCGGCGTCGCGGGTGTCGACGAGCCGGATCGGGCCGACCGCGGTGAACGCGGTGGTGGTCTCGGCCGCACCGACCGGTGCGCTGCCGCCCATCGAGATCGGCACGAGCGCCGCGAGCGCTGCGGTGAGGATGAGGAGGGCGGTCCGCCGGCATCGCACGGGAGGTCATCGGCACGCCACCTCGGGCGGCTTGAGTCAGGACGGGTCTGGATTCCCTCAAGATCCGGTGACGCTGCGTGGTCGGCGGCACCGTGGCAGCCCGCGGTCACCTACGATCCCCCGTCCATGGGAGCGAGGACGACGATCGGCACACGCGCGGCCGGACCTGCCACGCCTGCCACCTGGCCGCTGCTGATCGGCTGGTTCGTGGTCCACACGGTCGTGTGGATCTCCCTGGTACGGCTCCTGCCGGGCGATGCGTTCGTCGAGTACGACGACCTCGGCCTGCTCGGCACCCCGTGGATCCGGCAGTTCGTCGTGCCGCTGCTGATCGTGCTCGCGCTGCAGATCGTGTTCGTCACGCGCCTCGGGTGGTGGCGGGAGGTGCTGGGCGAACCGCGGTCGGCTCCTCGGTGGATGTGGATCCCCGTCGCGGTGGTCGTGCTCTCCGCGGTGGCGCAACTCGTGGCCAACGGCGTGAGCGACGTCCCGTCGTCGTACTGGATCGGTCTGGTCCTCACCGTCGCGCTGGTCGGCGCGACCGAGGAGCTCACCTTCCGCGGGATCCTCCAGGCCGGTGGGCGGTGGCTGTCCGACGAGCGCACCGCGTGGCTCGTGTCGTCGGCGCTGTTCGGCCTGTTCCACCTGCCCAACGCGGTGCTCGGCCAGTCGTTGGGTGGATCGATCCTTCAGATGATCGGGACCGCCGTGATCGGGTCGGCGTTCTACTGCCTGCGGCGGGTGTCGGGCTCGCTCGTCCCCTGCATCGTGCTGCATGCCGCCTACGACTGGGTGCTGATCCAGGCGAACGCCCTCGGCTGACGCAACGCGGCGTCGTGGTCGCGGTGTCGTGGTCGCGGTGTCGTGGTCGCGGAATGGCGGGCGTGCGTGCGTGGTTGGACGCCGCATGACCATCCCCGCTTCGCACGCCGACCTGCTGGAGTCGCTCGCCCTCGCCCACGTGGCCACGATCGGGCCCGACGGTGCGCCGCAGAACAACCCGGTGTGGTTCGGCTGGGACGGCACGCACGTGCTGTTCAGCCAGACGACCGGGCGGCAGAAGTACCGCAACCTGCAGCGCCAGCCCCAGGTCGCCCTGTCGATCGTGGATCCCGCCAACCCGTACCGCTACCTCGAGGTGCGCGGCACGGTGGAGGAGATCGTCGACGATCCCGGCCACGCGTTCATCAACTCGATGGCGAAGAAGTACATCGACCAGGACGTCTACCCGTGGCATCAGCCGGGCGACCACCGCGTGGTGGTGAAGGTGCGTCCGACGCACACCACCCAGATGGGCTGACGACGCACCCGCCGTGCTCGACCACCGATCCGGTGAGCTGCGGCCCGGTGAACGTGCCGCCGAGCACCCCTCGGGACCGGCGGGCGCCGACGCGCGTGCCGGCCATCACGGTCGGCTTCGCGAGCGATCTGATGGATGTTGACCGTTCGTTGACCTGATCGTGGTGATCTGGCGTTCAGGAACAGCGGACGGACGACGGCCTCGCTGGTGGGAGAGCAGGACATGGCGGTGGATCACGGCGCGATGGTGAGCGCCGTCGACCCACACCGTGTGGCCCGAGTGTCGGTCCGAGCATCGTCGGCGGAGGTGGCGGACCCCGCCGATGTCGGAGTCGGGGGAGTTGCGGCAGCCCCGCTGCGACTCCCCCGGCTCGTCGATCCCG
>WLDE01000373.1 GCA_009704985.1 Actinomycetota bacterium | reverse complement strand
TTGATCTGATCGAGCGTTCCGGCGAGCCGGTCTCGTTCGACCTCGAGCTCGTAGCGGCCCTGGAGGTTCAGCCAGAACCGTTCGCTGGTGCCGAGGTACCGGGCGAGTCGTAGCGCCGTGTCTGCGGTGATGCCCCGCTTACCGTGGACGATCTCGTTGATCCGGCGTGGAGGCACGCCAATCGCCACGGCGACGCGGTGCTGGGTGAGGCCGAGCGGCTCGAGGTACTCGAGCATCAGGACTTCACCCGGATGGATCGGCTCCATGGTGGATGCGGTCATGTCATCTCCTTTCAGTGGTAGTCCACGATCTCGACGTCCTCGGGTCCGGCGGTCGTCCATCGGAAGCAGATTCGCCACTGGTCGTTGATGCGGATGCTGTAGCTGTTGGCGCGGTCGCCTTTGAGCTTCTCGAGCCGGTTGCCGGGTGGAACCCGTAGATCGCCGATCTCGTCGGCGGCATCGAGGATGAGCAGCTTGCGCAGGGCGGCGCGCTGGGTTGTTTGGTCGAGGCGTCTCGATCGTTGTCGTAGCCACACCCGTTCGGTGTCCTTGTCACGGAACGACTGCAGCACGATCGCGAGCGTAACGTGTCGCGTTATGAACGGCAAGCGTTATGGAGTGGCGAAGCGTCCCTGAACTCAGGGCCTCTCGAATCAAGTCGGCGGACTCGCCAGGAGACAGGCCTTGTTCGCGGATGAGATGTCGCTGCTCGAGCTCAGCCCCGGAGAACTGTCTGTGCATCGACGCCGTCGCCGCAAGGTCCGTGAAACCGTGTCCAGATCGCGCCTCAACACGCTGCTGGCATGCTTCGACCGTCGGCAGGAGTACCGCGTAGTCGACTTCCGTCAGGCCGGCCGTCGTGACGAAGGTGTCGAGGAACCACGGGCCGATTACACCGTCGTACACGACCGAGAATCCGCCCACAACGAACTCGCCTGTCGCCTTGCCAGCAGCCTTGATCACCACAGTGTTCTGTGCGTGTGACTCGGGAAGCCATGGATCGATGGCGCCGTTGGCTAGGAATCCGAAGAACGCGTCTCCCTCAACGAGGACGCTTCGTGGCATCGAGGCCGCAAGAAGCTTGGCGACGGTGGACTTGCCGGCACCCGGTGGACCCGTGACGATCAAGAGCGAGCCCATGCTGCATTCTCACCCAGCCTCGGAACCCGACGCCACTGACTTCGTACTGCCATCCATCGCCGGGGCGTGGAACCGTTCGCACGCGACAGCCATGGCCTGCTCACCTGGCTGCACGCCTACGTGAAGCCGCCCTTGTTCGATGGGGTCGATGGCGGGCGGCTCATCGTCGTGAACGGCCCGTCCGGAGCAGGGAAGTCGACACTGATGACTGCGCTGCAATCCCTCGCCTCGTTCCCGCTCGTGGTGCTCGACGAACCGGAACACATCGGGACGGTGCAACCTGGCTACCTGATTTGGCGGGACACCGCACCAGCGCTGCATCAGGGCTTTCTGGCGGCGGTCCGGGCACTCACGAGCACCGGCAACCACGTCGCTCTGTCGGCCGCGGGCCACCCGCACAACGAGATCTCCGCAGCGTTCGAGGGTCTGCCGATCATCCGGATCGGAATTCACTGCGACCTCAGCGTGCTCGTCGAGCGCGAGCAGCGCACGGGCCGATGGGCCGGGATCGCCGCCCAGTCACTCGGCGTTCACGACGGCTGGACCTACGACCTCGAGTTCGACACGACGCACTGCCCCGACCCCGGCGAGCTCGCTGCACAGGTCCTACAACTCGTCGCCACGTGGCACTTGACCTGGCCGCGGCCGAACTCGCCGACGTCGACGGGCTGCGTGGATGCGACGCCATCGACCTCGCCGCAGCGCTCGAGATCGGCGCAAACCGTGCTCAGCAGCGACGACGCCGCCCTGTACAGCCGCCGAGCGCCGCGGACTGCACGTCACCAACCCACTGAACAGCTGACCCGCGCAGACCGCGGATCTGCGCATCAAGGTTGCGTCGCGCGGCAGATGAACACGAACTCGCGCGAGGGCCGGTCCGGTGCATCGCGGACATCCTCGATCTCGAACCCGTGTGCGCCGAGCACCGCCATGAGCTCATCCCGCTCTCTGAACCTCAACGTGGAGTCCGACGTCAGGAGCTCACCGCCATCGATGAATCGGAAGCTGTGACGGAACGACACCAACGGCAGTGAGACGTCGGTGAGTTCGACCCAGTGCTCGACGAGACCGGCGACGGTGTCCGTCAAGGAGAACGACCGCTCGCGGGTCCACTCCTCCCAAGCTCGAAACGAGGGATCTCGACTCTCGAACACCAAGCGGCCGCCGCTTCGAAGGGCCGCGCATGATGCGCTCAACGCCGCTGACCATTGCTCGTCGGACACGAACACCTGAGCAACGTTGCCGGTCATCACCACCGCATCCGCCGCGAGCGGCGGAAGCGCGCTGACATCTCCCAAGAGCCAGGTGACGAGATCGGCGCCGGGCTTGCGACGGGCGACGTCGAGCGACGCTTCTGCCGGGTCCACACCGATGGTGGTGATCCCTCTGCGGGCGAGGCGGCAGGCCAGCTCGCCGGTGCCGCAGCCGATGTCGAGGACCGTGCCGGCACCGATCTCGTCGAGGATGGCTTCGTAATGATCGAGGTCGCTCCGTTCGCCATCGATCGCGTCGTAGATCGCTGCGAGCCGCGGCTCGGCAAAGATACGGTCAGGCATCGACCGGACCCTACGACGGACAGAAACCCGACACCCCCGATTTGCTTCGCCTGTCTGGTCGTGGCGGCAATGATCATGCGATGGAGTCACCGGTCGTGCCCCGGCTCATCGTGATCCGAGGCCCGTAGGGATGATGGCCGATCAGGAGCGCCGTCGCCCTGCTGCGTCGGTCGGACGTGTCGTGCGCTCCGTCGCGCCCAGCGCCCCACAGCGCACACGACGCCTCCGTCTGCGTGACGACATCGCCGAGGAACGGGAAAACGCAGATCGGCGGCTCCCGGAGGAGCCGCCGATCATTCAGAGCGGATGACGAGACTCGAACTCGCGACCCTCACCTTGGCAAGGCGATGCCCAACGTCCAGGATGTCCGTGATCTGCAGTTTCATGTGCTGAAGTTGTCCGTAGAGCCCAGGATTTCCACCGTTCCCGTATGGATTGCAGAGCGCGATCTACTACTCCGGTGGACCGATCCACACTCCAACCTCCCAGGAGGCAGCGTTCGCACCAACATCGCTGTGCGACGAATTCCATGCGCCTAGTGTCCGTTGGATGGATGGCGAGTCCCTCTTTGACAGAACGCCCCTGATCGATCCGACGGTCTTCGACGCTGTCGTCAAGGGCGTACGCAGTGGCAGATACCACCTCCTGCTCGGGGCAGGAGCGAGCAAGGGCGCCAGGACCCCTTCGGGAAGCGTGCCCATGGCGGCGGAGCTTGAGGATCGGCTGCTTGCTGAACTAACGCTTCGCCCAAAGAACAAGGTGGGATTACCTAGTGGTGCGTCGCGGATTCAGTGATGCGGTCGAGGGTGGCACGTCCTCGCTTGACTTTGGTGATGATGTCGTCGACGGTCTTGGTCCACACGAACGGCTGGGGGTCGTGGTTCCAGTGTGATGCCCACACATCGATCGCTTCTTC
>WLDE01000372.1 GCA_009704985.1 Actinomycetota bacterium | reverse complement strand
GCGCGAGATGCAGGTCGCGGTGCTGATGGCGATGGCGCTGTTCTTCCCGGTCGGGATGTACGACGCGATCCTCGACCGCTACATGACCGACCGCGGGGCGTCGAACGTGCTGATCGGGATCAGCTTCCTGCTCTACGGCATCCCGTTCGCGTTGCTCGCCACGT
This sequence comes from Actinomycetota bacterium, assembly GCA_009704985.1. Lineage (GTDB taxonomy): Bacteria > Actinomycetota > Acidimicrobiia > Acidimicrobiales > Ilumatobacteraceae > VFMC01. Next base: position 3,464 of record WLDE01000372.1, on the reverse strand, counting down.
ACGGCGGCCGGCTCGCCGATCGCCACGGCGCGTTCCGGGTCGCGACGATCGCGGTGGTGGCGGTGGTGCCGCTCACCGCCGTCTACGGCGTGCTCACCGTGCCGATCGTGATCGCGCTGCTCTTCGCCGTGGAGGGCGCCGTGCAGGCGCTCGGCGTGCCCGCCACCCAGTCGCTCGTCGCGTCGGCCGCACCGCACGGACGGTCGTCGGCCGCACAGGGACTCGCCGGCGCGATGAACATGCTCGGCGCCACGCTGTCGGCGTTCGCCGCGCCCGCCGTGTACGGCCGCTGGGGCGCCGAGGGCGCGTTCGGCGGTGCGGCACTGCTCGTGGGGCTGGCCGGACTCGCCGCCGCGTCGTTGCGCCGCTCGGCCGCCGCCGTCGCGACGCCCTGACCGACGCGAGTCGGCCGCGGGACCGCCGCGCCCACCTCGGGCGTTCCCGTCCCGCAGTCCCCGAGAAACACAACGGCCGCGGGATGAATCCGCCCGATCCGGGCAGATCCGTCCCGCGGCCGAACAACACCTCAGCTGTTCAACACCTCAGCTGAGGCGCTCGATCACCATCGCCATGCCCTGGCCGCCACCCACGCACATGCTCTCGACGCCCCAGGTCTTGTCCTCCCACTGGAGGCCGTTGATGAGCGTGGTCATGATGCGGGCGCCGGTCATACCGAACGGGTGGCCGAGCGCGATCGCGCCGCCGTGCACGTTCAGCTGGCGGTCGATGTCGATGCCGAGGTGCTTGGCCGAACCGATCACCTGCACCGCGAACGCCTCGTTGATCTCCACCAGGTCGATCTCGTCCATCGTCTTGCCGGCGAGCTTCAACGCCTTGCGGATCGCCTCGATCGGACCGAGACCCATGATCTCCGGGTTGAGGCCCGACACGCCCGACGACACGATGCGCGCCAGCGGGGTGAGGCCGAGTTCCTTGGCCTTCGTGTCGCTCATCACGAGCACCGCTGCGGCGCCGTCGTTGAGCGGGCAGGCGTTGCCGGCGGTGACGGTGCCGTCGGGGCGGAACGCCGGCTTCAGCTGGCTCACGGCCTCGTAGGTGGTGCCGGGGCGGGGGCCGTCGTCCTTCGACACCACGGTGCCATCGGGCAGCGTGAGCGGCGTGATCTCCCGCTCGAAGAAGCCCTTCTCCACGTACTCGCACGCCAGGTTCTGGCTGCGCACGCCGAAGCGGTCCTGCTCCTCGCGGCTGATGCCCTCGGCCTCCACCACGTTCTCCGCGGTCTGGCCCATCGCGATGTACATGTCGGGCAGGCCGACCGGCGGGGTCCAGGTGCCCTGGCCGCCCTGCGAGCGCAGTTTGGTGCGCTCGCCCGGCTCCTTGAAGACCGGGTTCGGGGCGGAGTCGCTCGCGCCGCTCATGTAGCGGCTGACCGTCTCGACGCCACCGGCGATGAAGCAGTCGCCCTCACCGGCCTTGATCGCGTGGAACGCCATGCGGATGGTCTGCAGGCTCGACGAGCAGTAGCGGTTCACGGTGACGCCCGGGATGTCGTCGAAGCCGGCGAGCACGCTGATCACGCGGGCGATGTTGAAGCCGCCCTCACCGGCGGGCTGGCCGATGCCCCACATGACGTCGTTGACGTCCGAGGCCTGCACCTGCGGCGCCTTGTCCATCAGCGCCTTCAGGATCTGGGCGCTCATGTCGTCGGGTCGCAGCGTGGTGAGCGAGCCCTTGTTGGCCCGACCGATCGGGCTGCGGGCGGTGGCGACGATGACGGCTTCGGTCATGGCAGTGATTCCCCTCGGGCTCGAATCTTGACCCGACGGTCAAGAACATCCGAACGTCAGGGTACCGCGCGGTCACCCTGCGGAAAAGGGAGGGCGCCTCGGCGCGGAACACGCCGTCAGCGGGTGTCGACGACGCGGAAGGCCTCGGCGCAGCGACCTTCGGGCAGGCCGAAGTGCTGCGCGGTGAAGCCCATCCAGCCACGCACCCGCTGCTCCACCCCCGACGGGTCCTGGTGCTGGGTCTCGTGGCAGAGCAGCGCCCGGATCTTGCGGTCGACCTGATCCGTCACGTCCACGTGGGCGTTCGGCTGCGGCCCGCCCATGACCCACACCTCGGGCACCGTCCAGGCCTCGAGCCCCTCGTCGATCAGTTCGGGGTAGGCGAAGGGGTTGCGCGAGTCCGGGTAGACCGCGGCGATCGCGGCCTCACCGGCGGCCAGGTGGTCGGGGTGGCTCGCGTAGATCCGGTCGAGGTTGCGCTCGGGCGACTGGGTGATCACCACGGTCGGCCGCACCTGACGGATCACCCGCGACAGGTCGCGCCGCAGCGTCAGGTCGTACACCACGCGGCCGTCGCCGTGGCCGAGGAAGATCAGCGAGTGCACGCCGACCTCCTTGGCCGCACGGGTCTGCTCCTCGCGGCGCATCATCGCCATGTCCGGGCGGGCGATCGTCTGGTCGAACCCGCCGGCGTCGCCGTCGGTGACCAGGCAGTAGGTGACCTCCACGCCGTGGTCCGTGAGCCACGCGACCGTGCCGGCCGCACCGAAGTCGACGTCGTCGGGATGCGCCGTGATCACGAGCGCCCGTTCGATCTCCGAGGGTTGCAACATGCAACCAGCCTACGAGACGGCGAGACGCCCGTCCGGGCCGATCAGAGGTCCTCGAGGAACTCGCCTCTCGCGTCGGCGGCGGCGAGCACGCGCTCGAGTTCCTCGAGCTGCATCGGATCGCGCACGTTCAGCAACTTGGCGTAGAAGCGCAGGCCCTTCGGCGTGCCGACCACCCGCACCGGGATCCGGTCGCCCAGGTCCGCTCCGTACTCGGTGGGGATGTCCACCGAGCGCACCCCGGCGTCGTGCAGGTCGGACTCCTCTGCGGCGAGCTCGCCGGCCCCGAACCCGTACAGCTCGGCGTCGACGAAGAACGTGAATTCGGCCATCGGCCGCGAACGGTAGGCCCGTGACGAGGTCGGTGCACGATCGTTCGTCGGTGAGACGATTCCGCTACGGTCGTCTCATGTCCCAGGGCACCCCACTCGTCGACACGTCCGTCTCCGCTGAGGGCGTGAGCCTCTCCAACCCCGAGTTCTGGCTCGCGCCCCGCTCGTACCGTGAAGGGGTGTTCCACGCCCTGCGCCAGCAGGACGAGCTGCCCTTCTACGAGGAGTGGGACTTCATCGATTCGCCGTTCCCGAAGGGTCCCGGCTACTTCGCCCTCACCCGCCACGAGGACGTGTGGCACGTGAGCCGCAACCCGCAGCTGTTCTGCAGCGGCCAGGGCAGCAACATCGGCGACCTCCCTCAGGAGATGGCGGAGTTCTTCGGCTCGATGATCGCGATGGACGACCCGAAGCACTTCCGCCTCCGGTCGATCGTCTCGAAGGGCTTCACCCCGAAGGAGGTCGCCCGCATCGAGGGCTACGTGCACGACAAGGCGCGCGAGCTCGTCGACAGCCTCATCGAGCGCTTCCCCGAGAAGGAGTGCGACTTCGTC
>WLDE01000371.1 GCA_009704985.1 Actinomycetota bacterium | reverse complement strand
GCCGCCGTCCGACATATACGTCGCGTCCCGATGTGCGCGTCTGCGCCACCGGGTCGAGGATCGATGACCTCCATCCACGACGACCTCCCTCGCGACACCATGATGCGCCACGTCCACGACGGACGCGGTCACGGTCGCGCATCACGACGAACGTCGGCCCGCGTGGCCGATCGGGTCGAACCGGCCTGCCCGGAAACGGATGCCGTGACGGGGACCGACGACGGCGACACCGACGGGTCGCACGCCGGCACCGGCCGCCTGGGACGTCCACTCGCCGACCGGGTGCGCGACGACGCGCTGCACCACGTGGTGGCGAACCTCGCACCGCTGCAGGTGCTGCTCCTGCCCCTCGCGTTGCTGGTCGCGTTCGTGATGCACGGGGAGGTCGGCGGCGACCGCCTGGCCGCGTGGCTGAGCGCGTCCACGCTGGCGACGGTGACGGTGACGGTCACCTGCGCTCGGGTGCGCACCCACCCGATCGTCGACCGGACCACCACCGTGCTCGCGGCCGCGGCACTCGCCTGCGTCGGCAGTGTGGCCGGCATGAGCACCTGGGTCGCGGCGACGAGCGCGATCGACGTCGAGATGATGTTCGCCCTCTTCCCCGCGGTCAGCCTCGCGGTGGGCACGATCGTGTGCGCCGGCCGGCGCGACATGTTCCTGTGGTACGCCGTGCCGCTCACGGGGGCGGCATCGGGCGGACTGTTGACGACGAGCGACACCCGTATGCAGGCCCTGGCCGCGCTGTACGTCGGCTACGCGATGAGCCAGGTGGCGCTGCACCACACCGTCTCGAAGTCGCTCCTCGCGTCGCTCCGGTTGCAGTTCACCAGCCAGGCGCTCGCGGTGCGGATGGCGAGCGACCAACTGGCGCTCACCCACGCCTACGAGCAGCTCAGTGAGACCAACGCACGCCTCGCGCACCTCGCGTCGCACGACCCGCTGACCGGGCTCCTCAACCGCCGCGGCACGCTCGAGCGGATCGACCAGGTGATGGGCCGTCTCGACGAACACGAGTCGGTGGCGCTGCTGTTCTGCGACCTCGACCGCTTCAAGGCCGTCAACGACCTGCTCGGCCATCGCGGTGGCGACCAGTTCATCACCGTGCTCGCCGACCGGATCGGCCGAACGCTCGAGCACGGGTGCGTGGCGGGTCGCATCGGCGGTGACGAGTTCGTGGTGGTGCTGCCCGGACACGACACCGCTCGGGCGGCGGCGGTGGCGAGCCGGCTGGTGGGCGTGCTGGCCCAGCCGGTGCACGCCGAGGGTCGCTCGGTGCCGTCGTCGGTGAGCATCGGCGTGTCGTCGGCCCCCGCCCACGGCCGCTCGACGAGCGACCTGCTGCGGAACGCGAACGCTGCGCTGCACCGGGCCAAGCATGCGGGCCGCAACCGCATCGAGCTGTTCGACGGGGACATGCACCAGCAGTTGCAGGATGCCGTGGAGGCCGAACAGGCCCTCCGCCGGGCGATCGACGAGGGCGAGATCCTGCCGTTCTTCCAGCCGGAGATCGACGCCTCCACCGGGCGGGTCGTGGGCGCGGAGATCCTCGCCCGCTGGTTGCGGTCCGACGGGACGGTGCTCGGCGCGAACGAGTTCATCGGCATCGCCCGGTCCGCCGGTCTGCTCGAGCGCCTCACGGAGAGGGTCCTCGGGCACGCGCGGCCGAACATGCGGCGGCTCGCGTCGTTCGGTCTGCCCGACGGGTTCCGGTTCCGAGTGAACCTCGCCCCGGCCAACACCGACCGCTCGTGGCGCAACGACCCGATCGACGAGCTGATCCGCGGCATCGACCCCTCGCTCGTCACCGTGGACGTGCGCGAGAGCGCCATCGCCACCGACCTGCCCACGGCCGCGGCCACGCTGGCGGCGTTCCGGGCACGTGGCGGTCGGGTGTGCCTCGACGACTTCACCCACGGCGTGTCGTCGCTCAGCCTGCTGCGCAAGCTGCCCGTCGACGAGGTGCGCGTCGACCGACAGGCGATCGACTCGATCGCGTCCCACCCGCACGACCGGGCGATCGTCCGCTCGATCATCGCCGTCGTGCGCGAGATCGGGCTGTCGGTCACGGCCGAGGGGGTGGAGACCGGGGCGCAGGCCGACACGCTGATCGCGCTGGGCTGCGTGCGCCAGCAGGGTCACCACTACGCGAAGGCGATGCCGGCCGCCGACTTCGAGGCGTACCTGGTGGCGCACCAGGCCGAGGGGCTCGCAGCTGCTGGCGAGCGGAGCACCGACTGGACGCCGCCCAACGAGTGGAACGTCGACGACATCCGATGATCACCGCGCCGTCCGGCGCGCGACGTCAGGACAGCTGCTCGCGGGCGTGGGCGAGGTCGAAGTAGTCGCGCCAGAGCGCGATCTTGCCGTCACGCAGCACGAACAGGCCCGCCACCGCGACCTCGGCCCACTTGTGCGGGAAGTGGAACCGGTCGGTGCGCTCGTTCATCACCACGTCGCCGGTCGCGGCCTCGTGGTGGACGATCCACTCGACCTCGCTGCAGCTCGCGAGGAACGGCGTGAGCGACTGGCGGATGCCGTCGTGGCCGAACACCTTGCCCATCGGGACGTTGTCGTACTCCACGTCGTCGGTGAAGAACGCGAGCGCCGCCTCGACGTCGCGGCGTTCGAGTGCGGCGATCATCGCGTTCACGGTCGCGAGCGAGCTGGCGGCATCGGTCATGACGGCGACGGTACTCGCCGCACCCGGTACGGTGCCGACCCGTGAGTGCCGCCGACACCGTCGCTCTGGGCGCCGGGATCGCGGCCGCCGCTGCTGCACTGGCGAACTGGTGGTCGCGCCTCGACCGCGCTCGCGCAGCGGGCCGGGTCGAGCTGGTGAGCAAGCCGCTCGCGACGATCGCGATCGGCACGTTCGCGGTGGCCTCGGCGGCCGACGACGTCCCGACGGCCGCGCTCGTCGCCGCCGTCATCGGGTTCGTGCTCTGTCTGGTCGGCGACGTCGCGCTGCTGCCGGCCGTCGATCGTTTCATCCCCGGGCTCGCGTCGTTCCTGGCCGGGCACCTGGCCTTCGTCGTGATGTTCGTCGCGCTGGGCCTCGACCGCTGGTGGCTCGGCGCGATCGCGCTGGTGGGGGTGGCCGTGGTGGTGCGCCTCGTGGGGCGCACCGTGCTGCGCGGGGCGCGCGAGCGCGACCCGGCGCTCGCGGCCCCGGTGGCGGCGTACCTGGCGGTCATCTCGTCGATGGCGGTGGTCGGGTGGGCCACGGGCAACCCGGCAGCGATCATCGGCTCGTCGCTGTTCGTGCTCAGCGACTCGATCCTGGGCTGGCGTCTGTTCGTCCGCGCCGGGCGCTTCGCGGCGCTCGCGGTGATGGTGACGTACCACGGGGCACTCCTGGGCCTCGCCCTCACCCTGGTGGGCTGACGTGCGCCGGTCGGCACGCACCCGGCGGTCGCGGTTCGCCGCGTTCGCGGCCCTCTCGCTCGCGCCGGTGGTGTCGGTGGCGTGCGCCGATGCGTCGCCCACCGCCGAGGGGGCGGGGGTGAGCGTGACGTCCGCACCGGTGACCACCACGACCACCCCACCGACCACGACCGGCATCCCGCCGACCACGACCACCCCACCGACGACCACGACTCCGACGACCACGACTCCGACGACCACGACTCCGACGAGCACGACTCCG
>WLDE01000370.1 GCA_009704985.1 Actinomycetota bacterium | reverse complement strand
GTCGCGGGTGCCCGTCGGGGTGATCCGCGGGTTCGCGTTCGAGATCGATGACACCGCGGTGATCGCCCCGGTCCTGCGCGACCAGACCCGCGACCTGTTCCGCTGACCGTCCCCCGGCGGCTTCTGGGTGCCACGGGCACCTCACCGCCGCAGGTCGTGGTGGGGTGGTGGCGCCCAGGTCGTGGCCGGTCGGCATCTGGGTGCCAGGGGCATCTCACCGCCGCAGGTCGTGGTCGGTCGGTGGCGCCCAGGTCGTTCGTCGCCGCCGTGGCAGGCTGTGAGCCGTGGGATCGGTTCGCAGCACCGGCAGGGGTCTCCTGGTTCTCGCCGTGTGCGCCGCCGCAGCGTCGTTCGCGCTCACGGTGTCGCCGGTGGGTCCCGGTTCGACGGTGTCGGCATCGTGTGCGACCGGCGCGCCACCCGAGCTCACCCGCGTCACCGGTCAGGCGACCTCCGTGACGGAACGGCGCCCGGACGGCGTGATCGTCGAGCTGGCCGCGGACAACGGTGCCACGTGGACGGTCGAGTTCTCCGGGCGGACGCTGGAGCGCTTGGCCGACGGCACGGAGAACACGGTGGAGGACGCCTGGAAGGGCGATCTCCCGATCGTCGGTGGCCGATACTCGATCGCGGGATGGCGGGCGGGTGATCAGCTCCGGCTGCTGATGGACGCGTGCGTGAACGCCGAGGTCGAGCTGCTCGGTGCACCTGCTCCGTCGGTCGCTCCGGCGGACGCCGCTGCCAGCGCGCCGCCCGTCACGTTCCGCCTGACGTCCGCGGACGAGGTGGACGATGGTGCTTCCCCTGCACCGTTCCTCGCAATCGGTCTCGGCGTGGTCGTGGCGGCCGGGATCGTCGTCCTCCGTCGTCGCTCGGCGGGCCGCTCGTGATCGGCCGCCTGTCGCGTGTCGATCGAGCGCCGGCGGATTCGATGTCCGTGGGGCACCGTTCGCGTGTGTCGACGAGGGGCCGCGTGGTGCGTTCGGTCGTGTTCGCGCTCGTGTCGGTCGTCGGCCTCGGGGGATGCAGCGACCCGCTGCCGTCGGGTCGCTCGTCGATCGGCGGCCGGGGCTGTGCTCTCGATCGATCGGTGATCGATGCGTCCCACGTCGTGCGGATCTCGAGCTCGGGTGTCGTCGAGTCGGTCGTCCTGGTGCGCGAGAACGACCCTCGTCGGGTGGCCATCGACGCGTTCCCCATCGAGCCAGGAGCGCGGCCCGACCTCACCCGGGTCGACGGGGCCCGCGCGCTGCCCGACGTCGATGGCGGCGCGGTCGCGCTGATCGGCCAATCCCGCACCGACCTGCCGGCGGAGTGGGCCGTCCACGCACTGGCCACGCGGGACGGTGATGGACACCTGCAGTTCGACGGTCCGTGCGGTGTCGAACTGGATCGGCAACTCGGCGCGTTGCGTGCCGTGTTCGGCGGCGACGACGACCTCGCCCTCGTGGCGCGCATGGTCGACGAGGCACTGCTGCCCGGTCGGGCTGCCGACCTGCGCAACATCGTGGCCGCGAGCGGTCCGCTGGCCGAGGTGACCGATCCGCTGCCGCCACGGTGGGAGGGGCGTGTCCGCGTGGTGCATCTCACCGTGACCTTCACTCCACAGGGTCGGGCCGGTGTCGCCGCGCTGCAGTCCGAGGTCGGAACCTACGGCATCGGGGTCGGCGACGGCCTCGCCGTCACCACCCTCGACACGCTGGCCGTCATCCCGCTCGAGGGTGGCGTGCAGGTGGCGATCCTCGACGACACGGGCGGCGTGCTCGCCACGCCGATCGACCTGCCGGGCACGGGATGCAGCAACGCCTCCGGCATCGTCGTGTCGGTCGACCTGGACGACCTCACGGCCTCGTGCCGGGCCGGCATCACGCCGGAGCAGGAGGAGCGGGTGGATGCAGCGACCGCCGCGCTCCGGATCGACGACGCCGTCGCCGTGCCGGCCTTCTCGGACGGTCCGCCGGGCACCGAGTGACGTCACCGACCCTGCGGCTGCGAGTCGCCCGAGCTGTCCTGGGTGCCGCGGGCACCTCACCGGTGCAGGTCGTGGTGAGGTGGTGGCGCCCAGGTCGTCCGTCGGCTTCTGGGTGCCACGGGCGTCTCACCGGTGCTGGTCGTGGTGGGGTGGTGGCGCCCAGGTCGTGGGTGGTCGGTTTCTGGGTGCCACGGGCGTCTCACCGGTGCAGCTCATCGTCGGTCGGTGGCACCCAGGACGTGGGTGGGTCGGCGGGGGTGACGTCAGGGGCGGCCGAGGCAGCGGGAGTCGACGAGGGCGTTCAGCGTCGCCGCCGCGTCGGCGACGGCACCGCCGTCGACCTCGTCGAACTCCGTGAACGAGCCTGCCTCGGCGATGCGGTCCGTGAACTCGATCAGCACACGGAGCGGACCGACGGCATCGGCAGGTGCCCAGGGCTCGACGGCGGTGAAGTACTGCCCGGCGACGACGACCTCCTCGAACTCGTCGACCGGGTACGGGCGGCTGTTCACCACCTCGACGGCCCAGCAGAACCGACGGTCGTCGGGCGCCGGCACGAAGCCCGGTGTGGCGACGACGGGACCCTCCGACGGAGCTCCGGCGCCGAGGATCGGCGCGGCGCGCTGCGCGACCCGGGACACCTCGACGACCGGGATGAGGGCGTCCATCTCCTCCAACGACGCGGGCAGCGCCGTCGGTGCGGCGGTGAACCGGCGGACGGCCTCGACGCCGACGGCCGGGAGGTTGATGTTCAGCCCGTCCATGCCCATCTCGAGCAGGCGGCGGTAGCCGTCGGCGTTCTCCCACGATCGGTCGTTCGGCCACACCCAGATCAGGTACCCGGCCTCCTTCGACCGCGCGATCACCTCGGGCGTGAGCACCTCGACGCCCTGGAATTCGGGCGGCAGCTGCAGGATCCGCATGCCGTCGGGCAGGGGCTCGCCGTCGAGCACCCAGGCCGTCGACAGACCGAGACCCGGGGTGAGCTCGACGCCCGGCGCGAACCCCGCGAACGCCTCGACCACGGTGTCGTCGAACGAGGTGACGACCGACGCGTCCAGACGGTCGAGCTCGGTCAGCTCGGCGGCCAGCACCTCGGCCGCGGCGATCGCCGGTTCGCCCGTGCCCTTGATCTCGATGTTGAGCGGCAGGTCGGGCCAGCGTTCCACGACGTCGCGGAAGCGGGCGATCGCGAAGTCGTCGGGTGAGGCACCGGCGGGTGGCGGTACGTCGCCGGTGCGGATGCCCCGGTACACGTAGGCCTCGTCGGGCTGGTCGCGGCACACGCAGTCGGCGGTGAACCAGTACGCGTTGTCGAGCGCGGCCACCTCGGCGTACGTCATGGCGGCGACGTCGCCCGTGCCGTTCGTGGTGCGGTCGACGTCGGCGTCGTGGTGCACCACGAGCACACCGTCGCCGGTGAGCTGCACGTCGAGGTCGAGCATGTCCACGCCGGCTGCGACGCTGCGGGCGTAGGCGTACGGGGTGGAGTGCGGGAATTCGTCCTCGCCGCCGGCGTGGGCGAGCACGATCGGACGGCCGAGCGCGAGCAGCTCGTCGATCGTCGCCGCCGGCGCGACGCCGGCCGCGGTGGTCTCCGGCGTCGTGGTCTCCGGCGTCGTGGTCTCCGGCGCCGTGGTGGGCGCGTCGGTCGGATCGGGCGTCGCGGTGTCCGCCGCGTCGTCGGCGACCG
>WLDE01000369.1 GCA_009704985.1 Actinomycetota bacterium | reverse complement strand
CGCACGCTGTTCCAGGTGGCCTACCTCGTCAACGATCTGGAGGCGTCGATCCAGCGATGGAGCGATGTCCACGGGGCCGGACCGTTCGTCGTCACGCATCACCACCGCACCGACCGCTTCATGTACCGCGGCACCGACGCGGAGGCCGACGTGTCGTACGCGTTCGGCTACCTCGGCGACCTGATGATCCAGTTCATCGTCCAGCACGACGACACGCCCTCGATCTACCGCGACATGTACGCGGCCGGGCAGGAGGGCTTCCACCACCAGGCCTACCTGGTGCGCGACTTCGAGGCGGAGTACCAGCGGCTGACCGACCTCGGGTTCGAACCGGCGTGCCGGCTCTACGCCGACGGGGTCGATGCCGCCTACTTCGACACGCGCTCGATGAACGGTGGGTTCACCGAGATCCACGGCGATCCGCCGCACATCCTCGGTGCGTTCGCCCAGTGGCGTCGGGCGCACGAGCTGTACCGCCCCGGGGTCGACCCGGTGATCCTGCAGCGGCCGCCGCGGGCCGCTCGCTGATCAGCGAGCCAGGTCGTCGACGCGCGCCCGCGCGGCAGCCGGGTCACGGAACCAGAGCGCGTTCACCTCGGTCCACGCGGCAGGGGCCGAGGGCGATCCACCGTCGACGAAGATCGCGCCGACCGGGCAGGCCGGCAGGCACAGGTTGCACCCCGTGCACTCGGTGGGGTCGATGTAGCAGATCCGGTCGTCGTCGCTCGTGTGGATGCAGTCGACGGGACAGACCTCCACACAGCTCGCGTCCTTCACGTCGACACACGGGTCGGTGATCACGTACACCTGCGGCACGGACGCGAGTCTGCTCATCGCCCGGCTTCGACGGCGAACGGGACCGTCCGTAGCATCGCCTCATCGGCGGTCCGGGGGCCGCTCGAACCGATGCGGAGGTCGGCGATGGCTGCCACGAGTGCGTGTCCGTTCCACCAGGTGCTCGACGAGACACTGAGGGCGTCGGCGCCCGAACCCGCGCGTCGTGAGTTCCCGCTGATGCCGTTGGGCCAGGCCGTCGACATGGGTCGTGCCGCGGACGGCACGCCGCTCGTCGACCCGCGGATCTTCGACTCGCCGGAGTTCCAGCGCAACCCGTACCCGTACTACCGGATCCTGCGCGACCACCACCCGGTGTTCCACGACCCGCTGCACAACTGCTACTGGGTCACGCGCTACGACGACATCACCGCGTGCTACGTCGACGACGAGGGGTTCAACACGATCCCGAAGGGCATGTCGAACGGGGTGCTCGGCAACACCCAGCTCGAGCTCTCCGGCGTGGAGCACCGGCGCCGTCGCAACCTGTACGGCCGCCACCTCGTCGGCCAGGCGCTCGACCGCCGGGTGCCGATCATCGAGCGGCTCGCGGAGGAGATGGTCGCGGCGTGGTTCGACGACGCGGCGGACCTGCCGGAGGGCTCCGTCGTGACCGACCCGGTCGATCCGGCGCGGCGCAGCGTGGAGTTGGGGCGGGCGTTCGCGAACGAGTTCCCCATCCGCGTGGTGTGCCAGGTCCTCGGCTTCCCCGACGAGGCCCGCTCGCAGTTCTTCTACTGGTACTCGTCGATGATGAACGGCCTCGGCGGGTCGGAGACGGCGCACCTCGGCATCCGTGCGCGCCAGGACCTGGAGGACTACGTCGCGGAGCTCGTGGCCGAGCGTCGGGTGCGGCCGACGTACCTGTACGACGACGCGGGCGACCCGATCGGCATGGACATCATCAGCGAGCTGTGCCACAGCGTCGTCGACGGCGACCGGTTGTCGAGCGAGGAGATCACGTCGAACATCGCGCTGGTCGTCGGCGGTGGGGGCGAGACCACCCGCGGCGCGATCCTGAACATGTGGTACCTGCTCCTGCAGCACCGCGACCAGTTCGACCTGGTGTGCGCGCAGGACGCGTGGCACGCCGCGTTCCACGAGACGCTGCGGCACTCGAGCTCGATCGGCGGCCAGCCACGGCACACCTCGTGGGACGTGACGCTGCACGGGGTGACGATCCCGGCCGGGTCGCTCGTGCAGATGGTGGACTTCTCGGCGAACCACGACGACCGGGTGTTCGCCGACCCCGAGCGCTTCGACGTGTTCCGCCCCGACCTGTACACCGGCAAGATCATCCGCAGTGGCTACGACCGCGACGGCCGCCGCAGCCACATGGCGTTCGGCGTGGGGCCGCACCTGTGCCCCGGTGCGTGGATCAGCCAGCAGGAGACGGTGCTCGGTTCACGGGTGCTCGCCGGCGCGCTCGCGTCGCGCGGCCTGTCGGTCGCGATCGACGTCGACCGGATGCCGAAGGACGTCGACGGTGTGTCGCTCGCCCCAATTGGGCTCGGCGCGATCCGGTCGCTGTGGTTGACGATCGGGCCCGAGGGCTGACGTGGACGGCTTCCGCACCTACGAGGTGTACCAGCGCGTCCGGCCGGGGCAGCCGTCGTCGGAGTTCCGCGCCCGGCAGCTGTCGTCCGACGCCTACCTGAGCGACCCGTACCCGCTGGTGGCCACGCTGCGCGAGCACGAGCCGTGCTATCGCGACTGGCCCGGCAACGCCTTCTGGGTCACCCGCTACGACGACGTGACGAGCGTGTTCGTCGACGACGCGAACTTCACGTCCCGCACGCGAGCGTCGCTCAGCGGCCGCGAGGGGTGGGGCCGCGACCTCGGTGCCGAGGTGGAGGTGCTGCGCTGCCTCGAACGCACCGCCGACGATCACGGGGAGGCGATCGCCCGCCGGCTGGTGCGGGCGATGGAGCACGACCTCGCGACCGAGGTGTGCGCCCGACTGCCGTTCGAGCTGCTGTGCACCGCGCTCGGGATGGAACCGACCGACGAGTTCGCCCGCCGGTACCTGCGGCTCCAGCGCGCACCCGGGTGGGAGCCCGTCGACCGCGAGGCGGGCCTGGTGGCGCTCGACGAGCTCGCCGCCGAGTTCGACCGGGCGATCGCCGAGCGCCACGGCGGCGGTGACGGGCGTGGTGACGGTCCTGTTGACGGGCGTGGTGACGGGCGTGGTGACGGTGACGACCTCGTGTCCGTGGCCGCCCGCCTCGGCGCGACCGGCGCGGACCTCGCCGTCACGGTGCTGGAGATGGATCACGGCACCCTGCACGGGGTGCTCGCGAACCTGTGGTTCCACCTCCTCACGACGCCCGAACGCATCCACGACGTGCGGTCCGACCCGCTGCACGTGCGGGCCGCGGTGTTGGAGACGATGCGGCACAGCCCGCCGGTGGTGTCGGCCGACCGCTTCGCCCGGCACGAGGTGGAGCGCTTCGGTCGCCTGCTGCCCGACGGCGCGCTGGTGCGGTTGTCGTCGGCGGCCGCCAACCGCGACCCCCGCGTGTTCGCGGACCCCGACACGTGGGACCTGCACCGCCGCGACCTGTGCCAGCGCGAGCCGCGCGGCCAGTACCGCGCCGACGGTCTGCCGAGCGGCATCTCGTTCGGGACGGGTGCGCCGTCGAGGTACCCCGCCGTTCCCGAGGACCGGCCGCGGTCGCGTTACGCGATCACGCGCGACCTCGCGGTGCGCACCACCTGCGTGATCCTCGACGAGCTGCCCACGGTGCGCCTCGCCGACGGCGCCACGCCCACCCTGCGCTCGTTGCGCTGGGGCGAGATCCACACCTGCTGGTCGCTCCCGGTCGTGCGCGGCTGACCGG
>WLDE01000036.1 GCA_009704985.1 Actinomycetota bacterium | reverse complement strand
TGCTGTGCGCGGCGGAGGGGGCCGTGGTGGCCCGATCGGCCTGGACGGCGGCCACGACCGAGGCGACCGCCGGGTCCACCACGTCCGGGGCCACGAGCACCTGCGGCGGGTGAGCGACCACCACCGGCGGCTCGGCCGGTGCGGGCGGGGCCACGGACATCGACTCCACCTCGACCGCCACCGGCTCCGCGAGCACCGGCTCAGCGATCAGGGACTCGGTGATCAGGGACTCGGCGATCAGGGACTCGGCTGGTGCTGCCGGATCGGAGACGTCCGCGGCGACCGCGGCAGCGGCAGCAGCCGCCACCGACTTCCCGGTGACGCCCGGGTGCACGGGCACGGCAGCCCGCCCGCTCGGAGCAGCACCTCCCGCCGGGGTGGCGCTCACGGCCGTCGCGATCGCCGACGGCGGTGCGCCGGCCGGCAACGGCGGCACCGGCGGCACCGGCGCGAAGCGCAGCTCGAGCGACGGTGGCGCGGGATCGGCCGGATGGTCGGTGTCCGGGTCGGCCGGCACCGGATCGGCGGTCGGGGCGTCGTGGTGCAGCGTCGCCGGACGGGCACCGCTCGTCGCCGGGCGGGGGTGCTCGATCGTGGCCGAGGCCGTCACGGAGACGTCCGGCGAGCCGGTCGCGTCGGGCCCGGCGATCTGGTTGGCGAGCTGCACGATCAACGACTGCAGATCACCGTCGGTCTGGTACGACTTCGGCTGATCGGACGGCACGCCCGTCAGCTCGGTCCAGTCGAGCGCCGGCACCTGGGCCAGTTCACCCGAACCGTTCCCGCTCGCCGGCGCATCGGCCTCGTCGTTCGACCCGAACCGCAGCTTGAAGTCGAACTTCAGCGGACCGTCGGCGCGCGACGCACCGCTCGACGGCGCATCCGGAGACGCCGGTGCGGTCGGCTGGTTGTCGGTCCCGTCCACCACGTAGCTGGTATCGGCACCGCCGCGACCCCCCTTGAGTCATTCAGCGGTGCTCGACGGCCGGCGACGGGCCGTAGTAGCCGGAGTGCACGTACAGCGCGTGGACCGACTCCGAGTGGTACATGTCGACGATCGCCTGGTCGTCGTCCAGGGCGAGCTCGATCACGAACCCCCGCTCCACCAGCTCGCGCACCACCCCGCGCTTGAACTCGGCCGCTCCGACGAACTGGTCGTCGGCGCGCAGCACGAGGAGGTCCCAGCGGATCGAATGGCGGTCGAGCCAGTCGAGCGTGGTGGCGAACACGAACGCCGGACGAGCCGACAGCAGCACCACGGAGAGCTCCGGGTCGAGCAGCTCGAGCAACGCCGGTACCGCCCGCAGCGGCCGATCGCCGCCGCACGCCCCGAAGAACCCTCGCCAGTCCCGGCGGCCCTCGGGGTTCTTCAGGTAGTGCTGCCGCTGCGACGCGTCGGAGATGACACCGTCGATGTCGACGATGATCGCCCGGCCGGGCGCTCGCGGCTGATCACGCCACTGGGCCGATGCACGCATGCGCAGCGGGTGTCAGTCCTCGGCGGGCGTCTCGGACGCCCGCCGCTGCAACTCGCTCACGACGTTCGCGTCGGCGAGCGTGCTCGTGTCGCCGAGGTTGCGCCCCTCCGCGACGTCGCGCAGCAGCCGGCGCATGATCTTCCCACTGCGCGTCTTCGGCAGGTCGGGCGTGAAGTAGATCGTCTTCGGCTTGGCGATGTGGCCGATCTCCTCGCCGACGAAGCTCCGCAGCGCCTGCTCGTCGACCTCTGCGCCGCCGCGCAACGTGACGTAGGCGATGATCGCCTGACCGGTCGTCGGGTCGTTCGCGCCGACGACGGCCGCCTCGGCGACACTCGGGTGGGCCACGAGTGCGCTCTCGACCTCGGTGGTGGAGATGCGGTGGCCGCTCACGTTCATCACGTCGTCGACACGGCCGAGCAGCCACAGATAGCCGTCGTCGTCGAGCTTGGCGCCGTCACCGGCGAAGTACCGCCCGTCGAACCGACTCCAGTAGGTCTCGCGGTACCGCTCGGGGTCGCCCCAGATGCCGCGCAGCATGCTCGGCCACGGCCGCGTGAGGGTGAGGTAGCCGCCACCGCGCTCCACCCGTCGACCCTGCTCGTCGACCACCTCGGCACCGATGCCGGGCAACGGGAAGGTCGCCGAGCCGGGCTTGGTGGTGGTGGCACCGGGCAGCGGGCTGATCATCACGCCACCGGTCTCCGTCTGCCACCACGTGTCGACGATCGGGCAGCGGCCGCCGCCGATGTGCTCGTGGTACCACATCCACGCCTCGGGGTTGATCGGCTCGCCGACGGAGCCGAGCACCTTCAGCGACGACAGGTCGTGCTTGGCGGGTTCCTCCGTCCCCCACTTCATGAACGTCCGGATGGCGGTGGGGGCCGTGTAGAACTTCGTGACGCCGTACTTCTCGATGATCGCCCAGAAGCGGTCGTTGCCGGGGAAGTTCGGCACTCCCTCGTACATCACCTGCGTGGCACCGTTCGCGAGCGGGCCGTAGACGATGTAGCTGTGACCCGTGATCCAGCCGACGTCCGCGGTGCACCAGTACACGTCGTCGTCGTGGAGGTCGAAGACGTACTTGTGCGTGAAGGCGACCTGGGTGAGGTAGCCGCCGCTCGTGTGCATGATGCCCTTGGGCTTGCCGGTCGTGCCGGAGGTGTACAGCAGGAACAGCAGCTGCTCGCTGTCCATCGGTTCGGCGGGGCACTCGGCGTCCGCCTGCGCCATCAGGTCGTGGTACCAGTGGTCACGGCCCTCCTGCATGTGGACGTCGTTGCCCCCGCGGCGCACCACCACGACGTCGGTGATCGAGGGGGTGTCGGCGAGCGCCTCGTCGGCGACGGGCTTCAGCGCGAACACGTCGCCGCGCCGGTACCCGCCGTCCGCGGTGATGAGCACCTTGGCCTCGGCGTCGTTGATCCGGTCGCGCAGCGAGTGCGCCGAGAACCCGCCGAACACCACGCTGTGCGCCGCGCCGATGCGAGCGCACGCGAGCATCGCCACCGCCGCCTCGGGGATCATCGGCAGGTAGATGTTCACCCGGTCGCCGCGGGTGACGCCGAGTCCCTTCAGCACGTTGGCGAACCGCTGCGTCTCGGCCAGCAGATCGGCGTAGGTGACGGTGCGGGTGTCGCCGGGTTCACCCTCCCAGTGGAAGGCCACCTTGTCGCCGCGACCGGCGAGCACGTGGCGGTCGAGGCAGTTGTAGGACACGTTCAGCTCGCCACCGACGAACCACTTCGAGAACGGCAGGTCCCACTCGCAGATGGTGTGCCACTCGGTCGACCAGTCGACGAGCGCCGCAGCCTGCTTCGCCCAGAAGCCCTGGTCGTCCTGCGCCGCGTGGTCGTACAGGAAGGTGCCGGTGACCAGCGCCTGGTCCTTGAACTCCTCCGACGGCGGGAACCGCCGGTTCTCCCACTGCAGCGCGTCGATCGCGTTCGAACTGCTGTCGCTCATGACCCCGGTACCCCCTCAGCCGCAACGTTCCCGGCGTCGCGTCGATCGACACGGCGCCCGTCGCCGCACCGTAGCAAAGGCCCCGATTCCGCGTTCCGCCCGTGTGCGGATGCCCGCCCGCTCCGACCGGTCGACCCGGCCGACCCGGCCGAGACCACCGCGGCCCCGCGACGGCTGGGCCGTTCAGGCGCTGACGCTCGGCGGCGACGTCGCCACCGCATCACGGCCTCGATCGTGGTCGGCGTCTGATCCCGGTCGGGGCCACCACCGTCGTCGGGCGCGTCAGATCTCGACCTGCGAGCCGACCTCGAACACCTTGTCGGCGGGGAGGTTGAAGAACCGGCTCGCGCTGTCGGCACCGCGGTTGAGCAGCACGAACAGGTGCTCGGCCGCCGGGTTCATGCCCGGGGCCTTGCCGGCGATGATCGACTCACGGCCGATGAAGTACGTCGCCTCGGACGGGTCGAAGTGGATCTCGCGGTGCTCGATCTGCGCGAGCGCGAGCGGCACGTCGGGCTCCTCCATGAAGCCGAACGTGAGCAGCACCAGGAACACGCCCGGCTCGATCTTGGTGATCTGGTGACGCTCCTCGGGATCGACGCGCGGCGCTTCGTCGGTGTCGACCGACACGATCAGCGTCTGCTTGTGCAGCACCTTGTTGTGCTTGAGGTTGTTCACCAGCGCCGGGGGTGCCTTGCCGAGATCCTTGAACATGAACACGGCGGTGCCGTCGACGCGCTTGATGTCGGTGGCCTCGTCGAGCACCTCGGTGATCGGCCGTTCGCCGCGGTGGATGCGTGCGGCCACCAGCGAGCGACCCTTGCGCCACGTCTGCATCTGCACCATGAGGATGATCGCGACGGCGAGTGCGAACCAGCCACCGTTGGGGATCTTCACGAGGTTGGCACCGATGAAGCCGATCTCGATCACGATGAGCGGGATGCACACGGCGAACGCCTGCCAGCGCGCCCAGTTCCACCGGTCGACGAGCACCTTGAAGAAGATGAGCGTGGTGATGCCCATCGTCATCGTGACGGCGATGCCGTAGGCGGCGGCCAGGTGCTCCGAGGACTGGAAGCCGATCACCAGGCCGATGCACACGATCATCAGCACCCAGTTCACGAGGGGCACGTAGATCTGACCCATGTGCTGCTGGCTGGTGTGGCGGATCTCGATGCGCGGCAGGTAGTCGAGCTGCACCGCCTGCGCGGTGAGTGAGAAGACTCCCGAGATCAGCGCCTGGGACGCGATCACCGTGGCCATGGTGGCCAGCAGCACGAGCGGCAGCTCGAGGGCGTCGGGTGCCATGAGGAAGAAGAACTTCTCCTTGACGACCTCGGGGTTCTCCAGCAGGAACGCGCTCTGTCCCCAGTAGTTCAGGATGAGCGACGGCAGCACCATGCCGTACCAGCCCCACATGATCGGCCTGCGGCCGAAGTGGCCCATGTCGGCGTAGAGCGCCTCGCCACCCGTGACCACCAGGAAGATCGAACCGAGCGACAGGAACGCCTTGAGCGGCTCGTGGGTGAAGTAGTCGAGGGCGTAGATCGGGTTCACCGACCCGATGATCTCCGGGTTGTCGAAGATGTGGCGCACGCCGAGGAGGGCCAGCACCGCGAACCACACCATCATGATCGGGCCGAACACCCGACCGACGGCGCCGGTGCCCTTGCTCTGGAAGAGGAACAGCAGTAGCAGGATGCCGATCGCGATCGGGATCACCGCGCCCTCGAACGACTCGTTGACGACGGTGAGCCCTTCCACGGCGCTGAGCACCGAGATCGCCGGGGTGATCGCACCGTCGCCGTACAGCAGTGCCGTGCCGAAGATGCCGAACGCCACGAGCAGTCCCGCCTTTGCGACGGTCGGCTGCTTGCGGCGCATCACCAGCGCGGTGAGTGCGAGGATCCCGCCCTCGCCCTTGTTGTCGGCCCGCATCACGAAGGCGAGGTACTTGATCGAGATGATGATGATCAGCGACCAGAACGCCAGTGACGAGACGCCGTAGACGTTGATCTTGTCGACCATCATCTTGTGGCCCTCGCCGGTGAACGCCTCCCTCAGCGCGTACAGCGGGCTGGTGCCGATGTCGCCGTACACGACACCGAGCGCGCCGAGCGCGAGCATGAGCGTGCCGGCCTTGGTGTGGTGCCCGTGCCCGTGGCCGGGCGGTGCATCGCCGCCGGCGTGCTCGAGCTCGGCGCGGTGCTGCTCCTCGAGCTCCTTCGCCAGGGTGACCGATTCGGGTCCGGCCGTCTGATCAGATCCCACAGGCGATCGACGCTACTCCGACACGGAGACGGACGGCGAACACGCTCGTCCGGCACGCCGTGCGTTCACGCCGCGGTCATCGGTCGCCGCACGGCGGCATGACGCGCCGTCGACGTGTCGTCGAGCCGTGTCACGCCGCCGCCGTCCCTCGCCGGCGGCTCCGAGCACGGCTCCACCGGGTCGCGACCACGCCGAGCAGGAGCACCACCGAACCGACCGCCACCGTCACGTCGGCGGGCGAGCCCGTGGCGGGGAGCAGCGCACCTCCGGGGTCCGGTCCCTTGGATGCGACGGCGATCGTGGTGGACGTGGAGTCCTGGAGCGGCCGGGCGGGCGGCGGCGCTCCGGTGGCGACGTCCGTGCCGTCGCTCGGCGCCCTGGGTTGCGGCTCGGTCACCGGCGGCGCCACCCCGACCCGTCCCGTCGCCCCGTGCTGCACCGACCCGTCCTCCATGGCCCCCGACGGTGCCGGACCCCCACGATCGCGCCAGAGTGTCACCCGGGTGATCGTCAGCCCGGGTGATCGTCAGGACGGGCGAGCGGGCGTCGACCACTCCAGCGTGAGGAACCCCCCGAGGCCGGCCGGGTCGAGCAGGGCCTCCGCCTCCCGCACGCGACTGCGCATCCGCATCGCGGCCACCGTCGGCGCCGCGGCGGCCGCCTCCCACGCCCGACGGCCCTCGTCGACGAGGTCGTCGATCCCCCAGCGCTGCAGGAACTGGGCCTGCGTCCGCACGACGTCCGGCTCCGGGAGCTGGTCGAGCGCCACCTGGCCGGTGACGTCCTGCCCCCCGGGGTCGGTGAGGTAGTGCCCACCCCGCTCGTGGCCCCGGTAGGTGCGCAGCCACTCGCGCCAGGGCATCGACGCGAGCTCGGCGGTCCGCGGCGTGACGTAGTCGATGCACAGCACGGTGCCGGCCGTCAGCATCCGTCGCGCCGCGGCGACCCAGCCGGCGGCCGCCTCCTGCCAGGGAACCCGGGCACCGTGCGGGGCCGTGGCCGGCAGCCATGCCGGTGTGTCGGTGAGCGGCGCGAGCACCTCGACGAGACGGCCACCGGCGACGGTGACGTGCGCCTCGCGCCAGCCGCCGTCGAACACGAGCAGGCGGAACGGGAGGTTGTCGAGCAACTCGTTGGCGATCACGACGCCGACCACCGGCCGGTCGGGCATCGCCGAGACGGAGGCGATGCCCTCGGGGTGGGTCGTCCGCTGTGCGGCGCTGGTCTCCACCGCGGTGTAGGGATGGCCAGCCACACCGGCGGCACGCCAGTGCTGCTGGATGCTCCGGGCGAGCGTGCCCGGCCCGGCACCCACCTCGATCACCTCGAAGTCGGCGGGCTCGCCGAGGCGGCGGTGCTCGGCCGCGATCCACGCGCCGAGCACCGTGCCGAACAGCGGGCCCACCTCGGGCGAGGTGAGGAAGTCGCCACGCCGGCCCGCGCGCCCGCCGGTGGCGTAGAAGCCGCCCTCGCCGTAGAGGGCGAGATCGAGGAAGCGGTCGAACCGGAGCGCGCCACCGGCCTCGACGACCGCGGCGGCGATCTCGTCAGCGGCCGAGGGCACCGGTGAGATCGGCGAGGTCACCGAAGCGACCGACGAGGTCGGGCAGCACGCCCAGCACGATCGTCGCACCGCACGTGATCACCAGCGCGGCCTGGATCGACGACGGGGTGCGGATCGGGGTCGCGTCGCCGTCCGGCACCGGCTTCATCCAGATCTCGCGCATCACCGTGATGTAGTAGGCGGCGGCGATCACCGTGTTGATCGCCGCGATGATCGCGATGGCGTAGCCCCACCCGGTCCCGGCGTCGAGCACCGCCTTGAACGCGCCGAACTTGGCGAACCAGCCACCGAGCGGCGGGATGCCGGCGAGCGACGCGAGGAAGATCGTCATCAGCACGCCGAGCGCCGGTGCGTAGGAGAAGAGACCGCCGTAGCTGGAGATCTCGCCGCTGCGCGTCTTGCGTGCCACCGCGATGATGACGGCGAACGCTCCGAGGTTCGTCGCGGCGTACACGACGAGGTACACGACCACGGCCTTGAGCGCGGACTCGCCGGCACCGTCGACACCGGCCACGGTGAGCGGCATGAGGATGAACCCACCCTGGCTGATGCTCGAGTAGGCGAACATGCGCACGATGTTCGTCTGGCGCAGCGCCAGCAGGTTGCCGATGGTCATCGAGGCGGCGGCCAGCACGAAGATGAACGGCTGGTACACGTCGTCGGCCCGCGGGAAGGCGACGAACACCAGCGTGGTGAGCGCCACGAACCCGGCCGCCTTCGAGGCCACGCTCAAGAACGCGGTGATCGGGGTGGGGGCACCCTCGTAGACGTCGGGCGCCCACTGGTGGAACGGCACGGCGCTCACCTTGAACGCGAAGCCCACGACGATGAAGGCCACCGCGAGCGCGTGCACGCCGCTGAACTCGCCGCTCGCCGTGATGGCCGGACCGATCTCGCTGAGCAGCGTCGTCCCGGTGACGCCGTACAGCAGGCTCATGCCGTAGAGCATGATCGCCGACGCGAAGACACCGAGCAGGTAGTACTTCATGCCCGCCTCGTTGCCCTTGCTGTTGCGCTTGTTCCAGGCGGCGAGCATGTAGGCGGGGATCGACAGGAACTCGAGTGCGACGAAGATGCTGATCAGGTCGCGCGACGACGCCATCATCACCATGCCGAGGATGCTGGTGAGCAGCAGCACGTAGTACTCGCCCTGGTAGTAGCGCCCTCGCTCGATCTCGTCGGCGCTCATCAGCACGACGACGTAGCCGGCGAGCAGGAACAGCGCCTTCAGGATCAGGGCGTACTCGTCCACCACGTACCGACCGGTGAGCGACTCGCCCGACAGCGGGTATCGGGTGTCGTCGCCGATCACCGCCAGGGTGACGACGGGGATCAGCGCGCCCAGCAGGGTGAAGCCGGCCAGCGTCGAGGTGATCCAGCGCTGGCGCTCGTCGACGAAGAGGTCGACGAGCAGCACGATGCACAGGCCGGCAGCGAGGACGATCTCGGGCGCGAGCGCGTGGTAGTCGACCGTCGGCGCCGTGAAGTCGACCGCGAGCAGGCTGGCGATCACTGGTGGAACACCTTCACCAGTTCGGTGACCGCCGGGTCCATCACGTCGAACATCAGCTGCGGGTAGACGCCGAACACGACGATCGCGATCAGCAGCGGCGTCCAGGCGACCCACTCGTAGACGTTGACGTCGTGGAGGTCGTCGTGGTGCTCGTCGTTGCCGGCCGCGCCGACCGAGTGGGCGTGGCCGTGACCGGTGAACTCGGGGTTCGGCTCACCGAACGCCGTGCGCTGGTAGAGCCAGAGCAGGTAGGCGGCGGCGAGCACGGTGCCGAGGGCGGCGATCACCATGAGCGTGCGGAACAGGGTGACGTCGAGCTGCGGCGCGGGCTGGTAGGCGCTGAGGATCGCCGGGAACTCGCCCCAGAACCCGGCGAGACCGGGGAGGCCGAGCGAGGCCATGGCGCAGAAGCCGAGGATCCAGCCGAGCTTGGGCATCTGGACGAGCAGGCCGCTGAGGCGCTTGATCTCCAGCGTGTGGTAGCGCTCCTTGATCGAGCCGGCGCAGAAGAAGAGCATGCCGGTGATGAGACCGTGGGCGACCATGCCGAACAGCGCGGCGTTGATGCCCATCTCGGTGAGCGTGGAGATGCCGAGCATCACGAAGCCCATGTGCGCCACCGACGAGAAGGCGATGAGGCGCTTCATGTCGGTCTGCGCGAGGCACCCGAGCGCGCCGTAGATGATGCCGATGACGGCGAGCACGCCGATGACCGGCGCCCACTCGACCGCAGCCTGCGGCAGGACGGGGATCGCGATGCGGATGAAGCCGTAGGTACCGAGCTTCAGCAGGATCGCCGCCAGGATCACCGACCCCTGGGTGGGGGCCTGCGTGTGGGCGTCGGGCAGCCAGGTGTGGAACGGGAACATCGGCACCTTGACCGCGAAGCCGATGAACATGCCCGCGAAGATCCACATCGCGACGTCCTTGTCGATGTTGATCCCCTCGGTGATGAGGTACGGGATCGAGAAGCTCTCGGCGCCGGTCTTGTAGTACAGCGCCAGGAACGCGACGAGCATCAGCGCCGAGCCGAACATCGTGTAGAGGAAGAACTTGAGCGACGCGTACTGGCGCTGCTCACCGCCCCACACGCCGATCATGAAGTACATCGGCAGCAGCACGACCTCGAAGAACACGAAGAACAGGATCAGGTCCTGGGCGATGAACGTGCCCGCCATGCCGGTCTGGAGGACCAGCATCAGGATGAGGAAGGCCTTCGGGTTGCCGGGCGAGGGGATGTGGTTCCAGGAGTAGATCATCACCAGCACGGTGATGACCATCGACAGGAAGTACATCGGCAGGCTGATGCCGTCGAGGCCGACGGTGTACCCGCTGTTGATCACGCTGATCCACTCGGTGTCGACGAAGAACTGCAGTCGCGCGCTCTGGTCGTAGTCGAACGCCGCGAGCGTGGCGATGCCCACGCCGAGCGTGCCGAGCGCCGTCACCAGGGCGATCTGCTTGTGGAGCAGCTCTTCCTTCTTCGGGATGAGCAGCATCACCAGCACGCCGGCGAGCGGCAGGAACGTGCCCAGGCTCAGCAGCCAGTTCTGATCGGAGATTGGGTCCATGGTTCAGCTGACCTCAGATGTTGACGATGACGAGCACGAGGGCACCGAGCGCCGCGGCACCGAAC
Source organism: Actinomycetota bacterium (assembly GCA_009704985.1). Taxonomy (GTDB): domain Bacteria; phylum Actinomycetota; class Acidimicrobiia; order Acidimicrobiales; family Ilumatobacteraceae; genus VFMC01. Next base: position 17,047 of record WLDE01000036.1, on the reverse strand, counting down.
AGCAGCGCTCCGTACTGGTTGACCTTGCCTGACTGCAGCGGGCGCAGCGCACCGCCGGTGCCGGACGCCGCCTTGCCGGAGCCGTTGACGGCGAGACCGTCGATGGCACCCTGGTCGACGTACCGGTAGATCCACTCACCGGTGCGGCGGCCGCCCTTGCCGACGGCGTCGACGGTGCCGTCGAGCACGCGCTGGTTGATCCAGTACGCCGCCTGCGAGATGGGGTACGCGACGGCCCGGACGACGACCTTCTCGTAGAGGTCGTCGAGGTAGTACTTGTTGACGAGGAACCGGTGGCCCGCGCCGAGCAGCTTGTTGCGACCCGTGAGGCCCTGCAGCTTGTTCCGCCTCGTGCCGTACACGAGCGAACAGAGGGCGAAGCTGATCGCGTAGGCGGCGAACACGATGATCGTCGCGACACCGGCCTTGGCCCACGAGAACGGCGGGTGGGTGACGGCCGGGAAGATGCACGCCTGGCCGGGCGACGGTGCGACGTAGCCGCACACCTTCTCGCCCTCGGCGGCGGCGCGAGGAGCGACGGCGACGGACTGGCCGAAGCCACCCACGAGGAGATCGTCCGTGGCGATCGGCGCGGTGGTGGGCTCGACCCACAGCTTGAGCTTCTCGAAGCTCTCGCCGAACGCCGGCGCCTGCAGGAACCCGGCGACGATCGACAAGAACGCGAGGATGCAGATCGGGACGAGCAGCAGCTTGCCCGACTCGTGCGGACCGTGGTGGGCGCCGTGGTGGTCGTCGTGCCCGTGCGCGTCGTGGGCGTCGTGGGCGTCGTGGGCGTCGTGGCCGTGGGCGTCGTGGGCGAGCGCGTGTCCGTGGGCGTCGTGGGCGTCGTGGCCGGCGGTCGCGTGCGCACCGGCGTGCACCAGCGCGTCCACGTGCGCCTCGTCGTCGGCCTGCTCGTGCTCCTCGCCGTGCTCGTCACCGTGGTGCTCGCCCGCGGCGGCGCCGCGCGGCGTCCCGAAGAAGGTGAGGTAGGTGGCCCGGGTCATGTAGGCCGCCGTCAGGAAGGCCGACACGAACCCGAGGTAGAAGAAGACGTCGTAGCCGTTCTTCCCGACGGTGGCGATGATCTCGTCCTTCGACCAGAAGCCGGCGAGGAACGGGAAGCCGGTGAGCGCGGCGGTGGCGATCATCCAGCACGCGAAGGTGACGGGCATCGCCTTGCGCAGACCACCCATGTCCTTCTTCATGTCGAAGCTGTGGTGCGAGCCCGAGTGCGCCACCGAGCCGGCGCAGAGGAACAGGCAGCACTTGAAGAAGGCGTGGGTGAAGATGTGGAACACCGCGGCGATCCAGGCGCCGGCGCCGAGGCCCATCATCATCAGACCCAGCTGGCTCACCGTGGAGTACGCCAGCACCTTCTTGATGTCGTTCTGGACGAACGCCAGGAAGGCGGCGATGAGGGTGGTGATGCCACCGATCAGCACGATGAAGTTCACGCTCGAGCCGGGGATCGACAGGCCCTCCCAGAACACCGGGTAGACGCGAGCCACGAGGAACACACCGGCCACCACCATCGTGCTGGAGTGCAGCAGCGAGCTCACCGGCGTGGGACCGGCCATCGCGTCGGGCAGCCAGGTGTGCAGCGGGAACTGACCGCTCTTGCCGATGCAGGCGATGAACAGCGCCACCGACCCCCACAGCAGCACGTCGTGCGACGCCTCGCCCGACATCGCCCAGGCGTTGATCGCCTGGATGCTGAAGCCGTTGGAGCCGAAGTTGTCGACCGCGAACGCGTTGGCGCCGAAGAACACGATCGCCGTGCCGACCAGCAGGCCGACGTCGCCGACGCGCACGGTGAAGAACGCCTTGAGCGCCGCGCGGCTGTTCGCCTTGTCCTCCCACCAGTGCCCGATCAGCATGAACGAGCACAGACCCATGAGCTCCCAGCCGAGGATCAGCTGGACCATGTTCTCGGCGAGGACCATCGTGAGCATGCCGCCGGAGAAGAGCGTGAGGGCGGCGAAGAAGTGGGTGTAGCGACGATCGCCGCGGACGTACTCGAGCGAGAAGATCTGCACCAGCACGGAGATGAACGCGACGAGGATCAGCATCATCACCGCGAGGCCGTCGATGTGCTGGCCGAGGCCGAACTCGAGACCGCCGCTCTGCCACCAGGTCCAGCTCTTGATGACCGGAGCGACGTAGGTGCTCTCCTCACCCGAGGCCGCGGCCGACAGGCTGCGACCGAAGCCCGCGATGCCTCGGGCGATCGCGGATCCCTCGTCGTGCCCGCCGTGGGCGGCGTCGACCCGCTGGATCCACTGGTAGGCGGTGCCGATGGACAGCACGAGGGCGCCGACCATGCTGGCGATGCCGACCTCGCTGCCCTTCATGGGCATGCGCTTGCCGAACAGGATGATGACGACGAAGCCGATCACCGGCACGACCGGGATCAGCCATGCGTGTTCGAGGAACCATCCTGCGGAATCGTTGACGTGGGCGAGCACGGATCAGCCCTTCATCTCGGAGAGTTCGTCGAGCGCGATGCTCTTGCGGTTGCGGTAGATCAGCAGCACCATCGCCAGACCGACCCCGACCTCGGCGGCGGCGACAGCGATGATGTAGAGCGCGAACGTGTTGCCGTCGGCGTTGCCGTGGAGCATCGAGAACGCGAGCAGGTTGATGTTCACCGAGTTCAGGATCAGCTCGATGCTCATCAGCACCATCACCGCGTTCTTGCGGGCGATCACGCCGTAGACGCCGATGCAGAACAGCACCGCGCCGAGCAGCAGGAAGTTGTTGATCAGCATCGCGGCTCAGTCCTTCCTGGCCAGCACGATGGCGCCGATGACCGCGGCCAGCAGCACGAACGACAGCGCCCAGAAGGGCAGCAGGTACGGCTTGAAGATGCTGTCGCTGACCGCCTGGATCGAGATCGGCGAGGCCTGGTCGCCCTGGGGCAGCCGGGTGTCCTCGAAGCCGTCGATCAGCACCCACACGATCACGCCCAGCATGACCAGTGCGACCGGCACGCCGAGCAGGTGGTTGCGGTTGTTGAGGTCGGCCTCGTGCCCGAGCTTGGCCCGGGTGAGCATGACGCCGAACAGGAAGAGCACCATCACGGCGCCGACGTACACCAGCACCTGGGTGACGGCGACGAACTCGGCGGCGAGCAGCAGGTACTGGGCGGCGGCGCCGGCCAGCACGAGCACGAGCGACAGCGCCGCGTGGACGACGTTCTTGCTGGTGACGACCTTCAGCGCGCCCACGATCATGACCGCGGCGATGATGCCGAAGCCGATGTTCTGGGCGACGTAGATGTCGTCGGTGGCGAGGACCACGGCGCTCATTTCTTCTTCTTCTCCGCGCCGGCCTCGAGCTCGGGCGCCTCGGGGACGGTCTCCATCCACTCGCCGAGCTTGGTCTTGTCGTGGAGGAGGTCGGCGATGCGGGGCTCGCTGTACTCGTACTCCGGACTCCAGAACAGGGCGTCGAACGGGCAGACCTCGACGCAGATGCCGCAGTACATGCACAGGGCGTAGTCGATGTCGAAGCGGTCGAGCTTGTTCACCTTGCGCGGCGCACCACCGGCGCGCCGCGGCGGCGCGAGCTCCTTGTGACCCTCGATGTAGATGCACCAGTCGGGGCAGCTGCGGGCGCAGAGCATGCAGGCGGTGCAGTTGTCCTCACGCAGCGCGATGACGCCGCGCGCCCGGACGGGCGGCGACTCCTTCTCGTGCGGGTACTGCACGGTGGCGGCACCACCGCCGTACTTCTTCGGCTTCACCGTCTGCGCGAAGGTGGCGAGGGTGACCTGCATCCCCTTGCCGTACTCGTTGTAGCGGTCCCTCAGAAAGCCCATCAGAACGCCACCTTCAAGATCGCGGTGAACATGATGTTGATCAGCGACACCGGGATGAGCACCTTCCAGGCGAAGCGCTGCAGCTGGTCCTCACGCAGACGTGGGTAGCTGAAGCGCACCCACATGATGAGGAACGACAGGCCGAGCATCTTGGTGATCATGATCAGCGGGCCGACGATGTTCATCCAGTCGTCGACGTCGTTGTTCGACTCCCAGCCGAACCAGCTGAACGGGATGCCCCAGCCGCCGAGGAACAGCACGCTGGCGATGAGGCTGAACACGCCCACCGTGGCGAACTCGGCGATGAAGAAGATCAGGAACCGGAAGCCCGAGTACTCGGTCATGTAGCCCGACACGAGCTCGGACTCGGCGATCGGCATGTCGAACGGCGCCTGCGTGAGCTCGGCCTGCACGGCGATCATGAAGACGAGGAACCCGACGAACTGAGTGAGGATGTACGGGTTGCCGAGCCCGTCCCAGCCGAACATCGAGCCGGCGTTCTGCTGCTCGACGATCTGGTTGAGGTTCATCGTGCCGGCCTGGATGACCACGCCGATCACCGCGAGCACCATCGGCAGCTCGTAGGCGATGAGCTGACCGGCGGCGCGAAGACCGCCGAGGAGCGAGTACTTGTTGGCGCTCGACCACCCGGCGATGAGGATGCCGAGCACGCTGACCGAGCTCACCGCCAACGCGTAGAAGATGCCCGCCTCGAAGTCGGTGAAGTAGGCGTCGGGGCCGAAGGGCACCACGGCGACGAGCAGGAACGTGCTCACCAGCACGATCAGCGGCGCGATCTTGAAGATGCGCTTGTCCGCGTTCTCGGGCTGGATGTCCTCCTTCTGCAGCCACTTGCCGACCTCGGCGAAGAGCTGCATCGAGCCGTACGGACCCGCCTCCATGGGGCCGAGACGGCTCTGCATGAAGCTCATCATCTTGAAGAGGAACAGGTACACGATCGTGCCGGCCGGCAGCAGCACCGCGACGGTGCCGCCGAGCACGCGCAGCAGCGACTGTGCCCAGTAGGGAAGGTCGACGGCGATCACTTGTCGATGTCTCCGAGGATGAAGTACAGCGAGGCGAGGATGGTGATGACGTCGGGGACGTACACGCCACGCAGCACCCACGGCACGATCGAGATGTTGTTGAAGCTCGCGGTCCGGATCTTCACCCGGAACGGGCCGAGGTCGCCCTGGCTGACGACGTAGTAGCCCATCTCACCGAGCGGGTTCTCGGTGCTGACGAACGCCTCGCCCTCGGGCACCTTGATGATGCGGGGCACCTTCGCCATGACCGGACCCGACGGGATGCCGTCGAGGAGCTGGTCGACGATCTTGGTGGCCTCGCGGGTCTCCTGGAGACGCACCCAGCAGCGGGCGAAGCTGTCGCCGTCCGGGTGGGTCCAGACCTTGAAGTCGACCTTGTCGTAGGCGAGCGGCAGCGACTGGTCGCGGCGCAGGTCCCAGTCGACGCCGCTGGCGCGCAGGTTGGCGCCCGACAGGCCGTACTGCTGCGCCACCGCCGGCGGGATGACACCGATGCCGCGCGTGCGGTCCTGGAAGATCTTGTTCCCGAACAGGAGGTTCTCGATCTCGTCGCAGAAGTTGCGCAGCTTCTTCATCACCTGGCGGGTCTCGTCGATCCAGCCCTTCGGCAGATCCTCCTTGAGCCCGCCGATGCGGTCGAAGTTCGGGTGGAAGCGGCCGCCCGTCGCGCCCTCGATGAGGTTCAGCACGTACTCGCGGTCGCGGAAGGCGAAGAACACCGGGGTGATCGCACCCAGCTGCACGCCGAGGTCGCCGAGGAACAGCGACACGTTGGCGATGCGGCTCAGCTCGAACAGGATCGTGCGGATCCACTGCGCACGGGGCGGCGCCTCGATCTCCATGAGCTGTTCGGCCGCGAGGATGAACGGCACCTCGTTGGCGAAGCTGCCCAGCCAGTCGATGCGGTTGATCAGCGTGGTGACCTGCGGGAAGGTGCGGACCTCGGTGAGCTTCTCGTAGCCGCGGTGCATGTAGCCGGCCGACGGGTCGGCCCACACCACCTGCTCGCCGTCGAGGCGGACGATGATGCGCAGCGTGCCGTGCGTGGCGGGGTGCTGCGGCCCGATGTTCAGGGTCATCCCCTCGGTCTCGAGCTCGACGTTCAGCCGTGCGTCGGCGGCCTGGGCCGCGATGTAGCTCAGCTTCTGACGATCGATGAGATCGGTCATTCGGTGGCTCCTTCGCCCTCGCCGTCGTCGCCCTCGCCGGGCAGGGGCTCCACGTCGGCGATGCCCGGCCACGGCTTCACGAGGCGGGCGAGCAGCGGGAAGTCCTTGCGCAGCGGATGCCCCTCGAAGTCGGTGGGCAGGTACATGTTGCGCAGATCGGGGTGGCCGGCGAAGCGGATGCCGAACATCTCGTGGCACTCGCGCTCGTGCCAGTTGGCGCCGGCGTAGTTGGTGACCCAGCTGTCGACGATCGGGCCCTGCCCGTCGACGTCGTCGGGCACGTCGGCCTTCAGGGTGATGCCGACGTGGCGCTCGAGGTCGGTCACCCGGGCGAACACCTGGAAGCGCGTCTCGCCGCCGGTGTAGCCCTGCACGATCTCGGTGGAGCGCTCGGGCGGGGGTGCGGTGGGATCGTCCTCGCCGCGTCCGTACGGGCTGGGCATCCAGTCGATCGCCGAGAGGAAGCAGAAGTAGTGGAAGCCGGCGTCGCGCACGGCCAGACCGGCGTCGCGCCAGGCATCGGTGCGGACGCGGACCCAGAGGTCGACGTTCGGGACGAGCTTCACGTCGACGATCGCGTCGCCCAGCCGGGCGCGGAGATCGTCGACGATGCCCTCGCGGAGCGTGTCGGAGGCCAGGGCGGGGGTGTCGGCGGTGTCACTCAACGGGGCCACCGCCCACCACGATCGGGTCCTTGACGAGGGCGCGGGTGCCCTCGCCGCGCCAGCGCGCCCCCATGTCCTCGTTCTTGATCCGCTGCTGCAGCAGCACCACGCCCTCGAGCAGCGCCTCGGGGCGGGGCGGGCAGCCCGGCACGTACACGTCGACCGGGATGATCTGGTCGACGCCCTTGGTGACCGAGTAGCTGTCCCAGTACGGACCGCCGCAGTTCGCGCACGACCCCATCGAGATGACGTACTTCGGGTCGGGCATCTGCTCGTAGAGGCGCTTGATCGCCGGGGCCATCTTGTCGGTGACCGTGCCGGAGATGACCACGAGGTCGGCCTGGCGAGGGCTCGCGGGCAGCGGGATGACCCCGAGGCGCATCACGTCGTAGCGGGGCGAGCCGAAGGCGGCGCCCATCTCGATCGCGCAGCACGCGAGGCCCCACTGGTACACCCAGAGGCTGTAGGAACGTCCGAGGTTGAACAGGGACGTGAGTGGCTTGGGCATCCGCCCCTTGTCGACGAGACCCATGTGGTTACACCCAGCGGAGAACGCCCTTGCGCCACGCGTACACGAGGCCAAGGAGCAGGACGAAGACGAAGATGCCCATCTCCACGAGGCCGAACGTGCCGTACCGTTCGAGCTGCGTGGCCCACGGGAAGATGAAGACCGCCTCGACGTCGAACACGACGAAGAGGAGGGCGAAGATGTAGTAGCGGACCTGGCTCTGCGACCAGCCGTCGCCCACCGGGTCGACACCGCTCTCGTAGGCGATCAGCTTCTGCGGTGTGGGCTTGTTGGGCCGCACGATCGCTGCGACGCCGAGCAGGAGACCGGCGAGCAGCAGGGCGATCGCCCCGAACCACACCACGGTCAGGTAGTCGCGAAGGAAGTCCGACATCGGCGCCGACGCTACCAGGGTGTGTGAATCGACTCACAAACCCTGGCCCTCCGTCGTGGAGAACCTCGGCGGGCGCGATCAGGCCGGTGGCAGGGCGTGCGTGGCGTCGAGCCACCCGGCGATGCCGGCCGCCACCTTCTCCCGGGGGATGCTGGCCCCGCCGGCGCCGTAGGTGGCCCCCGATCTGGGGGAGGTGCCACGGCGCTCGCGGGCGTAGCCGACGGCCTCGTGCAGGTCGGCGGCGAACTGGTCGATCACGCCCGGCGCCGTGTTCGGCCGGGTCACGCAGAAGTGGAGCGCCGGCGGGTGCTGGAGCCCGTTCATCCGCCAGCGCTTCGCGGCCAGCGCGTCGTTGACGTGGAAGATGTCGATCGGCTCGCCACCGGACTGCTCGGCGGTGGCGGCGGCGAAGGCGACGTTGAACGTCGGCTCGCCGAGCACCCGCAGCTCGGGGTGCTCGCCGATCACCTCGCGCAGCCGTGCGGCCGTGCGGAAGATGTCGGCCGCGATCGCCAGGTACCCCTCGCGGCCGAGCGTCACCATCGCGGCCCAGGCGGCGGCGATGATGCCCCCCGAACGCGAGCCGCTCATGCCTGGCGAGGTGTAGTTGCCCCCGGACCAGTCGGGCATGATGAAGTACTGGCGACGGCGCATCTCGGCGGTGCGGTACAGCAGCACGCTCGATCCCTTCAGCCCGAAGCCGTACTTGTGCGTGTCGGCGCTGATCGACGTCACGCCGGGGAGGCGGAAGTCGAACACGGGCGCGTCGACGCCCAGCTCCTCCGCCCAGCAGAGCACGAAGCCGCCGAGGCAGCCGTCGACGTGGAGGTTGACGCCGCGTTCCACGGCCAGGTCGCTGAGCTCGCCGATCGGGTCGACGAGCCCGTGGGGGTAGGTACCGGCCGAACCGACCAGGGCGATCGTGCGGTCGTCGACGAGCGAGCGCACCGAGTCCATGTCGGCGACGTAGCGGTCGGTGACCTCGGCGACGCGCATCTCGATGCCGAAGTAGTGCGCGCCCTTGTGGAGCGCCGGGTGCGCGGTCTCCGGCAGCACCACGTTGGGCTCGGTGATGCCTCGCTCACGCCCCCACTCGCGGTACGCGAGGAGCGGGTTCATGAGGCTCTCGGTGCCGCCGCTCGTGAGGACGCCGATCGGGTCGGGCGCGTGCATCAGCCCGGCGGTCATGGCGATGATCTCCGCCTCGAACCGGGTGGCGCTGGGGTACATGTCGCGCTGGATGACGTTGGCGTGGCTGTAGTGGCCGAACACCTCGTTCAAGAAGGCGTAGTGCTCCTCGTCGCCGGAGTAGATCGACCCGCTGATGCGGCCCTCGTGGGCGACCGCGTCCTCGGCGGTCGACATCTCGCGGATCTCCGCCAGCACCTCGTCGCGCGAGCGTCCGTGGTGCGGCATCTCGCGGGCGACGGGGTAGCGGTCGGCGTACGGATACAGGCCCATGGGTTCACACTAGGCGTGCGGTCCGTGCGGCCCGGCAGGCCGTGCGAACGCCGGTCAGGTGCCGGGGAGCAGGGCGAGCGACGGGTGCAGCGACTGCAGGCGCCGCAGCGCGGCCGCCACGGCCTCGCGGCGCTCGGGACGAGGTGTGCGGACCGCCCGCACCCGCAGCAGCGAGGGCACGTCGTCGAGGTCGAGCAGACCCAGGTCGGCGAACGCCAGGAACGCGGCACCGCGCGCGTTGGTGGCCCGCGGCTGGTCGAGCTGGTGCACCGGACGGTCGAGCGCGTCCGCGAGCAGCTGCGCCCACAGGTCGCTCTGGGCACCTCCACCGCCGAACGCGACCGACGGCCAGGTGGTCCCGACGAAGTCCTCCATCGGACCGCGCAACCACCCGAGGTTGAGCGCCACCCCCTCGAGCACGGCGCGGAGCAGGTGCCGGCGGTCGTGGCGCAGGTGCAGGCCGGTGAACGCGGCGCGCACGTCGTCGTTCGGGTTCGGCGCGATCGAGCCGAGCAGCCACGGGGCGAAGTCGACGCCGTCGGCACCGTCGGGCACCCCGGCGGCCTCGGCTGCCGCGGCCCCGACGTCGTCGCCGTACCCGAACAGGCGCGCCGCCCACTCGAGCGCCCGACCGCCGACCCCGTTCTCCGCCATCACGTACCAGCTGCCGGGCACCGGGCTGGGCACGGTGAGCAGGCCGGACCCGAGGTCGCTGCGCTGCACCCGGAGGTGGGTCACCATCACCGACGTCGTGCCGATGATCACCGACCCTCGTTCGGGCCCGAGCGCTCCGGACCCCACGGCGGAGGTGATCGAGTCGATCGTGCCGGGGACGACGGGGAGGCCGGCGTCGATCCCGAGCGCGGCGGCCGCGGCCGTGGTGACCTCGCCGACGGGCCCGCGCATCGGGACGAGGGGTGCGAGCTTGTCGGGGCGGAGCCCCGTGGCGGCGACGAGCTCCGGGTCGTACTCGGTGGCACCCCAGGTGCGGTTGTCGCAGACCAGCTGGCCGAACACCGTCGACTGGGTGGCGCAGACGCGTCCGGTGAGCCGGGCGGTCAGGTAGTCCATGGGCTCGACGAGCGCGACGGCGGCGGCGTAGGCCTCGGGGTGGAAGGTGGCGACCACGTGGGCGTGCGCCACGTTGTCGTTGCCGCTCGGCAGCGGGATCAGACCGTGCCGCTCGACGAACAGTGGGAACGACGTCTCGTTCAGCAACGACAGGTTGTGCGCGCCGCCGCGGGTGTCCATCCACAGCACGCACGGACCCGTCGGGCGCCCGTCGGCGGCGACGGGGATCGTGCTCATGTACTGGCTGGTCACGGAGACGGCCACCAGCGGTGGGCGTGCCGACAGCTCGGCGAGCTCGGCGAGCGCGGCGCGGGCCGCCTCGACGACCGCCGTCCACATCCGCTCCGGGTCCTGCTCGGCCCCACCGCCGGGCAGGAACTCCGTCGCCACCGGGCGCCACGACCAGGCCAGCGTCTCGCCGCTCGGCGCGACCACGGCGACCTTCGGTCCGCCGGTACCCAGGTCGATCGCCAGCACGCACCCCGCGTCGGCGGCGGGTCCGGGTCCGTCGGCAGCGCTCGTCATGCGAGGACTGTAGGGCGCGTCGGCGCACCCGCCAGGTGTCGCCGCGGCGTGCACCACCGCCACGCAGGGCCTCGAACCGGACCGCACCGCGCACGTCGGGTGCCGTGGAGGCGCGCCTCCGTCCGGACGCGAAGCGTGGCGAATCACCGCTCGGGGTGCTACACAAGTGGCTCCATGAGGTCGGACGGAGTGGTGTCTGTCATCGCGCGCGTGCCCGCGTGGCGTGACCGGCCCGTCGCGGTCCGCCCGCTGGGCACGGGTCCGACCACCCGACACTTTCTCGTCACGGTCGACGACGAGCGGCCGGACGCCTGGGTCGTGCGCTTCCCGGCCGAGCCTGCGGGCCTGCCCGGCACCGATCGCGCCGGCGAGCTCGAGGCGGCCACCCGTGCTGCGGCGCTGGGTATCGGACCCCCCGTGTTCGGCGAGCTCCCCGAGGCGGGCACCGTCATCGCCCGCTTCGTGCCCGGGCACCACCTCGAGCCGGGTCCGCTCACCGAGCGCCTCGACGACATCGCCGCGCTGCTCAAGCGCTTCCACGGCTCCGGCCCGCTCCGGGCCTCGGTCCACGTCCACCGCGTCGTGGAGTGGCACGCCCGCACCGCTGCGGCACACGGGTTGGTGCCGCCGTCCGCGTACGAACGCCTCCACCAGCAGAGCCGGCGCATCGAGCAGGCGTTCGCCGCGGCGCCGACGCCGCTGGTGCCGTGCCACAACGACCTGCTCCCCGCGAAGGTCCTGGTGTCCGACCCGGCGGTCGACGCCCCGGACATCGATGCAGATGCAGATGCAGATGCAGATGCAGATGCAGATGCCGATGCCGATGCCGATGCCGATGCCGGCGCGACCGGGAGCCACCCGCCCCGCGTCTGGCTGCTCGACTTCAGCTCGGCAGGGATGAACGACGTCTTCTTCGACCTCGCGAACCTCAGCGTGAACGCCGGGCTGCCCGAGGCGGCCGAGCACGACCTGCTGCGCCACTACTTCGGGTCCGTCACTCCGTCGAGGTGGGCCCGCCTGCAGCTGATGAAGGTGATGAGCGAGTTCCGCGACGGCATGCGGGCGGTGTCGCGTCAGGCGATGACGTCGGGGCCCGGCGCGGCCGAGGCCGCCGCCGACGCCGCGGCGGCCGCCGACGAGCACCTCGGGAGCTGCGAGCGGCTGGCGGCGCGACCCCAGTTCACGAGTTGGTTGGAGGACGCGGCTCACCCGATCGCGTGAGCGAGCGGGCCAGCACGTGCGCACCGACCGGTGCGGTGATCAGTTGCAGCGCCACGGCCACCACCAGCTTGGTGATCGTGCTGACCGAATCGAACTGGAGCGCTGCGCCGAGGGCACAGCAGAGCACGCCGAGCGTCGCCGGCTTGGTGGCAGCGTGCATCCGCGACCGCGTGTCGCCGAGCCGGTGCAGACCGATCGCCGCCACGACGGCGAGCGCCGCCCCGGCGAGCAGGAGCACGGCGGTGAGCACGTCGAGGACCACGCTCATCCACCGGTCCGTTCCACGAAGCGCGCCACCGTCACCGACGACAGGAACCCGAGCAGACCGAGCACGAGCGCGAGGTCGACCAGCAGTCCGTCGCCGACGATGACGGCACCGACGAAGAGCGAGCACTGGATCAGCGAGGCGAGCATGTCGAACGCGACGGCCCGGTCGCCGACGGACGATGCAGGTCGGACCGTCCGCCAGACGGTGATCGCCGACGCGACGATCAGCATGCCCAACGCGATCCAGGCGGTCGCGGTCACGGTGCCTCCTCGGTGGCCGAGCCGGACGGTCCGTCGTCGAGCGGCTCGACGGCTCGCAGCACCCGTCGCTCGAGGTCGCGGATCGAGCGGACGAAGTCGTCGTGGTCGACCCGACCGAGGACGTGAACGTCGAGCCGGTGACCCTCCGGCGTGAGGTCGACGTCGACGGTCATCGTGCCGGGCGTGAGCGTGATCGAGTTGGCGACGAGCGACGCCACCAGGCGCGAGTGCGTGGACAGCTGCACCGGTACGACTTCGGTGTGCACCCGCTCGGGGGTCGGGCGCAGCACGGCGACGAGCACCACCCACGCCGAGGCCACGAGGTCGCGCAGCAACGTGAGCGCGAACACCGCCGCCCCGATCGGGTGCACGCGGTGGGCGGCCCGGGGGTGCATCGGGAACAGCAGGGAGATCGCGACCGCGACGAGCACGCCGGCGACGACGTTGCCGACGGTCAGCTCACCCTGCAGGAGCACCCACACGGCCACGAGGACGACGCTGCGGAGGATCACGGCCCCAGCACCGCCTCGACGTAGCGGCCGGGGTCGACGAGTTGTGCGGCCGCTGCGGCGCAGAAGTCGTAGAGCGGACCGGCCAGCACCGCGATCGCGAGGGTGGCGGCGACGAGCACGATCGTGCTGGCGCTCATCAGCCGGTGGTGGCGCAGCACCCCCTCGCGACCCTCCGGGGGTGCCGGGTGCACCTCGCCCCAGAACACGCCCATCCAGATCTTGGTCATCGAGATCAGCGTCAGGATGCTGCCCACCAGCGCGACCGTCACGATCACGTGGGCGCCGTCGGCGAAGCCCGCCTGCACGAGCGCGAGCTTGCCGAGGAACCCGGAGAACGGTGGCAGGCCGGCGAGGCTGAGTGCCGGCAGCAGGAACAGCGCGGCCAGCAGCCCCGAGCGGTGCACCAGACCTCCGGTGCGGTCGAACGCGGTGGTCCCCGTCTCGCGCTCCACGATGCCCTGCACCAGGAACAGCGCGGTCTTCACCGGGATCTGGTGGAGCAGGAAGAACACCGTCGCCGCGATCGCCGCCTCGGTGCCGATGCCGAGCCCCATCACCATGTACCCGATCTGGCTCACGATGTGGAAGCTCAGGATGCGCTTCATCTCCAGGTGGGACATCGCGCCGAGCACCCCGATGATCATCGTGAGCCCGGCGATCCACAGCAGCAGCGTCGAGTCACCCCCCGGGAACAGCAGCGTCTCGGTGCGGATGAGGGTGTACACGCCGACCTTCGTGAGCAGCCCGGCGAAGATCGCCGTCACCGAGCTGGGTGCCGTCGGGTACGAGTCGGGCAACCAGAAGAACAACGGGAACACGGCGGCCTTGATGCCGAAGGCGACGAGCAGCAGCAGGTTCAGCCCGGTCCGCACGCCGTCGGGCAGGGCGGCGAGGCGCTCCGGGAGGTCGGCCATGCTCACGGTGCCGGTCGCCGCGAACACGAGCCCGACGGCGGTGAGCAGCACGACCGACTCGACGACGTTGAGCACGACGTAGGTGGTGCCCGCCCGGATCTGCGCGTCGGTGCCCTCGAGGGTGAGCAGCACGTAGCTCGCCATCAGCATGAGCTCGAACGCGACGAACAGGTTGAAGAGGTCGCCCGCGAGGAACGCCTGCGCGAGCCCCGCGGCCAGCACGAGGTAGACGGGGTGGTAGAAGGGCGATCGCTCGTCGGAGGCCCGCTGGCCGATCGCGAAGGCCAGCACGAGCACCAGCAGCGCGACGGCGATCACCAGCATCATCGCCGAGAGCCGGTCGCCGACGAGGGTGATCGTCACCGCCGCCGGCCATCCGCCGAGGCGCGACACCACGATCGAGTCGTCGCGAGCGACCTCGACGAGCAGGGCGACGGAGGCGGCGAGCGATCCGCCGAGTGCGACGAAGCTGATCGCTCGCTGGGCGGCACGGGCACGCACGATCATCGTGAGCGCGGCACCGAGCAACGGCAGGCCGAGCGGGAGGCCGAGCACGACGTTCACGACTCGACGTCCTCGTGGTCGGGCACGTCCGTGCCGGCGCGCTCGCGCTCGGACGCGATGCGGCGGTCCTCGAGGTCGTCCTCCACCGCGTCGTTGCCGCCGATCGTCCACGAACGCCACGCGAGCGCGAGGAGGAACGCCGTCACGGCGAAGCCGATGACGATCGCCGTGAGCACCAGCGCCTGGGGCACCGAGTCGGTACGGCCGTCGCGACCCACGAGCGGCGCCTCGCCCGAGGGGCCGCTGGTCGCGACGATCAGCAGGTTCACTCCGTTCGCGAGCAGCCCGATGCCGAGCACGATCCGCGTGAGCGTCCGGTGCAGCAGCAGGTACGTGCCGCAGCCGAAGAGGACGCCGATCAGGACCACCATCGCAGCGCTCACGACGTGCCCTCCCCGGTCTCGACACCCGGCTGCTCCGCCACGAGCTCGCGGTGGATCGGGTCGGCCCCGAGCGCGACCAGCACGGCGAGCACCACGCCGACCACCAGGAAGTAGACCGCCAGGTCGAAGAACGCGGACGAGACCACCTTGACCGTGCCGACGGCGGGCACCTCGACCTGCCAGATCACGGATTCCAGCAGTGCGTCACCGAACACCAGTGGCGCGAGCGCCGTCCCGATCGCGAGCAGCATCCCGAGCCCGACGAACGTGGTCGGCTGCACGATGACCGAGCGGCGCACGCGCAGCGAGCCGCCGGCCAGGAACCGCAGCACGAAGGCGCACCCCACGATCAGCCCGCCGGCGAAGCCGCCGCCCGGCGCGTTGTGGCCACGGAAGGCGATGAACACCGACACGAGCACGATGACCGGGAACAGCCAGCGGTCGGCCTCGTCGAGGATGGTGGAGCGACGACCGATCACGACTCACCCGCTTCCACGAGCGGTGACGACGCCAGGGCCGGCGACGACGAACCCCCGTCGGGTTCGCCCGACACGGGCCGCCCTCGATCGCGACGCCGCCTCGCCATCCGCACGAGGTTCGCGACACCCAATGCGGCCGTGGCGAGCACGGTGATCTCGCCCATCGTGTCCCAGCCTCGGAAGTCGACCAGGATCACGTTGACGATGTTCTTGCCTCCGGCGTCGGGGAGCGACAGCTCGGCGTAGACCTCACCCACCGACGGCGCCGTCCTGGCCGCCGACACCATCACGGCGAACAGCGCCACGCTCACGCCGACCCCGACCGAGATCGCGATCCGGACGGTGCGGGGCGCCCACACCGACGCCTGCCGGAAGCGCCGTGGCAGCTGCCGCAGGACGAGCAGGAACACCACGATCGTGAGCGTCTCGACCAGGATCTGCGTGAGCGCGAGATCCGGGGCGCCGTAGAGCGCGAACAGCACGGCGCACGCGAACCCGATGCCACCGAGCAGGAGCGCCGCCACGAAGCGGTCACGCGCAGCGACGACACCCAGTGCGAAGACGACACCGAACAGCGCGACCACCAGCTGCACCCAGGAGTCGGCGACCGTGAGGTCGTCGAGGCCCGCGCCCGGATCGAGCGCGATCGCGGTCCCGAGCGCCGCCGTCACGACCACCATGACGACGGCGAGGTAGGCGAGCAGCGAGCCGCTCTGCGTGATCACGGTGAGCCGCTTCGAACCGTCGAGCAGACCGTCGAACAGGGTCTGGAAGATCCGCTCGCCGGACACCGGTAGCCGCGTCGGGGAGACGGACTGCGGCACGCGCCACCCCACGACCGCGCCGACCGCCACCACCGTGAGCGAGATGCCGAGCGCGAGGTTGACCCCCGGCCAGAGGTACAGCGATCCGCTCGCGTCGACGTCGAGCGACCCGGCCGGGGCACGCAACCAGCCTCCGACCACCCCGGCGAAGAGCCCGGCGACGAGCGACGCGGCGGCGAACAGCACCACCGGCCCGACCAGCGCCGGCCCGGGGGCGTGGTGGACGTGCGCCGGGTCGGTCACCTCCCGGCTCGTGCCGAGCAGACCCCGCACGAGCCGCACGCTGTAGGCGGCCGAGAGCACCGAACCGACGATCACGGCGCCGAGCGCGACCGTCGGCGCCGCACCGGCGTCGGCGTCGAGCAACGCGACGAGGGCCTTCTCCTTCGTCGCGAACCCGAACAGCGGGATGAGGCCCGCCATCGACGCTCCGGCGAGCGCCATCGCGATCGCGACCACCCGCATCTCGTGCCAGAGGCCGCTGAGGCGACGGATGTCGCGTGTGCCCGTTGCGTGGTCGATCGCACCGACACCGAGGAACAACCCGGCCTTGAACACCGCGTGCGCGACCAGGTGCGCGACCCCGGCGTACGTGGCACCCGGCACCCCGAGGCCGACGAGGATGGTGAGGAACCCGAGCTGCGACACCGTGCTGTGCGCGAGGAGCAGCTTCGCATCGGTCTGGCGCATCGCCCGCGCCCCACCCAGGACCATCGTGATGCCGCCGCACACGACGACGGGCCAGCGCCACACGTCGAGATCACCGAAGATCGGCGCCATGCGGGCCATCAGCACGATGCCGGCCTTCACCATCGTCGCCGAGTGCAGATAGGCGCTCACCGGCGTCGGGGCGGCCATCGCGCCGGGCAACCAGAAGTGGAAGGGGAACTGGGCGGACTTGGTGAACGCACCGACGAGCGCCAGCACGGCGGCGGTGGTCACCATCGCTCCCGACGGCGG
>WLDE01000368.1 GCA_009704985.1 Actinomycetota bacterium | reverse complement strand
CGGCCGCGCAGGCGGCGGCGCACGCTGCACCGCCGGCCCCGTCGCCCGCCGCACCGCCGGTTCCCGCGCTGAGCCTGGCCAAGATCGAGCGCAAGCCCGGTGCCGAGCGCCCGACCAAGCCGGTCGACTTCCACGCCCTCCTCGGACAGGCCGGCTTCCAGGCCGGGATGCCGGTCAAGCGCAAGCGGAAGCGCCGCCCGTTCCGGGCGCTCTTCAAGCTCATCGTGGTGCTCGGCATCATCGGTGGTGGCCTCTACTACGGCAAGACCCAGGTCCTCGACAAGCGGTGGGACGCCGAGCTCAAGCCTGCTGCGGAGGCCGTGTCGCGTGAGCGCGAGCTGGTCTGGCGGCAGGCGGTGAAGGTGCAGGTCCTCCCGGTCGACGAGTACGCCGAGCGGCTGGCGATCAGCGGCCTCGGCCTCGACGCCGAGGCGACCGGGCTCGCCCCGCTCGCCGCCGAGTGGCGGGCGATGGGTCTGACGGAGGGAACGCTCGAACTCGAGGCGCTGGGCCTCGGTGCGCTGTCGGACGTGCCCGTGTTCTACGACCCGACCGACGGGATGATCTACGAGGTCGAGGGCGTCGACGACGAGTTGCGTGAGTGGTCACTCCACCAGGCGCTCGCGGCGGCGCTGCTGGATCAGCACCTGCGCTGGTCGTCCACGATCGCCGATCCCGAGACCCCTCGCACGGAGGCGATCGGGCTGCGGATGATGATCGCGGCCGACGCCCGATCGATCGCCGACGAGTCCGTCGATTTCACCATCGACGGGATGGAGTTCCAGGAACAGTTCGATGAACTCGCCGCCGCGGCCGGCGACGAGGCGTTGCGGTCTCCGGCCTACGCCACGGCGCTCCTCGGTGCGGGTGACTCGGGGGCGTGGGTGCGCTTCGGTCTCGTCGACGACGTGACCACTCGTGACGACCTGCTCGAGGTACGCAGCGACGCCGCGGTGCTCGACGCCGCGCGCGACCTCCGCTCCCGACCCGACGAGCTCGGTGACGTGGCGAGCGAGAGCCGTGGCATGTTGTACTGGTACCACGTGCTCGCAGGTCGGCTTCCTGCCGCAGAGGCGTGGGACGCCGCCCTCGGCTGGGAGGGCGACAAGGTCGAGATCGACGCCGAGGCACCCAATGCGCTGTGCGTCAGCGCCCAGATCTCAGCGGTCGACGAAGCCGGCCGCGTCCGGCTCTTCGACGCGCTCACCCGGTGGGCTGCCGCCGGTCCGGACGACGCCGCTGCGACGGTGACGGCGGTCGGTACCGAGCGGATCACCGTGAGGAGTTGTGATCCGGGGAATGGGGCCGACACGTTGGTCAACGCCGCCCCGCCGCTCCACGGTGAGGCCGGGACCGAGCACGTGGCGATCTCCCTGACCGGCGCCGTGACGGACGAGCAGCGTCGATGTGTCATCGCCGCCGTACGAGGTTTCGACGTCGCCGGAATACTGGCGGCCGAGGGGCAGGCCCGGTTCTACGCGGTCCTGGAGGAGATCGGGAACGCCTGCGAGAACCCCGCCTGACGCTGGTCAGTCGCGGAAGTTCTCGAACTGGAGCGGGATCTCCAGGTCGGCACCCTTGAGCAGTGCGATCACGGCCTGGAGGTCGTCGCGCTTCTTGCCGGTCACCCGCACGGAGTCGCCCTGGGTCTGCGAACCGACGCCCTTCGGGCCCTTCTCCTTGATCATCCGGTTGATCTCGCGCGCCTTGTCGCTCGAGATGCCCACCTTGATGGTCGCCACCTGACGCACCGTGTTCTGCGTGGCCTCCTCGACCTTGCCGTAGTCGAGGCCCTTCAGCGACACGCCTCGCTTCACCAGCTTCTCCTCGAGCACGACCCGCAGCGCGGCGAGCCGGTCCTCGGTGATCGTGCGCAACGTGATCACGAGATCGTTCTGCTCGATCGAGGAGTTGGTGTTCTTGAAGTCGAAGCGGTTGGCGATCTCGCGCTGCGCCTGGTCGATCGCGTTGCGGACCTCCTGGCGGTCGACCTCGGAGACGATGTCGAAACTCGGCATGCGGCCCATGGTAGGCCGCGCACACCCTCACCGAACCGGTTGGTCGCCCGTGCCGCCGCCCGGTAACGTGGCAAGCCGCAAGAGGGTCGGTGCCCGAGCGGCCAAAGGGAGCAGACTGTAAATCTGCCGGCATTGCCTACGGAGGTTCAAATCCTTCCCGGCCCACCACGTCCGATCGCCAGGTCTCGTTCCCGGGGCCTGGCGATCGTGGTTTTCCACGACACATGAGCCTCCTCGACGCCTCCCGCCTGTCGGCCAGCCGGCCCGATCGCCCGCTGTTCACCGACGTGTCGATCACCGTCGAGCCGGGTGACCGCATCGGCGTGGTCGGCATCAACGGCTCGGGCAAGACCACGCTGCTGCGGATGCTCGCCCGCGAGATCGACCCGCAGCCCGGCCCCGACGGCACGATCGGCACGGTGCGGTGGGGTCGCGGGGCCCGCATCGGCGTGCTGCCCCAGCGTCCGGATCTGCCGGCCGGCACGGTGCGCGACGCCGTGGGGCACGGATGGCAGGGCGAGGCCATGCTCGATCGCCTCGGGATGGGTGGCCTCCTGGAGGCGGACACGTCCGGGCTGTCCGGCGGACAGGCCAAGCGCACCGCGCTCGCGCGCCTGCTGGCCGACGAGCACGACCTGCTGATCCTCGACGAGCCGACGAACCACCTCGACCTCGACGCGATCGCGTTCCTCGAGCAGCGGCTGGCGGCGTTCCGTGGCGGGCTGCTGATGGTCACCCACGACCGCCACGTCCTCGACCGGGTGACGACCGAGGTGCTCGAGCTCGACCGGGGGCGGTCGTACCTCCACGTCCCCGCGGGACGGCACGCAGGCTCGGGGTACGCCGCGTATCTCGAGGGGCGCACCGAGCGCGAGGCGCAGGCGGAGGCCGCCGAACAGACCCGGCGCAACCTCGCGACACGTGAGCTCGCCTGGCTACGGCGTGGGGCGCCGGCGCGCACCAGCAAGCCGAAGGCGCGGATCGCCGCGGCCACCGCGCTGGTGGAGGCACGACCGGACGCTCCCGCTCGGGCCGGTGAGCTCACCCTCGCGCTCGGTTCGCAGCGGCTCGGCTCGAAGGGCGTGGAGCTGCACGACGTGTCGTTCTCGTGGCCCGACGGCACGCCCGTGCTCGCCCACGTGTCCGTGCGGCTCGAGCCGGGCGACCGGATCGGGATCGTCGGTCCGAACGGTGCGGGGAAGTCGACGCTGCTCGACCTGGTGGCCGGCCGCCTGCAGCCGACGGCGGGGTCGGTCGAGGTGGGTGCCACGGTGCGCGTGGGGTACTACGACCAGCTCGGCCGCGATCTCGACCCGACCGTGCGGGTGCGCGACGCGGTGGCGCCCGACGGGCCGCCGTCGCTCGAGGACCTCGCGCTCATGCGCCGCTTCTGGTTCGACGGCGACGGCCAGTTCGCGCCGATCGGCACGCTGAGCGGTGGCGAGCAGCGACGGCTGCAGCTCCTGCTCACCCTCGTCGCGCAGCCGAACGTGCTCCTGCTCGACGAGCCGACGAACGACCTCGACCTCGACACCCTGCGGGCGCTCGAGGACCTGCTCGACGACTGGCCGGGCATCGCCGTCGTGGTCAGCCACGACCGAGCGTTCCTCGACCGGACGGTCGACGAGGTGTGGGCCGTCGACGGGGCGACGGCGGCCGCGGCCGACGGCAGCCGAGGG
>WLDE01000367.1 GCA_009704985.1 Actinomycetota bacterium | reverse complement strand
GTCGCGGGTGTCGACGCGATGTACGCGCTCGTCGACGCCTGACGCTCGGCGTCCCGCCGCCGTCACGCCGCCGTCACGCCGCCGTCACATCCCGGCGGGTGGCCTCACGATCCCTCGATCGGAGTCGTCGGCGCCCGAACTTGTGAACACATGCGAATAGGTGCATACTTCCATCGTGGCGTCGTTCGATCAACCGTCCGTGGCACGCGGTGCGGAGCTGCTCAAGGTGTTGGGCAGCCCCGTGCGCCTCGGGGTGATCCTCGCCCTGCACGAGCACCGCGAACTGTGCGTCCACGAACTGGTCGACGCGCTCGAGGTGAGTCAGCCGCTCATGTCCCAGCACCTGCGCGTCCTGCGATCGGCCAACCTGATCGTGGGCCGCCGGGACGGCAAGGAGATGCGGTACTCGATCGCCGACGACCACGTCATCCACATCGTGCACGACGCGATCCACCATGCCGAGGAGGCACAGCCATGAGCACCACCCACGCGATCCACGAGGATCACCAGCACCAGCACGGTCCCGGTTGCGGCCATGCCTCGGTCACCCACGACGGCCACGTCGACTACTTCCACGACGGCCACGTGCACCACCAGCACGACGGTCACTGGGACGAGTGCGAGGGCGTGCACGCCGAGCACGGTGACCACGCCGACCACCAGCACGGCCCCGACTGCGGCCACGAGGCGATCCAGCACGGCGACCACGTCGACTACCTGCACGACGGTCACCGTCACGCCCTCCACGACGGCCACTGGGACGAGCACTGACGAGCCGCGGCGCTCCTGCGTCGTCGGGCGGCGCAGGGGCCGACGCGCTCCGGCATTCGGAGGAATAGGACCGATTCCGATACAGTCCCGACCTGTCCTCCGCCACGCGCGGTCCACGGAAAGGTCGTCACATGGACATCGGTCGTCTCCACATCTTCCCGATCAAGAACTTCCACCCGGTGCCCGCTGCGTTGCTCGGGCCGGGCGCACACGAGATGGTGGGTGCATCCGCTCGTGACCTCGGCTTCCGCCGCACGCTCCTGATGACCACCGGCCTGCGCGGTACGGGCATCGTCGACGAGATCCGGGCCCAGGTCGAGGCTGCCGGTGTCGAGGTCGTGGTGTTCGACCAGGTGCAGTCGAACCCGAAGGACACCGACGTGATGGCGGCGCACGCCGTGTACCGGACCGAGCGGTGCGACTCGTTCATCTCCCTCGGTGGCGGTTCGTCGCACGACTGCACGAAGGCCACCCGGGTGGTGGCGGCCCACGACGGGCGGCTCATCACGGACTTCAAGGGCCCCCTCGCGTTGGAGAACCCGGTGCTGCCGCCGCACATCGCGGTGTCGACCACGGCGGGCACCGGATCCGAGACCAGCTTCGCCTTCGTCGTCACCGACACCACGAGCGACCCCGATCGGCCGCACAAGTTCGCCAGCTTCGCCCACGCGCTGGCGCCGTCGCTCGCGATCGACGACCCCGTCCTGTTCTACGGCCTCCCCGCCGACCTCACCGCGTACTGCGGGTTCGACGTCCTCGCGCACGCCGTGGGCGCCTATGTGTCGATCCTGGAGATGACGCCGTCGCACGGACTCGCGCTCCAGGCGATCGAGCTGCTCGCCACGCATCTGCGCACTGCGGTGGGCAACGGCTACGACGCCGCGGCCCGGGAAGGGATGATGTACGCCCAGTACATCGCCGGACAGGCCTTCAACTCAGCGGGGCTCGACGCGGTGCACTCGATCAGCCACGCCACGAGCGCGCACTACGACACCCACCACGGGCTCGGCAACGCGATCGCCACGTTCCCGGTGTGGGAGGCGAACCTGCCGTTCGCCTACCGCAAGTACGCCCGTATCGCTCAGGCGATGGGTGTCGACACCCGTGGGATGAGCGAGGTTCAGGCCGCCGATGCCGCGCTCGACGCCGTTCGGCGACTCGCCGACGACGTGGGGATCCCCCAGAACTTCACGTCGCTCAACACCCTGCCCCGCTACAGCAAGAGCCGCATCGGTGAGGGGCGGTACGCGCACGCCGCCACCATCGCCGGCGACGACGCCGACTGTGCGCGCGTCGCGCTGCACGCCCTGGGCGACGTGTGCACGGTGACCAACCCCAAGGCGCTCACGCTCGACTCCATGACCGCCCTCGTGCGTTCGGCCATGGTGGGGAGCCGGTGACCGGAGGCGGCCTGGCGATCGAGGCGGTCGAGGCCGTCGACGTCGACACCGTCACCAGGCTCCTGGCCGATCAGGGGTACCTGGCCGACCCGAACATCGCCACCGTCGCCACCCTGGCGGTGGCGCTGGGGCGCCCGATCCTGGCCGAGGGGCCTCCGGGCACCGGGAAGACCCAGCTCGCCGTGTGTCTGGCCGCCGCGCTCGGCCGCCGCCTGATCCGCCTCCAGTGCCACGAGGAGCTCGACGAGGCGCGCTCGCTGTACGAGTGGGACTACGGGCGGCAGATGCTGGCGATGCAGCTGCTCCGGCCCCGGCTCGACGAGGAGCTCGCCGCGTCCGGCTCGGGTCTCGACGCGGCGCTCGCAGGCACGGCCGGCGTCGAGCAGCTGTTCTTCTCGGATCGCTTCGTCGTCGAGCGGCCGCTGCTCGCCGCGGTGCGCTCCGCCGAGCCGGTGCTGCTGCTCGTGGACGAGGTGGATCGTGCCGACGAGGCGTTCGAGGCGCTGTTGCTGGAGGTGCTCGGCGAGCAGCAGGTGACGATCCCCGAGCTCGGCACGATCCGCGCCACCGCGCCGATCGCCGCCGTGATCACCAGCAACGACAGCCGCGAGCTCTCCGATGCGCTCCGTCGCCGCTGCCTCCGACTCGGGTTCTCGCACCCCGACGCGGAACGGGAGTCGGCGATCGTGGCGGCTGTGGTGCCCGACGTGGGTGCCGAGCTGCGTCGCTCGATCGTCGCCTTCCTCGGTGAGCTCCGCACCCTCGGGCTCCGCAAACCTCCGGGGATCAGCGAGACCCTCGACTGGGCACGAGCTCTGGTGCTGCTGGGTGCCGACGTGCTCGACGCCGATCTCGTCCGCTCGACGTTGGGGCTCGTGGTGAAGCACGCCGCCGACGAGGCGCTCGTGGCTCCGCGGGTGCCCGACCTGCTCGCCAGCGCCCGGTGACCGACGTCGTCGCCGCCTCGCGCGACCCGAGCGCGATCGATCCGCTCATCGGCCGGCTCGTCGCGCTGCTGCGCGCCCGAGGCGTCCCGATCTCCGTCGCCGAGGTGGTCGACGCGCACCGCGCCCTCGCCGTGGTGGGCGTCGCGCACCGCGCCCGGGCGCTCGGTGCGCTGCGGGCCACCCTGGTGAAGCACGGCGCGCACGACCGGGTGTTCGACGAGGTGGTGCAGCACCTGCTCGCCGAGCTCGCCGGGGTCGACCTGCGCGCCAGCCCGACCCCGGAGGAGGTGTTCGTCGCGACCCTCGACGCGCCGGCCGACGCCGCACCTCCACTCCCGGAGGAGGCCGAGCGGAACCGACTGCTCGGGGGCCCCGACGACGATGTGGACGGACCTCGCCGGCCGACCCGTGCCGATGCGACCGATGCGATCGATGACGGTGAGGCGATCGGGTTCGACGGTGTCGAGTTCGACGTCGCCGGAGCGGTGGCCGAGGCCGACCGTCGCTGGCACCGGTTGCTGCCGTCGGCTGCCGCTCGGGCCGAGGACGTGATGCCGGCGGCCGAGCGTCGCGACATCGAGCGGGCCGCCCGTGCGTTCGTGGCGCGACACCGCCGCGACACCCGACGG
>WLDE01000366.1 GCA_009704985.1 Actinomycetota bacterium | reverse complement strand
GTGAAGAAGCCGACGGCCACGACGGCGCCCAACCACCCCGGCGAGATGCCGTACTCGTTGCGGAAGTCGTCGAGGACGGTGAACATCACCCCGTACCCGGCGGCGAAGGTGCCCGTGAGCGCGCCGCAGGAGAGCACGAGGCGGCGCGCGGACATGCGGTCGAACCTAGCGGTGGGCCGCGTCGACGATCGAGCGGGTTCGGTGCTCGACGTGCTCCACCAGCTCGGGGTGGGTGAGGATCCAGAACCGCCCGTCGACGACGGCGTCGTGCACCTGGTCGGCCACCACCGACGGGTCGATGCCCGACATCGACGTCACCTGCGCGTTGGCGGCACGGGCACCCGGGTTGCGCTGCGGGTTGCGCAGCGCCTCGGGCCGGTTCCGCTGGCTCTGGAAGATGTTCGTGTTCACCACCCCGGGGCACAGCACGCTGACCCCGACCCGGCTGCCGGCGAGCTCGAGCGCGAGCGTCTCGCTGATCGCCACCACGGCGTACTTCGACGCGTTGTACGGACCGATGCCCGGCCAGGCCGTGAGGCCCGCCATCGACGCGGTGTTCACGACGTGGCCGCCGTCGTCGTTCGCGAGCAGCAGCGGCAGGAACGACTGCAGACCGTGCACCACGCCCCACAGGTTCACGTCGAGGACCCACTTCCAGTCGTTGAGCGTGAGCGAGGAGATCACCCCGCCGCCGCCGACCCCGGCGTTGTTGCACAGCACGTGCGCCGTGCCGAAGCGCTCGACCACCTGGTCCGCGAGCGCCTGCACCGAGGCCGAGTCGGCCACGTCGGTACGCACGCCCACCACGCCGAGCTCGGCCGCGGTCGCCGCCAGCGGCGCCTCCTCGACGTCGGCGATCACGACGTGCATCCCGGCGTCGCGGAAGCGCACCGCCATCGCCCGTCCGATGCCCGAGGCGCCTCCCGTCACCACCGCGACGCGACCGGCCAACTCCTCCATGATCCCCCCTCGTCAGTAGCGTTCGCGAGGTGACCGCACGACTGGTGTACGACGCCGACGAACTCCTCCGCGAGCACGAGTATGCAGCGCCGCACGTGGTGGCGGGGCACCGGATGCACGGCGGCATGCTCGCCGACGGCACCTACCAACCGCCGCGGGCCCTGGTGCGCGAGCCGGCGCTCGACGCGTGGACCGAGGCGCTGCGTGCCCGCGGCGGCGAACTGCTCGATGCCGACGCCTCGCTGCTGGGCGGCGTGCGACTGCCCACCGTCGAGCAGTCGCGTGTGCTGCTCCGCAACGGTCTCGGCGAGACGTTCTGGAACAGCCTCACGATCACCGGCAAGATCGAGGCCAAGGGCCGCCTGCTCGCCGAGATGACCTTCCCCGACCTGCAGCCGTACGTCGTCGACGACATCGGCGAGATGGCGATCGGGCATCTCGGCACGGGCCTCCTCTACGCGCACGGCATCGACGAGGGCGGCCTGCCCGACCAGGGCATCGGTGGTCACGACGTGATGTGGTTCGTGGCACGCGACCTCGCCTTCGGTGCCGGCGCGTACCCGGACGTGGAGCCGCCCGAGTCGATCGCCCGACCCGAGGCCGGTCGCCGGTTCGTGCCCGAGGTGGAGCCGGTGGTCGAGGGCATGCTGTCGCTGCTCGCGAACCTGCTGATCATCGAGTTCCGCGCCGAGATCGGCTTCGCCGCCACGCAGGCGATCCTGCGCACCCCCGATCTGTTCGTCGACCGGCGTGCCGAGGCCGAGCTCGCGGCCGAACTGGTGGGCCGGATCCGCGCCGACGAGGAGATCCACGTCCGGTCGCTTCGGCTCTACCTCGGCGAGCTGGCGAGCGTGCGGTTCCGCACGGTCGACGGCGGCGAGATGCCCGGCGACGAGGTGATCGGCCGGTTCTGGCACGGGCTGGTGCACTGGGCCACGGTGGAGCAACCGGCGCTCGCCGCGGCGCAGCAGCGCGAGCTCATCGCGGCGCGCATCGCCCGCCACCCCGACCCCGACCGCGTGCTGTCCGAGTTCGACCGCGCCGCCTGAGCCAGACTGGCGGCGATGGCACGCGAGCGGCTGCAGGACGTCGGCACGGACCCGGACGTCCGGTTCTCCTACGCGAACGAGCGCACGTTCCTCGCGTGGAACCGCACGGCGCTCGCGCTCGTGACCGCCGGCCTCGCCGTCACCCAGCTGCTGCCGCCGTTCGACGTGCCCGGTGGTCGACGCATGATCGGTCTGCCGCTGATCGCGCTCGGCACGCTCGTGTCGATCGCGAGCCTGCTGCAGTGGCGCCGCAACGAGCGTGCGATGCGGCTCGGCGAACCGTTGCCGCCGAGCGTGCTGCCCCGGCTCGTCGCGATCGTCGTGGCGGTGAGCTCGGTGATCGCACTGGTGCTCGCGGTGACCGGCGACCCGGAGGGTGTGTGACCGGTCCCGCGTCCGGTCCCACCGGGGCGACCGGCGCGACCGGCCCGACCGGTGACGCGTACGAGCGCGACCCCGGCCTCGCGGCCGAGCGCACCGAGCTCGCCTGGGGTCGCAGCGCGCTGTCGCTGTTCGCGTGCGGGGCGGTGCTGCTGCGCGGCGCGGAGAACGTGACCGGGCACGAGACGCAACCCGTGGTCGGACTCGTGGTGCTGCTGCTGGGTGGCGTGGTGTGGTCGGCCGGTGTGCCGCTCGCCCGGCAGCGGGCGCGGGCCTCGGTGACCGGCGCGCGACGCCCCGCACAGCTGCACGAGCTGCTCCCGATCGCCGTCGGCACCTCGCTCGTCGGCGTCGCCGCCCTGCTGATCGACCTGCTGTTCACCGGCTGACCGGTGCGTCAGCCGACCTGACGACCGGCGGACCCTGCGCCGGGTTCGTCGTCGGGCTGCACCACGCGCAGCGCGGGTGGCGCCGACGACGAGCCGTTCGCCGGACGGGGCTGCGCTGCCGGCGAGCGGCGCGGGGCGGGAACCGTGAGCAGCCACACGAGCACGACGCTGATCAGCTCGGGCAGGTGCGTGGCCTCCTCGGTGAGCGGCACCGCGCCGCGGGCGAGGTCCACCACGGCCGTGATCAGCAACCCGAGGCCGAGCACCATCGACACGGGCAGGACGGTGCGGGCCCGCGCCGGCCGGACCGCCACGACGAGCAGCGCCACGCCGTAGGCCACGCTGAACGCGCCGAGGTGGCGGGCGTCGTGGTTGTCGCTGTCGAACAGCGACGGCGCGGACAGCACGATCACCTCGAGCGCGATCACCATCAGCATCGCCCGCACGAACCCCCAGCGGCTGGCCCGGTCGGCGATCGCGTTGAGCTTCGACACCTGCCGCGACAGGTCGGGCATCTCGGGTGCGGGCTGCACCGAGAGCCGTCGGCGGCTGCCCTCGATCACCACGGCGAACGCCCGGCAGTGCGAGCAGCCGGCGAGGTGCGCGTCGAGCGCGGCCTCGTCCACGCCGGGGTCCTCGCCGTCGGCACGGGCGGACACGGCGACCTGCCACTCGTCGCACGACGGGCCGAGGTTCATGCGGTCATGGTCGTACTCCCACCGCCGTTGGTTCCCGCCGATGTCACGCATCGATCACCCGACACGACCGTCGACCCGACGCGCACCCGTCCGGTCACCCTCCCACACCGCGTCGCACCTGGTGGGGGGCTGTGTGGGACCTTCGTCACGTTCTGCCCCGGCGGTTGTCCATCGCCGCACGGCTCTGGCAGTGTGGTCGGCGTGGCCGCACCCGACGACCTCCGACCGTTGCTCGACGCCGCCCGCGAGGGCGACGATCACGCGGTCCGCGAGCT
>WLDE01000365.1 GCA_009704985.1 Actinomycetota bacterium | reverse complement strand
GTGATCGTCGGCGCCGGACCTGCGGGCGCCGCAGCGGCGGCGTACCTCGCCCGCTCCGGTCGCACCGTCCTGCTCGCCGACAAGGTCGCGTTCCCGCGGGACAAGTGCTGCGGCGACGGACTCACCACGCTCGCGTTGCGCGAGCTCGACGCGCTCGGCCTCGACCCGACCACGGTGCCCAACTGGCAGGACGTCGACGCCGCCTGGTTGCGCTCGCCGTCGGGGCGCGAGGTGTGCGTCCCGCTGCCGCCGGCGAGCGCCGGACGCTTCGCGGCAACCACCCCGCGCCGCGAGCTCGACGCCGCGCTGGTCGATCTCGCCGTGCGGGCCGGCGCCGAGCTGCACGAGGGATGGGCGATCGAGGCGATCGACCAGCAGGGCGACCACGTCGACACCTCGTTCCGGGTCACGGCCTCCGCAGGTGGCGAGGGGGTCGTGCTGCGCGTGCGCAGCCGCTACGTGATCGCCGCCGACGGCATGTGGTCGCCCACCCGCAAGCTGCTCGGGCTCGCCGAGCCCGGCTACCTCGGCGAGTGGCACGCGTTCCGGCAGTACGCCCGCAACGTCACCGGCCCCGCGGCCGAGCGCCTCTACGTGTGGTTCGAGCCCGATCTGCTGCCGGGCTACGCGTGGAGCTTCCCGCTGCCCGACGGCCGGGTGAACATCGGGTTCGGCATCCAGCGCGACGGCACCCGCAAGGTGCAGGACATGAAGGAGCTGTGGGTGGACCTGCTGCGGCGCCCCCACGTCGTCGCCGCCCTCGGACCCGACGTCGAGATGGAGGACCGGCACACGGCGTGGCCGATCCCGGCCGGTGTCGACCGGGCCACGCTCACCGCCGACCGCACCTTCTTCGTCGGCGACGCCGCACGAGCGACCGACACGATGACCGGCGAGGGCATCGGTCAGGCCGTCCTCACCGGCCGGCTCGCAGCCGAGGCGATCGTGGCAGCGGGGGCGCTGGAGCCGCACGTGGCCCGCTCGCACTACGAGCACGCCGTGCGCCACCACCTGCTCGCGGACCACCGGATGTCGCACGTGCTGAGCAAGGCGCTCGCCCACGAGCGCGGCGCTCGCGGCGCGATCCGACTGGTGGGCACCAGCGACTGGACACGGCGCAACTTCGCCCGGTGGATGTTCGAGGACGAGCCGCGTGCCGTGCTGCTCACCCCGAGCCGCTGGCACCGCCGGCTCCTGCGCCGTTCCGGCGCGTACCGCAGCGCCGCCTGACGTCGCAACCGCTGTGGGCGCGCCCACGTCCGCCGGTGGTCAGGGCACGCGGATCTTGCCGGGGTTGCGGACGTAGTCCGCGCGCAGGAAGTCCTGCAGGCGGTCGTCGGGGACGTCGGCCGCGGTGAGGTTGAAGATGTAGGCCCGCCGCGCCCGGTCGGTGGTGGTGTTCGGGCCGGTGGTGTGCGGCGTGAGGGCCGTGTGGATCGTGGCACCACCCGCGGGGAGCGGGCAGGCGACGGCCAACTCGGGCTGTGCCTCGGCGACGTCGGCGTAGGCGAGCAGCCGCCCGCTGTCGTCCGGATCGCCGCTCGCGACCACGTGCGCCGCGGTGCCCTCGTGGTGCCGGCCGGGAACGAACTGCATGCATCCGTTGTCGACGTCGACGTCGTCGAGCGCGATCCAGAACTGCACCTGCGTGAGCGGCATCCGGAAGCCCGGCGGGGTGGTCGGCACCTGCATGTAGCTGGCGTCCTGGTGCCAGGGCGTCTCGTGAGGATGGCCGGCCGGCTTGTCGATGAGCATGTCGAAGACCCGGTTCGCGTGGGCGCAGCCGAACAGGTCGCGCATCACCTCGCGGCCGGCCTCGAGCGCCGCGTTGTGGTCGAAGGCCGGATGCACCATCGACGGCACCATCACCTGGCGGGTGATCCCGCCGAGCATGCGCTGCGTGGGTGACGCGACGGTGCCGTCGATGATCTCGTCGTAGGCCGTCCGCAGCCGCTCGACCTCGTCGGGTCCGATGAGCCGCTCGATCGCGAGGAACCCGTCCGCCCAGTACCGATCCACCTGCTCCTGCGTCAGCACGCCGAGACCGTACCGCACCGTCCGAGTCCCAGCGGTCGGTCCGAGTCCGTGGCACTCGGATCAGGGGGTGCGGTGGTGGCTGGCTACGGTGGCCACATGCAGACACGGCTGACCGAGATGTTGGGGATCGAGCACCCGGTGATGCTCGCCGGGATGGGCGGCGTGAGCTACCACCACCTGGTGGCGGCGGTGAGCGAGGCGGGCGGCATCGGCACCTTCGGGGCCTCGACGATGAGTCCCGAGGAGTTGCCCGAGGAGATCGCGGCCGCCAAGGCGCTCACCGCCAAGCCGATCGGTGTCGATCTGCTCACGGCGATGCCTGGCCAGGTGGAACGCGGCATCCAGAGCGTGATCGACGGCGGGGCGGCGCTGTTCGTGGCCGGCCTCGGCGTGCCGCGCGAGGTGATCGACCTCCTGCACGACCACAACATCCTGGTCGGCAGCATGTGCGGCAAGGTGCGTCACGCCGTGAGCGCGGTGGCGAGCGGCGTCGACCTCGTGATCGCCCAGGGCACCGAGGGCGGCGGCCACACCGGCACCGTTGCCACGATGGCGCTCGTGCCGCAGGTGGTGGACGCGGTGGAGGGCAAGGTGCCCGTCGTCGCCGCCGGTGGCCTGTTCGACGGCCGCGGCCTCGCGGCATCGCTCGCGCTCGGCGCCGACGGCGTGTGGATCGGCACCCGCTTCATCGCCACGCCCGAGGCGCGTGCGGTGAACGGGTACAAGGAGTCGCTGATCGAGCTGCCGGAGGACGGCACCGTCATCAGCCGTGCCTTCACCGGGAAGACCTGCCGCGTGATCCGCAACGACTGGACCCAGCACTTCGAGCAGCACCCCGAGGAGCTCCAGCCGTTCCCGGCGCAGGCCGTCGCCTCGGCCCGCGCCGGCGTGAACCACCTCGGCGCGCCGAGCGGCACCGATGTCGACGTCCGCAAGGAGTTCATGCCGTGCGGCCAGGGGGTCGGTGCGATCCACGACCTCGTCCCCGCCGGTGACCTCGTGCGCCGCATCGTGGCCGAGGCCGAGGCCGTCATCGACCGCGTCGCCTCGATCCGACGCTGACCGCCACTCCCCCGGGCAGACCATGACCGACACCGCACCGCACCTCCAGCAGCACGTCGACCGGGTGTGGGACGACGAGATCGTCCCCGCCCTGTTCGAGTACATCGCGATCCCCAACGTGTCGAAGGCGTTCGACCCGCAGTGGGACGAGCACGGACACATGCGGAGGGCCGTCGACCTCATCCGCGACTGGTGCGCGGTCCGCACCATCGCCGGTCTCACCGTGGAGGTGCACGAGCTGCCCGGCCTCACCCCGGTGATCCTCATGGAGATCCCGGCGTTCGGCGGCGGCTCGGACGACGACACCGTGCTGCTGTACGGCCACCTCGACAAGCAGCCCGAGATGACGGGCTGGCGGGACGGGCTGGGCCCGTGGAGCCCGGTGCTCGAGGGCCACAAGCTGTACGGCCGCGGCGGCGCGGACGACGGCTACGCCGCGTTCGCGTCGGTGTTGGCGATCGAGGCCGCGCAGGCGGCGGGGTTCGCCCACCACCGGTGCGTCGTGCTCATCGAGGCGAGCGAGGAGAGCGGCAGCCCCGACCTCCCGGCACACCTCGTCGCACTGCGTGACCGCATCGGCACCCCGAGCCTGGTGCTGTGCCTGGACTCGGGCTGCCTCGACCACGAGCGGCTGTGGGTCACCACCTCGTTGCGCGGCCT
>WLDE01000364.1 GCA_009704985.1 Actinomycetota bacterium | reverse complement strand
CTACTGCCCCGACTGCGCTTTTCTGGAGGGGGTGCTGGGCTGCTGTCCCGAGTTGCGCGGGCAGCTTGACATCCGGTACATCGCGTACCCGAGGCCGCGGCGCGAGATTGTGGCGCTCGTCGGCGACGCTCGCCAGGGGTGTCCGAACCTGGTCCTTGATCCTGCGAATCACGCGTTTGTGAACGCGGAACAGTTCCACCGGTTCGGTGATCGGCTGCATTGCACCGACACGAAGGTGATCGTCGACTATCTGGCCAAGCGGTACGGAGCGCTGGTGGCGCACTTTTGAGGCGGCGCGACGCGACAGAGGCCGGCGTGCGTTGAAGGCGTCCGCCGATTGCGTCGGCGATGCGGCGATGCGGCGATGCGGTGGGGCGGGGGGCGGGGCGGAATGCGGTTCAGTCGGGGCGAGCAGTTCCGCGGGCGACGGCCGACACGAGGTCCGCCGCCTCCTCTGCGGTGCCCCACGCAAGGCTGACTCCGCTGCGGCCATGGCCGTAGTTGTGAACGATGGTTCGTCCCGCGCCGGCGTGCTCGATCTCAAGGCGTACATCCTCGGTGACGCCCGTCTGGCCTCGAGCGGGTCGCAGTCCGACGCGACGATCGAGGATCTCCGCACCGAGGTCCCTCCAGTTCGGGCAGCCGTCGACGCACGCGAGTTTGCGGCAACGATCGATGATCGCCTGCAACTGGCCCTGATCGATCCTCTCGTCCCATGCGTCCTGCTCGTAGGTGCTCCCGAGCACCAGATGGTCGTCATATATGAACACATAGGTCACGACGTTGCCCGGAGCGTCGTCGTGCAGACTGCGGGCAAGTCCGGGGACCGGGCGAGTATGCAGCACGATGCCCCGCATCGCACGCACCAGCGGATCGCCGGCGAGTGCGCGGGCTCCGACACCCGCGCAGTTGACGACGATCTCGTGGCCACGTTCAAAGAGCGCAGCGAGCGATGTGATCCGCTCGTGGACCATGCGTCCGCCGAGCAGACCAACGCGGCGTTCCAGCCAGGCGAGGTGTTGAGTGGTGTCGATGTGCGGGCGATCTGAATCAAGCACGGCTGCGAAGCCCTGCGGCACGACCGGCGCCGCATGCTCGCACGACAGATCCGCAAAGGGGCGGGCCCCCGGTTGCCGGTAGCAGTACTCCCGGAAGGGGCCAAATCGCACGCCGGCACTTGGGCCTTCGGATCGCTCCAGTGCTCGCAACGCCTGGAGGGAGCTTTGAGCCCAGCGGCGAGACCTGGCGACGTCAGAGCCCGGAAAGGGCGTGAACATGGCGGGTGCCGCGGCGGAAGCGATTCGCGGCGATCGACCTTCGGCGTAGATGGTGACGGCAAGGCCCCGCTGGAGCAGACGCACAGCGGTGGTGAGTCCGACGACACCCGCGCCAACGACCGCGATGGACAACCCTGGATCTGGATTCACTCTGAGAGGGTACGACGCGGAGGACGGAGAGTTCGGCTCTGCGCCTGCATCGGCGTTGCGGCAGGGAGGCACCTGTTCACACCACCGGCCATTCATGCCTTCACCGGGCCCGCTCAATCCCGGAAGTTCGTTTCATACCAGACGCTGGACGGCAGCACGCTCGCCCGCGGATACATCAGGATTGCCGAGAACTGTTCGCCGGGGCGAGCCGTCGACGACATGCCCGAACCAAAGTCGATCAGGGCTGCGTCCGTGACCCCCGTGTTGCGAAGATCGACGAACGCGATGCGGCCGTTGGCGGCGGCATCGACGGCTCGCGACAGGCTGTCTGCCCTTGCCTGATCGGCGATGTCGAATGGGTATCGCTTGGAATCTCTGAAATTCCTCTTGTCTTCACCGCGGGCCCCGAAGCAGGCGAGGCTGAATATCCGCTTGGACGACTGGCGGGCATACTCGGCGAGTCTGACGCCGAACACGCTCCAACTCTGGAAAGATTCCTGATCCCACACATGGGACAACTGGGCGTGCATCATCCCGCAGTGGATCACCGCCTTCTCACCCTGGCCGAGCGACCCCACCGCAGCGACGATTGCGTCGTACATGGCACCCTCTCGCTCTGTCCAGCTGTATCTCCCACGGAAGCGCGAGGAGACGATCTCAACCCTGGTCATGTCCTTGAGCGTCGCGAAGTCGGACTCGGTGAGTCCCATGCGGTCCTGTGCCGCGCCAGCGTCGGCCGCGAGACTCTCGAGAGACTCGCGATAGCCGGGGGCGTCCGTCCTGGGCAGGGCCTGGATGCGTTTGACGAGTTGCTCGTTGCCCGATCTACCGGCCAGTTCAATCGCTGCCTCCCGATACACACTGCGCCAGTGATTGACATCGATCGCTCGCACCCGCATCTGCTCGCGTTCACGGCCGGCGGCGCGGAGTTGCGCGTTGAGCGCACGCGCGGCCTCGAGCCAGCTGCTGTCGAGGCTCGACTGGGCCGGCGTGAGCGAGTTCCTGCGACCCGTGACGTACTCGTCGAACACCCACCCAGTGGCGTGGTTCGCCTCGGTCAGGAACAGGCGGAAGCCCCGCTCGTGGAGCCGCGGCACCAGGAGCGCAAGGAGCTGGTGGTGTTCGGTGACATAGTGCGATTCACCCAGCAGCAGGATGTCGGTTTCGGCGATCGTGTCGACCAGTTCGTTCGGGATTTCCGACGCGGAGGTTGGTGTTTGGAAATATCGCGCCTGAGGCGCGATCAGCGCGGTGGCGTGGTCATACTTCGTGCAGCCCGCCAGCAGCAGCGCATGCAGGACGGTGACAACGCCTGCGAGTCGCACGCTGTGCGACCATGATCTGTCCCGGGTCTTCATGATGACTCCCATGATGAACTCCACGCCCGCGCGTCTGACCCCGGGCGTCTGACCCCGGGCGTCTGGCCCCAGACCATCTCCGGCCTCAGGCGAACGGAGGGTGCCGCGGAAACGACACCTCGAGGCCCCTCGGGCACCGACCTTCTAGGGAAAACGCCGCCCGGTCTTTCATGTTGACGGCCGCCTCCGGCCCCCGCCTTGCGTCTTGCCGCCACGTCGGGGGGGGCGGGGGGGGAACAGCAGCCGATCGTGTCCCACGCTCGGTCAGGCCGGGTGACAGACCACTGGCGCCAGCCGGGCTCAAACGCGGCCGTCGGTGGGGGTTCGGGCTGAGGATCAGCGGGCCGAAAACGCCTTGACCAAGGCGCGGCGATAGCACCCGTCCTTCTCGAGGAACTCGAGGCGGCGCAAGGCCAGGTCGATGTTGACGTAGAACTCTGCGTAGCCGCCGTCTTCCTCGTCCTCCGGCTCGGTCTGGGTGGTCGCGGCTGTCTGTTGGGGCTCGAAGAACATCTTGATCTTGACGGGGCCATGATCCGGGCTGGTCGGGTCGCCGGCGAGGGCGACCGCGGCGAGTTGGACTTCCGGAGCCATTGTGGAGGGGGTCTGGTCGACCGCGTAGAGCTCGGCAAGCGCGGCCAGAAAGGCATCGCTGGCGGCGCCGAGGGAGCGGCACAGGGCGGTGCCCGAGAAGAAGGTGAGGCCGACATCGTTGGTGCTGGGCTTCCAGGTCGACGCGAGGACCAGTTGGAAGGCGACGGGCTGGCGGTTGTGGAGACCGGCGGCGTGGATGGATCGGGATCCGTCGGGGAGTACGGCGTGCTGAGTGATGAACAACGTGAGATCAACGAAGCCGTCGTCCTCAGACTCCGAGGTGATCTGCGGCGGGGCCGAGAGCGGTCGGCGGGGAGGTGGTGGCTGGGTGCCGGAGGCAGCGGGCGGGTGCTGGGCCCGGTTGAGACCGAAGAGCGACGCGAGTCGGCGGAGCATGCTTGGAGTGT
>WLDE01000363.1 GCA_009704985.1 Actinomycetota bacterium | reverse complement strand
GCCACCCAGAACGGGTGGTCGGCGAGCTCGATGACCTCCACGAGGCGCCGATCGGGCGACAGGCCGCGGCAGCGCAGACCGGCCGCCTCCAGCCGCGGCTTCAACTGGGCGTTCAACTCGTAGCGGTGACGGTGCCGCTCGCTCACGACCGGCTCGCCGTAGGCCTGGTACACGCGGGTGCCGGGTTCCAGGATCGCGTAGAACGCACCGAGTCGCTGCGTGCCGCCCTTGTCGGTCACGTCCCGCTGGTCGTGCATGATGTCGATCACCGGGTGCGGCGTCGCCGGGTCCATCTCGGTGGAGTTCGCCCCCACCAACCCCATCACGTTGCGGGCGAAGTCGATCGTCATCGCCTGCAGTCCGAGGCACAGGCCGAGACAGGGGATGTCGTGCTCGCGGGCGTAACCGGCGGCGGCGATCTTGCCCTCGAAGCCCCGCTCGCCGAAGCCGCCGGGGATCACGATGCCGTCGAGGTCCGCGAGGCGGCCGGCGGCCAGCAGGCCCTCCACGTCCTCGGCCTGGATCCAGTCGATCTCCACCTTGGCGCCGTGGTGGAAGCCGGCGTGCTTCAGGCTCTCGACCACCGACAGGTAGGCGTCCTGCAGGTCGATGTACTTGCCGATCAGGCCGATCTTCACCGGCTTGGTGGCGGCCTCCACCTTGTCGACGACGTCCTGCCAGGGCTGGAGGTCGATCGGTGCGTCGATGCGGAGCACGTCGCACACCGTGGTGTCGAGTCCCTCGGCGTGGAGGATCAGCGGCAGCTCGTAGATGTTGCGGGCGTCCGCCGCGTTCACCACGGCGCCCTCGTCGACGTTGCAGAGGTTCGAGATCTTGCGCTTCAGGTTGTCGCTGAGCGGCGCCTCGCTGCGGCACACGATGATGTCGGGCTGGATGCCGCGGCTGCGCAGCTCGGTCACCGAGTGCTGGGTGGGCTTGGTCTTCTGCTCGCCCGAGGGACCGATGAAGGGCACCAGCGTGACGTGGATGTAGCAGATGTTGTCGCGCCCGGCGTCCTTGCGGTACTGCCGGATCGCCTCGAGGAACGGCAGGATCTCGATGTCGCCGACGGTGCCGCCCACCTCGGTGATGACGACGTCGACGTCGTCGGTCGCGAGCCGCTTGATGCGCCGCTTGATCTCGTCGGTGATGTGCGGGATCACCTGCACGGTCTTGCCCAGGTAGTCACCCCGGCGCTCGGCGGCGAGCACCGCCTGGTAGATGGAACCGGTCGTCGCGTTCGAGTTGCGGGTGAGGTTCTCGTCGATGAACCGCTCGTAGTGACCGAGGTCGAGGTCGGTCTCGCCGCCGTCGTCGGTGACGAACACCTCGCCGTGCTCGAAGGGGTTCATCGTGCCCGGATCGACGTTGATGTACGGGTCGAGCTTCTGCATCGTGACCCGCAGTCCCCGGAGCTTCAGCAGGCGCCCGAGCGAGCTGGCCGTGAGCCCCTTGCCGAGGGAGCTGGCAACGCCCCCCGTCACGAAGATGTGCTTGGGCATCGGCCGGACCTCCGTCTCCAGGTTCGTCACGTGGTCACGCGGACGAACTGACAACGGGAGAGCAGCATATCGCGGCACCCCCCGCGACACAGTGATGCGAGCGGCGCCCGGATCCGCTCAACGTGGCGCGCGGCGTCGCTCCGGGAGCGCGCCGAGGCGGTCGAACCAGCGCAGCGGCGGTGTCGCGTCGATCACCCGCGTGAAGCTCACCCGCTCGCTCGCGAGGTTCAGCGCGACGAGCACGCCGAGCGCGACCCACTCCCCCGTCGGCCCGCAGGCGAGCACGAGCCCCATGCCGACGGCGGCACCGAGCACGTTGGAGCCGGTGTCGCCCAGCATCGCCTGCTCGCGAAGGTCGACCACGAGCAGGCCGGCACCGGCACCGAGCACCAGCATCACCGACGACACCTCGACCGCGGACACCCCGAGCGCCAGCACCACCGCACCACCCACCAGCGACACCTTCACGGTACGGCCCGGCGCGCGGTCGAAGAGGTTGCCGACGTTGGCCGCCGCGGCGATCAGCACCCCGGCCCGCACACCGTCCCACCCGCTGCCCGGCGCCACGAGCACGCCCAGCAGCACACCCCACACGAGCTTCACCAGCCCCGTGGTCACCCGGCCCCGGGCGAGCGCTCCGAGGTGGCCGCGGAACCCCTTGGTGCTCGTCGCACCGACCAGGTCGTCGAGCAGGCCGATGAAGCCGAAGCCGAGGGTGCCACCGACGAACGCGAGCAGCGCGATCACCCGTTCGCGCTCCCACGACGACACGCCACCGAACCGGGCGAGCACGGACACGGCGGCGGTGACGAGCACCACCGCGAGCACGATCACGACACCGCTCGCGACGGGCAGCTCGTGGCCGCGGTAGTTCTGCCGGCGCAGCACGTCGGACGAACGGAACTGCGGCGCCATCGCGCGCCACAGCGCCGCGGACGCGATCGCACCGGCCACGAAGGAGACGACGACGATCATCGACCGGCCCTCGGCACCACGGCCACCAGGGTCGCGACGAGCCACGGCACCACCACGGCGAGCATGATCGACGGCACCGCGAGACCGCTGTCGTTCAGCGCGAACCCCAGCACGGCCACCGTGGCCAGACCGGCCAGGAACACCCGCAGCGCCGGGCGACGGCGCACGGCGGGCAGCACCGACTCGCGGCGCCGCCACGCGACGACCGCCAGCAGCACGAGCACGCCGACGAGCACGAACGACCAGAAGCTGGAGGTGAAGATCGCGACGTTGGCACGGAGCTTCCGGCGGATGATCAGCCAGCCGTCGCCGGCGAGGAGCTCGTCGAGGAAGCGGCCGAGGTGGGTGCGGCTGTCGGCCGCACGCGCCCGGTCGACGAACGCGAGCGCGGCCACCGTCACCACCGTCGCCAACCCGACGAGACCGAGTCGCTGCCACGAGATCCGCCGACCCGACATCAGCGCGATGAGGACGGCGAAGCTCGGCAGCACGGCGAGGGTGCCGCCCACGTCGCTGCCGAAGGCGGGCGCGGCGACCGCCACCGTCGTCACGGCGCCGACGAACGCCGCCACCCACACCGGCGCGACCACGGTGGGACGGCCCGACGTCGCCCGCTGCAGCGTCAGCACGGCGGTCACCACCGCCGCTGCTCCCACCAACCCGAACGACAGGTTCCCGAACCCCTGGAACCGCCCGGCGACCGTGGGCGTGTAGCCGAGCGGTGTGTTGATCTGCAGCCGTCCACCGGTGCACACGTCGACCACCATCACCACCCACAGCAGCCCGATCAACGCCCCGATCGGCGCCCACGGACCCCACCGCGAGCAGATCCCGACGGCGAGCCACCCGAGCACCGCCGACACGCACAGGGTCATCACCACCACGAAGCCCAGCGGCAACTGGTGGTAGGCGACGAGCCCCGACAGGAACGTCACCGTCGGGTAGGCCGCCACGATCGGGGCGAGCGTGCGAGCAGCCCGCCCCCGGCCCGCGAGGGCCGCGACCGCGCAGAACACGACGCACACGACGAGCAGCACGCTCACCGGCCCCACGGCCCGGTCGCGCAGGACCACCCGCTCGGCCAGATCGGCGAGTGCCGCCTCCTGCGCCGACGGATCGCCGGCCCGCGCAGCGGTGGCCCGCATCTCCGTGCCGTTCATCGAGTCCGGAAGGACCACCTCGACGTCGTCCGACACGGCGGGATCGGCAGCGGGATCAGCGGCGGGATCAGCGGCGGGATCGACGGCGGGATCGACGGCGGCAAGCACGGCCGGGGCGACGTCGGTGAGCGTCACGTAGTCGGCCCGCCGCGTGGTCGG
>WLDE01000362.1 GCA_009704985.1 Actinomycetota bacterium | reverse complement strand
TGCGGCGCCGTGCTGCCCGAGGCGGTGCACGCCGCACGACTGCTCGCCGAGGAGGGCATCGCCGCCACCGTGGTCGATCTCACCTCACCCGACCGGCTGTACCGCAACTGGCGCGGCGAGCTGCAGGCCGCGGCGCGAGCGGCGCGCCCGGCCGACCTCGACTCGCTCGCGATCGCCGCGCTGATCCGGCCCGACGAGCGCCGGACACCGATCGTGACCGTGCACGACGCGGCCAGCCATTCGCTCGCCTGGCTGGGCTCGGTGTTCGGCCAGCGCACCACCCCCGTGGGCGTCGACGCGTTCGGGCAGTCCGGCGCGATCGTCGAGCTGTACGAGGTGTTCGACCTGCTGCCCGAGCAGATCGCCAACGCGGCGCTCGTGGCGGTGGCCTGAGCCGTTCGCGCCGTCACGTCCCGACGTCACGTCCCGGTGGCGACCTCGAGGTGGTGGTGTACGAGCGGGACGGTCGCGCGGGCCCTCGCCGGCGCTGCTGTGGATCCACGGCGGCGGCCTGATCATGGGGGCGGCCGACGGCGACGACGACCTGTGCGGCCAGCTGGCGGTCGAGCTCGACCTCGTGGTGGAGAGCGTCGACGACCGACTCGCCCCCGAGCACCCGTTCCCCGCCGGGCTCGACGACTGCGTGGCGGCCCTCGACTGGCTGGCCGCCACCGCGGACGAGCTGGGCGTCGGCCGCGATCGCCTCGTCGTCGGCGGGGCGAGCGCCGGCGGTGGGCTGGCGGCGGGCGTGGCGCAGGTGGCCCACGACCGGGGTGGCCCGGCCCTGCGGTTGCAGCTGCAGGTGGACGCGATGCTCGACGACCGCACCCCGCCGCGGGCCGACGCCCCCACCTCCACGCTCGTGTGGAGCCCCGCCTCGAACCGGTTCGTCTGGACGCAGTACCTGGGGCACCCGCCCGCCGTCCGCGACGACCGCCCCGACGCCTCCGCCGCACGGCGCGACGACCTCCCGGGTCTGGCCCCGGCCTGGATCGGGGTCGGTGGCTCAGCCGCCGACGACCACCGTCTCGACGTCGAACCCGGCCTCGTCGCCACACCGCACCGTCACCCGCAGCCAGCGGTCGACGGCCGCCTGCTCGCCCGGCACCTGGAGCCGGGTGAGGCCGGCCACACCGCCGTAGTCCGGCGTGAGCACGTACGTGTGCTGGTCGCCGTGGCCGAGCATCACCGGGCCGTCGAAGGCTGCCGCCCGGGCGAGCAACCGCTCGCGCACCGCCGCGTACTCCGGGTCCGTGGCCGACGGCTCGGCCTGCATCATCACGAACACCGCGTCGGAGCCGGCGATGGCCGCCTGGTCGAAGATCCGGTCGATCCATGCCACCGCGGCGGCGCGCCGCGCGGTGAGCTCGGCGATGCGCAGGTCGGGCTGGTCGCCCGCCGATCGCCCGCCGGCCGGATCGCCGGGGTACGACGCCCACGGCTCGGCGCCGTCGCGGCTGCCCACCACGTGCACGGTGCCGAAGGTGGCGCACTCGCGGTCGAACATGGTGTGCTCGACGAACGCCGCCGTGGCCGGGTCCCCCGACGCGGCCTGCGTGGTGACCATCATCGGCAGACCGCCGGTGGTGCTGCCGGGCCGGGGGAAGAAGAGCTGGCGCAGGAACGCCAGCCGCTCGGTGGGCAGGTAGCCCCCGAGCCGGTGGCAGTCGGTCCACTCGTTGTCGCCCGGGGTGTACCAGAACGGATCGTCGAACTGCTGGTACAGCTCGAACGTGCGCCGGAGCACGTCGTCACGGCAGTCGGTGTCGCCCCCGCGCACGTCGCCGGCGTGGGCCACGAACGCGACCTCGGGATCGGCGTCGATGCTGTCCACGATCGACGGGTACGAGGCCATCGCCGCCGTGCCGTACGGCGAATCGCCCACGAACGCGAAGGTGACGTCGTCGGGCGCCGGGGGGCCGCACGCGGTCATCGCCACGCCGAGCACGCACCACGCCGCGATCGGTGCCCCCGTGGACGTGACGCGGCGGGCGGGAGTCGTCCGGCGCCGCCCCGCCCGACGTGTCCCCCCAGCCCGCCACCTCACGGTGGCCGAGACTACGGCGCCGCGCCACCGCACCCCGGCGGGCCGTGCCCGAACGGGCCGTCAGGCCCATCGGCGGGGGCTGCGTGCCTACACTTCCGGCATGACGACGACCGAGAGCGGTGTCCGCACGATCGACGGCGTGGAGCTCACGCCCAAGCCGGTGACCCTCGAGCTGCCCACCCCCTTCCCCACGGTGGAGGAGGAGCGGCTGCACCGCAAGCAGAAGCTCGCCGGCGCGCTGCGCATCTTCGGCCGCGTGGGCTTCGGCGAAGGGGTGGCCGGCCACATCACGGTGCGCGACCCCGAGTTCCCCGAGCTGTTCTGGGTGAACCCGTTCGCGGTGAGCTTCCGCCACATCCGCGTGAGCGACCTGATCCTGGTCGACCACGACGGCAACGTCGTCTATGGCACCCGCCCGGTGAACCGTGCCGCGTTCGTGATCCACTCCGCGGTGCACGAGGCCCGCCCCGAGGTGATCGCCGCGGCGCACAGCCACAGCGTGCACGGCAAGGCGTTCAGCTCGCTCGGCGTGCCGCTCGCCCCGATCACCCAGGACTCGTGCATCTTCTACGAGGACCACGTGATCGTCACCGCGCAGCGCGGCCGCGTGCAGTTCGGCGTCGAGGACGGTCGCGAGCTCGTGTCGCAGTTCACCTCCGGCAAGGCCGCGATCCACCAGAACCACGGTCTGTTCACCGTCGGCCAGACCGTCGACGAGGCGGTGTTCTGGTTCCTCAGCATGGACCGCAGCTGCCAGGCGCAGCTGCTCGCAATGGCGGCCGGCACCCCGCAGCTCATCCCCCACGAGGACGCGGTGTACACCCGCGACCAGACGGCGCATCCGCTCGCCGGGTGGCTGAGCTTCCAGCCGCTGTGGCAGGAGATCTGCCGCACCGACCCCGACCTGTTCGAGTGAGCGGGCGCGCCTCCGACGGCGCGCTGCTCGACCGGTTCTCCCCCGAGGCGCTCTTCGTCGTCTCGGGCATCTCGCAGTACACGGGCGCGGTCATCGCCGTGTCGCTCTTCGACGATCTCGGCCCAGCGACGGTGGCGTGGCTGCGCGTGGTGGGCGCCGCGCTCGTCCTGCTGCTGATCGCCCGTCGAGGTCTGCGCGCCTGGACCCGGGCCGACCTGGCGGCGGCCGCCGTGTTCGGCATCGCCACCTCGGCGATGAACCTGTTCTTCTACCTCGCCATCGACCGCATCGACCTCGGCAAGAGCGTGGTCATCGAGTTCATCGGACCGATCGCCGTGGCCGCCGTGTTCACCCGCAACCGGCGCAACACCATCGCCCTGCTCCTGGCGGTCGCCGGCGTGATCGTGCTCGGCGGCGTGGAGATCGACAGCGAGCCGCTCGGCCTGCTGTTCATCCTGCTCGCCTCGGCGATGTGGGCCGCCTACATCATGGTGGGACGCCGCGTGGCCGCCCAGGAACGCGGCCTGGCCGGCCTCGCCGTCGGCCTGACGATCGGTGCGCTCGTGCTCGCCCCGATCGGCGCGCCCGGCAGCGGGGAGGCCTGGACCACCCCGGCCTGGCTGCTCGCCGGTCTCGGTGTCGGCGTGTTCTCGAACGCGATCGGCTACGGCATCGACCAGCACGTGATGCGCCGCATCCCCGTGCGCCGCTTCGCGCTGATGCTCGCCCTGCTGCCGGTGACCGCGATGGTGGTGGGCTTCCTCGCGCTCGACCAGCGGCCGTCGTGGGTCGACCTCGCCGGTGCGGCGCTCGTGATCGCCGGCGTGCTCGTGCAGGAGCGCGAGGTGATCACGCCCG
>WLDE01000361.1 GCA_009704985.1 Actinomycetota bacterium | reverse complement strand
GAACCTGGGTCGCATCATCGGTCCGGCGCTCGCCGCGCTCGCGATCGCCGCCGGGGGGATCGAGCTCGCGCTGTGGTGCAACGCGGTGAGCTTCCTCGCCGTGATCGGTGCGGTGCTGCTCGTGCGGCTGCCGCACCGACCCGGTGCGCGACGCCCCGTGTTCGCCGCGCTGGCCGATGGTGTGCGCTTCGCCCGAACCACGCCGCCGATGCGGCGCATGGTGGTGGTGATGCTCGCGGTCGTGTTCGTCGGTGCACCATTCATCGCGCTGGTGCCGCAGATCGCGACGAACGTCTTCGGTGGTGGCGAGACCGCGACGTCGGTGCTCGTGACCTGTCAGGGCATCGGCGCAGTGGTCGCCGCGGTGACGCTCGGCGGTGTCACGAAGCGGCTCGGGAGTTGGCGCCTGCTCGCAGCGAGCTCGTTCGCCCTGTGCGCGTCACTGGTGCTCTACGGCGGCGCGCCCGTGTTCGCGCTCGCCGCCCTCGGGCTCGTGCTCGTCGGCCTCACCTACGGCTATGCGTTCACCTCGTTCGCCGGCATCGCCCAGCAGGTGGCGCCTGACGAGATGCGCGGCCGGGTGCTGGCCGTGAACAGCTTCGTGCTCGGCACCATGTATCCACTGGGCCTGCTGCTGCAGGGTGCGATCGCCGACGCCACCTCGCTGCGGGCCGTGACCGTCGGGTCGGGTGTCGTGCTGGCGC
This sequence comes from Actinomycetota bacterium, assembly GCA_009704985.1. Lineage (GTDB taxonomy): Bacteria > Actinomycetota > Acidimicrobiia > Acidimicrobiales > Ilumatobacteraceae > VFMC01. The sequence goes on along the minus strand of WLDE01000361.1, from coordinate 3,122 downwards.
TCGTCCTGCTCGCGCTCGGCACCCACCGCGCCGACCCGCTGGCCCCGCAGCCGATCCCCGAGGAGGTGTCGACGTGATCGAACGGCTCGACCTGTCGGATCCGGCGATCGCGGCGCAGGTGCTGGCGATCCAGCGCGCCGCGTACGCGCAGGAGGCCGAGCTCGTCGGGTACGACGCCATCCCGCCGTTGCACGAGACGCTCGACGAGCTCCGGTCGCAGCCGTTGGAGTGGCTCGCCGCGATCGTCGACGAGTGCTACGGGGGGTCGCTCACCCGGACCTACGTGACCCAGGCCTACGTCGTCGAACGCAGGTGAGCGAGGGCCTCGCCGGAGCGGCGCAGGCGTCGTGCCCGTCAGGGCCGTCAAGGCCGTCAGGCGGTGACGGTGGAGGGGTCGCAGTTGCTGCCGCACACGACGACGACCACGCGCTCGCCCCGCTCGGGCACGTAGGCACCGCAGCGCAACGCGGCCAGCGCGGTGGCGCCACCGGGCTCGGCCACGAGGCGCAACTCGTCCCACAGCGCGCGCTGCGCGGCGCGGATGTCGTCGTCGGTCACCACCACCGCCTGGTCGACGAAATGGCGCACGACCGACCAGGCGACCGCACCCAGGCGCCGTGCGCCGAGCGAGTCGGACGCCACGCCGCTCACCGTGACGTCGACCAGCTCGCCGGCGGTGACGGCGGCGCGCAGGCACTGGCTCGTGACGGGCTCGACGCTCACCACCTTGCGGGTGTCGCGCACCCAGGCGGCCTGGCCGGCGGTGAAGCCACCGCCGCCGGTGGCGACGAGCAGCGTGTCGTAGCTGTCGAGCTGGTCGCCGAGCTCGGCGGCCATGGTGCCCTGGCCGGCGACGACGTCGACGTCCTCGTACGGGTGCACCAGCAGCGCACCGGTCTCGAACTGGTGGGCGTTCGCGGCGGCCTGCGCGTCGTCGTAGAGACCGTCGACCACGTGGACGATCGCCCCGAACGAGGCGATCCGGTCGCGCTTCATCAGCGGGCTCGTGGAGGGGACGAAGATCTCGGCGCGGTGGCCCAGCCGGCGTGCCGCGAAGGCGACGGCGGCGCCGTGGTTGCCGCCCGACGCGGCGACGAGGCCGGCCTCGGGGATGCCGCGCTGGGCGGCGGTGAGGATCTTGTGGAACGCACCGCGGACCTTGAACGACCCCGTGTACTGCAGCAGCTCCAGCTTCAGCGCCACCCCGTGCGACAGGCCGAGCTCGCCCGGCCGCGTGGAGATGATGGGCGTGCGGCGCACGAACGGCGACACGCGGGCGCGCGCCGAGGCGATCATGTCCGGCGTCACCAGCGGTTCGGGCAGCGCGGCGACGCCGGCGGCGGGTGCGGGGGACTCGGTCGGCGAGGCCTCGTTGGGGTCCACGCGGGCGACACTACCGCCGGTACGACACGCGGTCCGGGTCCCGCGCGACCTGCCCGGATCGATCGGGCCTCCCCCCGGACGCCCGCTGTAGCGTGAGGCACATGTCCGAGGCCTCCTCCGAACACCCCACTGCTCCCGCCCCCGCCACCCCCGGCACGCCGGTCGACGTGAAGCCCCGCAGCCGTGACGTCACCGACGGCATCACCAAGGCACCGGCGCGCGCCATGCTCCGCGCGATCGGCATGACCGACGCCGACTTCGTGAAGCCGCAGGTCGGCATCGCCAACGCCTGGAACGAGGTCACCCCCTGCAACATGACGTTGCGCCGCCTGGCCGACCGGGCCAAAGAGGGCGTGCGCGCCGGTGGTGGCTTCCCGATGGAGTTCGGCACCATCACGGTGAGCGACGGCATCAGCATGGGCCACGAGGGCATGCGGGCGTCGCTCGTGAGCCGTGAGGTGATCTGTGACTCCGTCGAGACGGTGGTCCACGCCGAGCGCCTCGACGGCTTCATCGGCCTCGCCGGGTGCGACAAGAGCATCCCGGCGATGCTCATGGCCGCCGCCCGGCTCGACCTGCCGAGCGTGTTCGTCTACAACGGCTCGATCATGCCGGGCGAGCACAACGGCAACGCGCTCGACATCACGAGCGTGTTCGAGGCCGTCGGCGCGTGCGCGCTCGGCCACATCACCGAGGACGAGCTCGGCGAGATCGAGCGCAAGGCCTGCCCGGGCGAGGGCGCGTGCGGCGGCATGTTCACCGCCAACACGATGAGCTCGATCGCCGAGGCGATGGGCATGTCGCTGCCCGGCACCGCGTCGCCGCCCGCGGTCGACCCGCAGCGCGAGGACGACGCCCGCCGCGCCGGTGAGGCCGTGGTGAACCTCCTCCGCCTGGGCATCACGCCGCGCATGATCATGACCAAGCCGGCGTTCGAGAACGCGATCGCGATCCTGTCGGCGCTCGGTGGATCCACCAACGCCGTGCTGCACCTGCTCGCGCTCGCCAACGAGGCCGGCGTCGAGCTGGAGCTCGAGGACTTCAACCGCATCGCCGCGAAGGTGCCGCACATCGCCGACATGAAGCCGGGAGGTCGGTTCCACATGACCGACCTCGACCGCGTCGGCGGTGTGCCGATGGTGCTGAAGCACCTCCTGGACGCAGGCCTGCTCCACGGCGACTGCCTCACGGTGACCGGGAAGACGATGGCCGAGAACCTCGCCGAGATCGACCCGCCCGGCCCCGACGGTGTCGTCATCCGCCCGCTCGACGCACCGATCCACGACGAGGGTGGCATCGTCATCCTCCGCGGCTCGCTCGCGCCGCGTGGCGCCGTGGTGAAGGTGGCCGGCCTCACCCAGGAGCAGAAGCGCTTCGAGGGCGTCGCCCGCGTGTTCGACGGCGAGGACGGCGCGATGGACGCGATCATGACCGGCTCGATCGAGCCCGGCACCGTGCTCGTCATCCGCTACGAGGGGCCGAAGGGCGGCCCGGGCATGCGCGAGATGCTCGCGGTCACCGCTGCCCTGAAGGGCGCCGGGCGCGGTGCCGACTGCGCGCTGATCACCGACGGCCGCTTCAGCGGCGGCACGTGGGGCTTCTGCATCGGCCACGTCGCACCCGAGGCCGTCGACGGCGGACCGATCGCGTTCGTCCGCGACGGCGACCGCATCCTCATCGACGTGAACGAGCTGGCGCTCGACCTGCTCGTCGACGACGCCGAGATCGCCCGCCGCCGT
>WLDE01000360.1 GCA_009704985.1 Actinomycetota bacterium | reverse complement strand
GTTCGCCGGGTCGGACGCGGCGGTCGCGGGTGTGGCCGGCGGTGCCACCGACGGCGTGCCGCCGGTGTTCGTGACCGACCCGGCGGGCAGTCGGACGGGGGCGACCGCCGGGGCCGTCGCCCGTGCTGCGGAGAGCGTGACCAGGCCGGACACGGTGACGACCACCGTGCTCACGGTGACGGCGGCGAGCAGCGACGGACGGGACACGCCCCACAGGATGCCGCCCGCGCGGACGATCCGGATGAGAGCCGGATGAGAGGATTCTCATCCGCCGCCGTGGAGCGCCGCCTCGACGTCAGCGGGTGGTGAGCGGCAGGTGGTCGACGCCGCGGATGGTGAGGCGGTCGCGCCACCGGGGCTCACCGGCGAGCTCGACGTCGGGGAAGCGGCGGATCAGGGAACCGATCGCGACCGACGCCTCGAGCTTCGCCAGCGATGCGCCCAGGCAGTAGTGCACGCCGGCCGCGAACGCGAGGTGGTTGCGGGCGTTCGGTCGGTCGAGGCGCAGCGTGTGCGGGTCGTCGAACACGGCCGGGTCGTGGTTGGCCGCACCGACCACCGTCATCACCATCGTGTTCGCCGGCACCTCGACGTCCCCGAAGCGCACCGGCTGCAACGGCACACGGACCGTCTGCTGCACCGGACCGTCGTAGCGGAGCAGCTCGTCGATCGCCTGTGCGTCCATGCCCGGGTTCTCGGCCCAGAGGCGCAGCTGGTCGGGGTGGCGGAGCAGGGCGAGGGTGCCGTTGCCGATGAGGTTCACGGTGGTCTCGTGGCCGGCCACGTACAGCAGCACCACGAACGACAGCAGTTCGGCCGTCGTCAGCCGGTCGCCGGATTCTTCCACTTGCAACAACCCGGAGAGCAGGTCGTCACCGAGGTTGCGGCGGCGGTGCTCGACCACCTCGCGCAGGTAGTCGCCCATCTGCATCGCCGCGGCCTCCGAGGCGTCGAGGGTGGCCTCGTCGGCGGTGGGTTCGAGCGACGCGGTGAGGCACTGCGACCAGTCGCGCACCTCGTCGGTGCGGTCGGTGGGCAGCGCCAGCAGATCGCTGATCACCTGGAACGGCACCGGGAAGGCGAGCTCCTCGACGAGCTCGATCGAGCCGCGCTCGGCGGCGCGGTCGAGTACGTGGTCGACGAGTTGCTGCACGCGTGGGCGGAGCCGTTCGATCGCCGACGGTGTGAACGCCTGGGTGACGAGGCGGCGCAGGCGGGTGTGATCGGGCGGGTCGAGGTTGAGGATCGACTTCGACGTGCGGCCCTCGGCGATGCGGCGCTGGAAGTTCTCACGCCGGCGGAGCCGGACCGGGTCGACCGGGGGAGGGGTGTGTGCCTCGATGTCGCGGGCGAACTCGGCGCCGCGCAGCGCTCGGGCGATGTCCTCGTAGCGGGTGAGCACCGTGAAGCCGAGGGGCGACACGTGCACCGGGTCCTGTGTGCGGAGCACGTCGTAGAACGGGTACGGATCGGCGCGGAACGCCGGATCGAACGGGTTGAACAGTGGGGCCGTCGACGCAGAGGTCATGGACACGATGTAACCATGCGATCGCCCGGATCGCGTCGCTGAGGTGTGGCGACGCCGGTCGGCGACGACCGGGTCAGCGCGTCAGCGCAGGCCGAGCTCGGGCATCTCGTAGGGGCGGATCGTGTCGCCCCACACCATCCACTGCGAGCCGTTGGAGCGGGCGGCGAGCGCCTGCATCGCCGCCTCGGCCACCTGCGACGGTTCGATCACCGGCATGCCCATCTCGCGGATGAACCCGCGAGCGTTCTCGGGCACCAGCGGCGTGGCCACGAACCCGGGGCAGATGGCGCTGATGCACACGCCGTGGGCGTCGAGGGTGGCACCGAGCGAGCGCACGAGGCCGACGACGGCGTGCTTGCTGGCCGTGTAGGCCACGTCGCCCGGCATCCCGGCGAGCCCGGCCATCGACGCCGTGACGAGGATCTGACCGCCGCCGTGTTCGACCATCTTCGGCAGCACGGCCCGCACCCCGAAGAACACGCCGTCGAGGTTGACGCCCATGATCGCCCGGTACGCCTCGTCGGTGACGTCGCTGAGCGGCACGGTGACGTCACTCATCAGGCTCTGGCGCCCGGGTGTGGTGATGCCGGCGTTGAGGTGCACCAGGTCGAGCGGCGGCAGCGACTCGGCGAGCGCGTTCCACGCGTCGGGGTCGGCCACGTCGAGGAGGATCTCGTCGCTGGACGACGGGTGGAGGTCGGCCACGTACACCGTGGCGCCCTCGGCGCGGTACCGCTCGGCGCACGCCCGACCGATGCCGGACGCACCGCCGGTCACGAGCACGTGCTGTCCGGCGAGCGCGCCGGTGGCGCTGGAGGTGGGGGAGGAGTCGTCCTGGCTCATGCTCGCGATGTGAGCACAGCTCGCTCGTGGCGCTGCGATCGGAGGTCGTGGCCCCTGCTCCGGCCGAGCCTGCTGCCGACCGGGGCTCGCGTCTGACCCGCTCCTCGTCAGGCGGATCGACCCGTGAGGCCCCCTGTCTGGGGGGTTCGACCTCGCAGCGTGAGGTGTTCGTCAAGGACCCGAGCGGCTCGACCGACGACAACCGCGGCATGCAGGCGGAACCGACTCCTCGACGTCGTCGGCTGGACATGGCCGACGTCAGCGTGCGACTCCTCGGGCGGGAGCAGTCGACGACCATCAGCGCTGCGGCGTGTTCGCTCGTCGGTGGGCGCGCTGGAGGAGGGGGCGTTCGACGCGGCGTCCGTTCGGCTCGTCGAGGCGCAGAACCGGACGAAGCTGATCGAGCGGCTCCAGGTGGACGAGTATCGAACAGCGACGCGGCTGCGGGTGCTGATGCCGTGGATCGTGTCGGGTGCGTGCCACGTGCTGCGCACCCGCGTGCACCGCGAGATCATGCACGCCCACTCGACGTTCTTCCGGTCGCCGCGGTGGTGACCGTGTACCTGGTGACGATGGGCTGGGTGAACCGCCGGTCGTTCGACTCGGTGCTGCTGGTGATGCCGCTGTACCTGCTGTTCATCAGCCTCGTGATCGTGCTGCTCGGTGTGTGGACGTACGCGCGGATGGCCGGGGCCGACCGGGAGCTCGGTCTGAGCCGTCGGTCGCGCGGACCGCTGCTGCCCGCCGGCTTCCGGGCGACGATCGACCCGGCCGCGGGTCCCTGGCCGCGCCCGGGCTGAACCCGGAACGAGTCCGGGGCGGACTCGGGCCGTCCCGACGGCGACGCCGGCAACCGGTCCGTCGCCGCCCGTGCGGGTGCTGTCGCGGCCACGCTCCGAGGTCGTCGTGACGCTTTCACGACCTTGACCCGTCCGGTTCGCCTTGTGTTCAGCTGGGCGTCATCCTCGACTCGTAGCTTCCCGACCTGTGAAGACCGATGCAGTCCATGCACGCGTCAAGCCCGACGTCACCGTCGCGCCGGAGGTCGCCGAGATCCTCGACGAGCTCCGCGAGGAGCAGGTCGCACTGGTGGAGCGCATCCGTTCCGCCAGCACCCGGATGTCCGGCGCGTCGAGCCGCGTATCGTTCTCCATGGCCGGTCATGCCCGCCTCACCCAGCAGTTCTTCGATGCGCAGCGGGCGATCCTCATGCGCCTCGCCACCTTCGACGCTCGGGTGGGTGACGAGCACGTGCGGGCCGGCGATCCGTTCGTGGAGCGTGCCTCGGCCGACCTGATCGTGGCGCAGCGGGAGCTGGCGAACCTGCTCGACGACTGGTGGGCGACCACCAACCGGCACGGCGAGCAGATGCTGGCCCGAGCCGCAGCGACCGCGTCCCGAGCCGCCGCCGCGTTGCCGCCTCCGATCGCGGCTCCGACGGCATTCGCCGCGGCGCCGAGCGGTGTCC
>WLDE01000359.1 GCA_009704985.1 Actinomycetota bacterium | reverse complement strand
TCCAGCCGGTCGTCGCGGAGCCCGAGACCTGGATCGACGAGGGTCCGATCCGCGATGCCGCGGTGGCGGCCACCGAGCGTGCGTCGGGCCCGGCTCCCGAGGCCACCCGTCGGCGCCGGCCGGCATCCACCCTCGACCCGGAGGTCGTGGCGGCCGTCGAGCGTGACGCCGCCCCCCAGCGTGCGGCTCGCTATCGCGAACGTCTGACCTCGGCGGCCGAGGCGCTCGAGCGAGGCCGCTACGACGACGCTCGCCGGATGGTGCAGCCGGTGTTGCGTGAGGTCCCCGATGTGGCGATGGGCCACGAGATCGCCGGGCTGTCGTTCTACGCGACGGGTCAGTGGCGCAAGGCCGCGGCCGAACTCGAGACCGCCCGTCGCCTCGAGCAGTCGGTGCGCCACCATCCGGTGCTCGCCGACTGCTACCGCGCGATGCGTCGCTACCACGAGGTCGAGGAGCTCTGGACCGAGCTGAAGGGTGCCTCACCGGCACCGGCGCTGATGGCCGAGGGACGGATCGTGGCCGCCGGGGCGCGCGCCGATCAGGGAGATCTGCGCGGCGCACTCGAGATCATGGCGAAGGGCCGCGAGATCCCGCGCAAGGTGCGTGAGCACCACGTCCGCCAGTGGTACGTGCTCGGTGACCTGCTCGATCGGTCGGGCGAGATCGTGGAGGCCCGGCGCTTCTTCGGCATGGTGGCCCAGGTGGACCCCGACTTCGCCGACGTCGTGCAGCGCCTCGCCGCCCTCGGCCGCTGACCGGCCGCCGACGGTCGTGGCGGGCTCGGGTGTGAGACCCCGTCGCTAGGTTGACGCTGCGTCCCCCGATGCCCCCGACGTCCTCCGGCTCCGGCCGGGGAGGAGGTCGCCATGAACATCGTCATCCTCACGGGGCGGCTCAGCTCGTCGCCCCGGGCGAGCGAGCTGCCGAGCGGCACCGTGCGCTGGAACCTCGAGCTGTCCTGCCCGGACGACCAGGGACGTCTCCTCGGCGTGCCGGTGAGCTGGGAGGGCGACGTGTCCGACGCCTGGGACACGGGCACGGAACTCGTCGTCTGCGGCGCCGTGCGGCGCCGGTTCTTCCGGTCGTCCGGCGCCACCCAGAGCCGCACCGAGGTGATCGCCGCGTCCGTCGTCGAGGTCACGGCGCGCCGGTCGGCGCGCCAGGCCCTCGATCGGGCGCTGCGAGCCCACCCCGACCCGCTCGCGGCGGCGTTGCGGTCGGCCGCGTCCGTCGCCGCCTGAGCGTCGCCGTCGTCCGGTCCGGACCGGGCCGGACGACGGGCGAACGACGGGCGGACGACGGTCAGACGAGCGGTCGCACCACCAGGCCGGTACGAAGCTTCGGTGTGAAGAACGTCGACTTCGGGGGCATCAGCAGCCCCTCGTGCGCGGTCCGGCGGATCTCGTCGATGCTGGTCGGGCGGATCAGCACGCCGGCCGCCACCGCCCCGGAGGCGACGGCGTCGACCACGTGCTGCACGCCGTGCTGGTAGGTGACCTCCACGTCGGCGTCGCGCAACGCGTGCTCGAGCAACGCGCCGTCGAGCGCCCGGACACCGACGAAGGCCTCGGGGCGTGGGGTGAGCCAGGTGCCGCTGCCGTCGGGGTGCACCAGGCACAGGGCGCCCTCGGAGACGACCCGGGCGGCGAAGGTCGCGTCCACCGGACCCGCAGGACGGGCGTCGAAGCACGGCGACAGCAGGTCGAGCAGGCCGGCGTCGTCGACGCCGCGGTAGAGGCGGTGGATCGCGTCGATGCTGAGCTGGCTCTCCACGAGCTCGCCCACGTAGGTGAGCGTGAGGTCCCACGGGCCCGGCCCGTCGGTGCCGCGGCGCTCGTCGCGGTAGGTGCGGCTGATCGCGTAGCGGTGGTGGCCGTCGGCGATGAGCACCGGGTTCGACGCGACCGCAGCGGAGATCGCCTCGATCCGGGCCGGGTCGTCGACGCGTTCGACGGTGTGGACCACGCCCTGCTCGTCGGTGCACGTGCCGACCACCTCGGCGGGCGCCACGAGCAGCTCGGTGAGCCCGCCGGTGAGCGACAGGCCCCAGACCGGGGAGAGGTTGGCCTCCGTCGCCCGGGTGAGGTCGAGCCGATCGGTCTTCGCCTTCGGTGTGGTGCGTTCGTGCGGCAACACCCCGCCCGCGCCCTCGTCGACGACCTCGAGCGCGCCGAGCACGCCGACGGTCTCCCGTTCGGTGCCGTCCTCCGTGCGGAAGCGCATCCGATAGATGGTGAAGCTCGGGGTCGTGTCGCGTACGAGGGTGCCCTCGTCCTCCCAGCTGCGCATCGTGCGCGCCGCCTGCTCGTATCGCTCGGGGTCGTCCTCGGGCTGCGGGACGTCGACGCGGACGATGTTGCGCTCGTGGCGCGCGGCCAGCGTGGCGACGTCGGCGGCGGACAGCACGTCGTACGGCGGTGCGGCCGCGGCCGAGAGGTCGGTGCCGGGGGCGTAGCGCAGTGCGGGGAAGGGTTCGAAGCGGGGCACCCGCACAGATTGGCAGCTGGCGTGCCAGGATGACACCCCGATGCCCGAACTCCCAGGTGCCACCGAGGTCCCCGCCCAACACGGCCCGCCATCCGTGGTGCTGCTCGACCTGGACGGCGTCGTCTGGCTGGCGCACCGCCCGATCCCGGGGTCGGTCGAGGCGATCGCCGCCCTCCGCGAGGCGGGTGTGCGTGTGGTGTTCGTGACCAACAACTCGAACTCGACGCTCGCCGAGCAGGAGGCTGCACTTGCGGCGATCGGGCTACCGGCTCGCGGTGACGTGCTCACGTCGGCGATGGCGGGTGCCCTCCTCGTCCGACCCGGCGAGCGGGTGCTCGTGTGCGGTGGGCCCGGTGTGGTGGAGGCCGTCGAGCGGCGCGGTGCCGTCGCCGTGACCTCGGGGCCGGCCGACGCCGTGATCGTCGGCTTCCACCGGACCTTCACCTACGAGGGGCTCCGCGAGGCGGCGGCGGCGGTCCACGCGGGCGCCCGGCTCATCGGCACCAACGACGACGCGACCTACCCCACGCCCGACGGGCCGATCCCCGGCGGCGGCGCGATCCTGGCCGCCGTCGAGGTGGGCTCCGGCACGCGTGCGACCGTGGCGGGCAAGCCGTTCGCGCCGATGGCGTCGCTCGTGCGCGACGTGGTCGGCGAGGCCGCCGCGGTGGCGGCGGTGATGGTGGGGGACCGGCCCTCGACCGATGGTCGGTTCGCCCGTGAACTCGGTTGCCGCTCCGCCCAGGTGTGGTCCGGCGTGACGCCCCGTGGTGCCGACGTGGATCCGGTGCCCGACCTCGTCGGTGACGACCTGGCCGACGTCGTCCGGCAGCTGCTCGCCACTGGTGCGGCCGCTCGTCGACCCGGCTGACCTGCGGCGACGTGCCGGTTCGTGAGGCACCCCGCCAGTAGAGTGTCGCCATGACCCCGAACACGATCCTGAAGCGACTGATGGACGCCGGCATGCAGTTCACCGAGATGTCCCGCACCAACGCGGAGAAGCTGGTGAACGAGCTCGTCCAGGACGGCCAGCTCCGCCGCAAGGACGCCGAGCAGGTGATCCAGCAGCTCGTCGAGCGCGGACGCAGCTCCACCGAGCAGCTGCTGGGCGCCGTGCAGTCCGAGGTCGCGAAGCAGCTCGGCCGCCTGGCCGACCGCATCGACGACATCGAGGATCGCATCGAGGACCTGGCCGAGTCGCTCGGCATCCGCGGCGGGTCGGCCGCCCCCGCTGCGGCGACGAAGGCTCCGGCGACGAAGGCTCCGGCCGAGACGGCTGCTCCGGCCAAGAAGGCCGCTGCCGCGAAGAAGGCTCCGGCCAAGAAGGCTGCAGCCAAGAAGGCACCCGCCAAGAAGGCACCCGCGAAGAAGGCTCCCGCCAAGAAGGCT
>WLDE01000035.1 GCA_009704985.1 Actinomycetota bacterium | reverse complement strand
GCGACGTACGCGCCGCCGACGACCACGATGCTGCGGGTCAGGCCTCGGCGCTCCAGTTCTGCGCCGACCTCGACCAGGTGGTCCTCGATCTCGGACCAGCTGAGCGGGCGGCCGGCTCCGGTCATGGCCGCTCCCTGCGCAGTGCGGATGCCCGGATCCAGACGTTGTATCGAGCGATCGCCGGCGGAGTCTCTGCGATCGTTCGGCGGACCATGCGGGGCGTTCCGTCCGGGTGCCATGGAACATCGAGCGGCGGCGTTCGACGTGCCCACGCCGGGGCTCTGATCCCGGCCTGCTTGGCGAGGTGTGCCGCGACGGCGGCAAGGATGGTTCGCACGACGGTGTTCGCCGTCGGTGGTGGCTCGCCTCCGATGAGCACGCGAACGGATGTGGGATCCCGCTCGGCCTGGTCGGCGACGGAGCGCAGCATCGTCCAGTCGATCTGATCTCCGCCGGCTGCTGCTTCGGCGAGCGTCGGGAGCGACGGCTCGGGATCGGGGAGGCGGAACCCGGCGGCATCGAGGAGTCTGACGACCGTCGAGTAGGCGGGGTCCGCCTCGCCCAACTCGATCCGTGCGATCGTCGACTGCTCGACACCGGCACGCTCGGCGAGGGCGCGCTGGCTGAGTCCTCGCCGTTCGCGCGCGCTCCTGACGAGTTCAGCCGTGTCGTGCATCTTGATAGCGTACACGCATCATTCAACCGACGGGTGAGCGAGGGCGTCGTAGATCGCGCTCTGCAATCCATCCGGAAACGGCGGAAGCCCTGCACTCCACGGACAGCGGCAGCGCACGAAACCGCAGCTCACGGACATCCTGGACGTCGGGCATCGCCGTGCCGAGGTGAGGGTCGCGAGTTCGAGTCTCGTCATCCGCTCCGAAGGATCAGCGACTCCTTCGGGAGCCGCCGATCTGCGTCTTCCTGCCAGAGCGTTTCCGCTTCCCGTCTCCGCTGTCGGTCCGGCCTGACTGACTTGACAGAAATGCTCCGCTGGCGGAGTATTTCTGTCAAGGAGTGAAATGGACGTGACGACCGCTGATGCGGCCGCCCTGCTGGGTGTGTCGGACACCGAGGTGCGACGGCTGTTGCGCGAGCGGCTGCTCGATGGCCGTCGGGTCGGCAACACCTGGATCGTCGACGCCGGAAGCGTGCATCGGCGGCGGCGGCTCGGGCTCGACCGAGGTCGCGCGTGGTCGCCACGGGTCGCGTTCGCTGCTCTGCTCCTGCTCGCTGGGCGGTCCGACGGTGGTCTGTCGGACAGCGAGCTGTCACGCCTTCGGCGAAGCGTGCGCGGCAGCGAAGCGATGGACGTGGTGCGTCGGTCGAGGGATCTGCTGGCCTCGGAGGCATGGCGGGTGCCCGCCTCACGACTCGACCGGTTGACCGACGTCGCTGGCGTCTTCGTCACGGCGGAGTCGGCACTCCACCTCATCGACGACGACCTGGGGCCTGTCGTGGTGGACGCCCAGGTCGTGCACGTCGGTCTGGCGGCGATCGATCTCGTGCGGGTTCGTACGGAGTTGGGGGCGCGTGCGGCGGATGCATCGGCCAACGTCATCCTGCACGTCGTGCTGACCGATCTCGCAGACCGGCTCGTCGACGTGCGCGTTCAGCGCGTCGTGACGGCCGTGCTCCTCGGCGCGCACGAGGACGCTCGTGTGCGTGCGGCGGCCACCGACTTCCTGTCGGGGCGCGTCGCCACGCTTGCGGCCCGGGGTGACGCGTGATGGAACGCCTCGGCGACGTGGTGATGCCGTCGATGACGGCGGAGCAACGCCGACTCTGGGACCTCATCCTCGAGCTGTCGACGAGGCTGGAGCCGACGCAGTGGTCACTCGTCGGTGGTCAGATGGTTGCGCTTCACGCCGTGCTGGCCGGCGTCGCCTGGCCGCGGGTCACCCGTGATGTCGACATGCTCGCCAACATGGACGTGCTGCAGGCGAACCTCCAGGCGTGCACGGCTGCGTTGGGTGAACTCGGGCTGCGAGTGCGGCTCGATGGAAGCGGTCGGGCCGATCGCTTCTCCGACGGCGACGCGGTCGGTTCCGTGGTCGTCGACCTGTTGGCGCCTGATCACCGGAAGAAGGTGAGCGCCTTGTGGACCGTGGGCGGGCGCACCATCCAGATCGAGGGCGGAACTCAGGCGCTGCGACGCGCGGCCATCGTCGAGGTTCGGCTCGTGGGCGGGCGCGTCGGGCTCGTGCCGACGCCGAACCTGCATGGTGCGATCGTGCTGAAGGCGGCGGCCTGGGCGGCGGACAGCCGAGACCGTGATCGTCACGCCCAGGACCTGGCGCTGCTCGTCCGCCTCATCGACGATCCAGCGCAACTGGTCGCTGGGTTCGCCGGAAGTGATCGCAAGCGCCTGCTACGCCTCCGCCACGTGCTCGATTCGCCGGCAGCGCAGGAGTGGCTCCTGCTCGGCGACGAAGGCGCCGAGATCGGGCACGCGAACTGGGCTCACCTCACTGCCTGAACCGACGTTGTCGTAGATCGCGCTCTGCAATCCGTACGGAAACGGCGGACATCCTGGCTGAGCGGGCAACCGCAGCGCGCGAAGCCGCAGTTCACGGACGTCCTCGACGTCGGGCATCGCCGTGCCGAGGTGAGGGTCGCGAGTTCGAGTCTCGTCATCCGGTCCGAGTGATCGGCGGCTCCTTCGGGAGCCGCCGATCTGCGTGTTCCGGTGCGTGAGTCTCGGCCGACCCTCACGGAGACGGAGGCGCTGGGAACCGTTGTCTGAAGATGGACGCCGGCTCGAGGACGAAGCCGTCCGGGCCGAACGTGACCGTGAACGTGTCGAGGAAGCCGGTCTGTCCGAGGATGACGGCGGTGCCGTGGGCCAAGCGCACCGCCACGCTCGTGTGGCGAGCATGCGGCGGCAGCCCGGTCTGACGATCGATCGTCGGTGCTCGTCGGTGACCGATGCAACCTCGGTGACCGATGCAACCTCGGTGACCGATGCAACCTCGGCATCACTCTCGACCCATGAGCAACTTCTCATGCCGGGCGGGAGTGGGAGGTCGAGGTCACCGATCGGTTCATCGAGTGGTGGTCGACGTCGCCCCGCCCAACGTGAGGCCGTGCGAGCAGGACCTGCGACGAGGCAGCGCAGGTCCCGAGGCCGGGGCACGGACGTCCTCCGGTCCGATGCGTCGCTGGCCGGTCGAGTTCGACAATGGCTGCATGGAAGCTGTGCGCCAGGATCGGATCGATCGTGCGCTGACGTGGTCGGTGCGCACGATGGCAATTGCTTCGGTCGTCGCGGCGGCGGGGGTCGTCGTGGACGATCGAGAGCTGCTCGGCGTACCGGTGTGGTGGAAGCCACTCAAGTTCTCGCTGTCGATCGCCATCTCCGTGATCGGCCTGCAGTGGCTGCGCCGTCGGCTTCCCCGCGATCGGTGGGTCGACGCTGCAGCGCTCATCGCAGCGATCTCGCTCATCGTCGAACAGGTCCTCATCGCGATGCAGGCGGCGCGTGGTGTCCGGAGCCACTTCAACACCGCCACCCCGTTCGACGCCCAGGTCTTCGGGCTCATGGGCACGTTCGTGGGGATCGTGTTCGTCGCAGGACTGATCGTGGCGTGGCGTTCGTTCGTGCACCGCGCCCTCGACCCGGTCACGCGCGCCGTCGTCACCGCAGGCTCGAACGTCACCGTGCTCGGGATGCTCGTGGGATTCGCGATGACGATGCCCCTGCCGAATCAGAACCTGCCGACCGGCATCGTGGGTGCCCATTCCGTCGGCGGGCCCGACGGCGGCCCTGGCCTGCCACTGTTGGGCTGGAGCACCGAGCACGGCGATCTCCGTGTGGCGCACTTCGTCGGGCTGCACGCTTTCCACCTGCTGATCGTGCTCGCCGCATGGCTCCGCCGGCAGGATCGACCTGTCGAGCGCACACGCACGACGGTGATCGCCACAGCGACGTCGCTCGGTGTCGCGACCGTGCTCCTCGCGGTCCAGGCACTCGCCGGGTACAGCGTCGCCTCACCGTCGACCGTCCTGGTCGCCGCGATCAGCATCGCCGCGGCGACCGCCGTCGGCAGAGCGGCCGCATCGGTCCGGCAATCGAGCCCGACCAGCAACCCCACACCCGTTGGAGCACCCCGATGATGACCACACCCCATCGCCGCCGAGCACTCGTCGCCACCTATGGGGTGCTCGCCGTGGTCGGCCTCGTCACCACGGCCTACTTCAATCGACAGCCACTGCCGGAGGGCACCAGCTACCTCGAGGGTTGGTTCGCGAACAACGCGTCCACCTCGGCTGCGATCGACCTGATCGTGATGTTCGTCGCGGCCAGCATCTTCATGGTCGGTGACGCTCGGCGCAGCCACGTCCGATGGCCCTGGCTCTACGTCGTGTTCGCCATCCCGCTCGCCATCGCCTTCACCTTCCCCCTCTACCTGGCCATCCGATCCGCCCGATCCGGCTCCGCCCGCATCGCCGAGGACGCACCGCCGGACCAGCCGGACGGGCGTCAGCGGACGTTGTCCTCGTAGGCCCAGATGACGATGTGGACGCGGGTCGATCCGCGGATCTTCTGCCGGATCGAGCGGGAGTGCGACGTCACCGTCGGCACGGAGATCGACAAGTCGGCAGCGATGTCGTCGTTGGTGTGGCCCTTCGTGGCGAGGCGCACGATCTCCGGTTCGCGCGCGGTGAGCAGCGAACCGCCGGCGTCGCCCGCGGGGTCGGGTGCGAGTTGCCGCAGGAGGAGGCGGGTCGGTCTCGGGGACACGATCCCCCGCCATCGGCGAGCACCCGGATGGCATCGACGAACACCCCGGGGGTCTGGTGATCGACGAGCAAGCCGCTGGCGCCGGCGCGCAGGACGCCGAGCACGAACTCGTCGAGGTCGAAGGTCGCCCGCGCGAGCACCTCGCTGTCGCTGCTCCGGAGCACCTGGTCGCACAGGCCGAGCGCATCGTCGACACAGACGTCGTCGGGCGCCGGAACGACGATCAGCACGACGATCAGCACGACGATCAGCACGACGTCACGCCAGGTGATCCCGCACGACGCCGGCCGCCTGCAGGTCGCGTCGGGAGGTCGAGCCCGTCCCCGGGGCGGCGCTCGGAGCACTCGTCGCTAGGATCCTGACGACGCACGCCCCGCCGGTCCGCCGGTCCGCCGGTCCGGTGGCGCGGCCCCACCCCAGCGACGCGAGGTTTCGATCATGACGACCAGCACCACCTCTGGCGCCACCCCGCTGCTCATCGCCGGCGGGACGCTCATCGACGGCTCCGGTACCGCACCCCAGACCTCGACCGACGTGCTCGTCGACGGCGACGAGATCGTCGCGGTCGGTTCGGCCGCCACCGAGGTGGCTCGGAGTCGGCCCGGCACGGTGACCATCGATGCCACCGGCTGCACCGTCATGCCCGGCCTGATCGATGCCCACTGCCACAGCACCTTCGACGACGTGCAGTCGAACGACGAGCTGTTCTTCCACCGGCCGCCAGTGCTCGCCGCGCTCGTCACGGCGTTCAACCTGCCCAAGCTGCTCCGCGCCGGTGTCACCTCGTTCTTCGACCCCGACACCGTGCACGGCATCGGGCCGCAGGTACGCGACGCGCTGAACGCCGGGATGTTCGACGGCCCGCGCATGGCCACCGGTGTGCAGGCGCTGCTCACCTCCGTCGGCGGCACTGCGGGCCGGCTCATCCCCGACGAGGGCAGCGTCGGATACGCCGCCGTGGTCAACACCGTCGAGGAGATGGTCGTCACCACCCGCCGGCAGATCAAGTACGGCGCCGACTGGATCAAGATCCACGCCACCGGGTCGATCCCGACGCACCAGGGCGAGCTGCAGGTCTGGACCCTCGACGAGATGAAGGCCGTGTGCGACACCGCTCACGCGCTCGGTGTGCCGGTCACGGCCCACTGCCGCAGCGCCAGCTCGACCCGCGATGCGGCCCTCGCCGGCGTCGACCTCATCCTGCACGCGTCGTTCATCGACGACGAGGCGCTCGCCGCCGTGCTCGACGCCGGTTCGGCCGTCTGCCCCACGTTCACGTTCCTCGCGAACCTCGCCGACTACGGCGACGCCGTCGGCGCGACCAGGGGGATGACCGGTATCTTCCGCGGCGAGATCGAGGCCACCGCCGCCACCCTGCGCACCGCGTACGACGAGGGCGTGAAGCTCCTGTGCGGCTCCGAGAGCGGGTTCACGCTCACCCCGTACGGCCACTGGCACGCTCGCGAGCTCGAGGTGTTCGTCGATGCCCTGGGACTGAGCCCGCTCGAGGCAATCACCTGTGCCACCCGCAACAACGCCTTCGCGATGCGGATGGAGGGCGAGCTCGGTGTCGTGGCGCCCGGCTACCGCGCCGACGTGATCGTCGTCGACGGCGATCCCCTCGCCGACATCCGCATCCTCCAGGACAAGAGCCGGCTGAAGGCCGTGGTGTCGCGCGGTCGCAGCGTCGAGCTGTCGGGCCCGTGGCCCGAGCGGCGCCCCGTCGCCGGCGAGAAGGTCGGCAACTGGGCTGCCGAACTGCTCACGTACGACCGGGCGATGACGGTGGCCGGCCGGTGACCGACGCCAGTGCCGGCGGGCCCCGGCGGGTGCTCGTCACCGGTGCCGCCTCGGGCATCGGCGCCGCCTGCTGCCGCGTCCTCGCCGCCGCCGGGTGGCACGTCGTCGCCACCGACCTGCACCCCGGCGGGGATGTGATCGCGCTCGACGTCACCGACGAGCACGCCTGGGCGGACGTCGTGGCCCGAGTCGGCCGGCTCGACGCGATGGTCACCTGCGCCGGCATCCGCACCCGCTCGAGCATCGCCGAGACGCCCGTCGAGACCTGGGAGCGCCACCTGCGCGTGAACCTCACCGGCACCTGGCTCGGCGCTCGCGAACTGCTCCGCCAGGCGACGGCGGCGCCCGGGGTGCCACGTGCCCTGGTCACCGTGGCGTCGGTGAACGCGAGCCTCGCGGTCCCCGGTCAGGCGCACTACGTCGCCTCGAAGGGGGGCATCGTCGCGCTCACGCGGGCGGTGGCGCTCGAGGGGGCCCCGCTCGGGCTGCGCGCCAACGCCGTCGCCCCCGGGCCGATCCGCACACCGATGGCGGCCGAGCGCCTCGACGACCCCGAACAGGTGCGCTGGCTCACCGGCAGGGTGCCGCTCGGCCGGGTCGGCGAGCCGGGCGAGGTGGCCGAGGTGGTCGAGTTCCTGCTGTCCGACCGGGCGTCGTACGTGAACGGCGAGGTGGTCTACGTCGACGGTGGCTGGGCGGCCAACGCGGTGTGACCCCTCCGTGCCCGGGCGGCCGGGCGCGGCATCACGGCTCGTGCGGACCGGGCACGTCGGCCGGGCGGGGGAGCAGCGTCATCAGCGCCTGCGACAGCCCGCCGTCGACGTACAGCACCTGCCCGTTCACGTACGCGGCGTCCGGTGACGCCAGGAACGACACGACCCCGGCCACGTCGTCGTCGGTGCCGAGCCGTCGCATCGGCACCGCCCCGGCGCGCACCGTGCGCACCCGCGGGTCGTCGTACACCTGGGCGGTGCCCGGGGTGGGCACCAGGCCCGGCCCGACCGCGTTGGCGCGCACCCCACGCGGTCCCCACTCGAGCGCGGTCTGGCGTGTGAGCGCGAGCACGCCAGCCTTCGACGCGCCGTACGCACCCACGCTCGGGTTCGCAGCGGCGGCGGCGATCGACACCACGTTCACGATGCACCCGCGGCCTGCGTCGAGCATGCCACGCCCGAACGCCTGCGTGCAGTGGAACGTGCCGCCGAGGTTCACCGCGAGCACCTCGGCGAAGTCGGTCGGCTCGACGTCCTCGAGGGCGGCGAAGCGCCAGATCCCGGCGTTGTTGACGAGCAGGTCGATCTCGCCGACCCGGCTCGCGACCGCGTCGACCTGCGAGCGGTCGGAGACGTCGCACGCGGTGACGTCGTCACCCGCAGCACCGGGCGTGCGGTCGAGCCGGACGACGTCGAAGCCGTCGGCGGCGAGGCGCCGGGCGATCGCGGCCCCCAACCCGCGCCCGGCGCCGGTCACCACGGCGCGAGGCACGCAGGTACCCTTGCGGTCGTGGATGGATCGTCGTTGCAGGTGTTCATCGATCGGGACGAGTGCGTGAGCGCCGGCCGCTGCGTGTCGGCCGCACCGGCGGTGTTCGCGTTCGACGACGACGAGCTGGCCACGGTGCGACCCGACGCCGACCTGCCCGACGACGACACGCTGGTGCGCCTCGCGCGCAACTGCCCGAACGGCGCGATCCACCTGCGCCGCGACGGCGTCGAGATCGAGCTCTGAGCGCACGCCGCCGACCGCCGTGACGCCGGCGGCAGCGGTGGGGGCGGCGACGAACTGCTCACAGCCGGAGCAGGCGCCGGGCGTTGGCGTCGTAGGCCGTCACGTACGGGATCTCCTCGGCTCGAGCCGGTGCGTCCCAGCCGGCGAGGTTCGTCCCGACGACCAACCGGTCCTCGCCCACGGCCGCGGTGAGCAGGTCGAGCGCCGCGTCGTCGTGGACGTGCTGGTCGAACCACATCCGCCGGAGCCCGGCGGCGAAGTCGACCGGGTCGTGGCGGGCCCATGGCCGGGTCGCGCCCTGGTGCTGCAGCCGGCCGCGCATGAACGCCGCGGCGCCGCCCCCGTGCGAGAGGCACACGTCGAGGGTCGGGTGGCGTTCGAGGACGCGGCCGTACACCAGGTGGGCGATCGCCAGGGTCTCTTCGTACAGGAAGCCGAGCGACAGGTCGAGGTCGTAGTTGCGGATGCGCGGATCGCGCAGCGGCCCGTCGATCCCGGCGGGCGCGGGGTGGATGAACACCGGCACGTCGAGCGAGACGGCGGTCTCCCAGAGCGCGTCGAGCCGGGGGTCGTCGAAGGTGGTGCCGAAGTCGGTGCCGATGTACGCGCCCACGAGCCCGAGGTCGCCGACCGCTCGTCGCAGCTCGACGGCGGCGGCATCGACGTCCTGCATGGGGAGCTGCGCGAACCCGCGGAAGCGGTCGGGGTGCCCGGCGACGATCGCCGCCATCTCGTCGTTGTGCCATCGACAGAAGCCCGCGGCGATGTCGGCCTCGACGTGGTGGAAGTAGGTGATCGGGTTGGGTGACAGCACCTGGAGCTCGATGCCGAGACGGTCGTTCATCGCGAGCCGCAGTCCGACGTCCATGAACGGGCTGTCGCGGTAGTTCACGCCGTCGAGCACGTAGTCGCCGACCCGGAAGCGCGGGCGGCCCTCGGGGCCGGTGCCCAGCTCGGGCCCGTAGTGGCCGGCACACCCGAGCACCCCCTCGAGCACCACGTGCGCGTGCACATCGATCATCGTGCACCCCCTGTCGACATCGCTCCTCCTAGGGTGCAGGTGTGCAACATCGGCCCGTGTACCTCGCAGCCGGCAGCGTGCTCGACGCCGCGCCCGCCGCGGTGGTGGACGCTGCGGCCGCCGCCGGCTTCGACGGGGTGGGCCTGCGCCTGTCGCACGACCATGCGACCGACACAGCCGGCCGCCGGCGCCTGGCTTCGCTGCTCGCCGAGCGCGGCCTGCGCCTGTTCGACGCCGAGGTGCACCGGATCGACGCGACCGCCGGCGATCCCGGTCCGCTCGTCGACGCGGCCGCCGAGCTGGGCGCGGCGCACGTGCTCGTGGTGTCCGACCTGCCCGACGAGCAGCAGACGCTCGAGGCGCTGGGGCGCGTCGCCGAGCGCTGCCGGTTCGCAGGCGTCACGGCGGCGCTGGAGTACATGGCGTGGACCACCCCGCAGTCCTCGGTCGGGGCGATGCGCCTGGCTGACGCCGTCGACGCCGTGGTGGTGGTCGACCTGCTGCACCATCACCGGCTCGGCGAGGGCCCGGAGGCGCTCCGGGACGTCGTGCGCTCCGGCCGGCTCGGCTGGGTGCAGCTCTGCGACGCGCCCGAAGCCGCGCCGCCCGGCGGTGTCGCCGCGCTGCTCGACGAGGCCCGGCACCACCGGCTGGCGCCCGGTGCCGGCGGCCTGCCGCTCGCCGAGCTGCTCGCAGCCGTCCCGCCCGGCACCCCGCTGAGCGTGGAGGTGCAGAGCGACGAGCTCGTCGCCTCGTGCACGCCCACCGAGCGGGCCGTGCTCGTGCACCGTGCCGCCACCGCGCTGCTCACCGCTGCTCACGCGCCGAACAGCACCGGGTAGCGGCCGAAGTACGGGCGGGTGGTCGACTCGTCCATCTCGGGCGGGTTGTCGGGGTCACGGCGCACCCCGTGATCGAACAGCGCCTGCACCGCCTGCGGCACGAGGCCGAGCAGCGCGGACCCGGAGGCGTCGTCACCGTCGGGATCGCTCGCCGCGACGGCGAGCCCGGCGGCGAGGTCCTGGCCGATGCAGGCGTGCATCCCCGACCCGAACGACAGCCCGTACGCCGGTACACCGTCGGGCAGTTGGCGACGCGGGTCGAACGATTCGGCGTCGGGCCCGAACACCGAGGTGTCGCGGTTGACCGACAGGAGGTCGATCACCACCTTCGCGCCCGTGGGGATCGTCCGGCCGGTGCGGAGCTCGACGTCGGAGAGCGCCCAGCGCATCGCCACCGGACTCGACGGCTGCAGCCGGATCGTCTCGTGGGTGCAGCGCTGCACGAATCGGCGATCGGTGCGCACCGCCTCGGCATCCTCGGGGTGCCGCTCGAGCCACTGGAGCACGTTGTGCGTGACCCGGGTGAACGCCGTGGCCGAGGTGTGTGCGCCGGCGAGCAGGTAGAACGCCACCTCGCGGAGCACGACCTCGTGGGGCAGGTCGAGCTGGTCCTGGTTGTCGAGCAGGATCGACAGCACGTCTCGCGGCAGCGTCTCGCCGGCGTCGGCGAGGCCGCGGCGACGGGCGATCGACGGCGCGACGAACTCCGCATCGAACTCGGCCAGCTTGGCGGCCACCTCGGAGCGCTTCGCGTCGCGGTCGCCGGTGAAGTGCGCGAGCGTCGCCCCCTCGATGAACGAGCGCAGGTAGTCGTAGAGGCGGAAGGTCTCCTCGGGCGTGCCGAGAGGCCGGTCGACGCCGGCCGTCGAGGCGGCGAGGTTCATCATGAGCTGGTGACCGAGATCGACGAGCTCGGCTCGCCCCGTTCGCACGTGCGGCTCGAGGGTCTGGTGGATGAGGGGCGGGAAGAGCTCGTGCTCGTAGAGCTCGAAGGTGTCCCGCCGGAAGAGCCGGTTCTCGAGCCGGCGGCGGTCGCGGTGTGCCGTGCCGTGGAGGTTCACGAGCACGTCGGCCATGATCACCTCGCCGGCGTCGTAGAGCGCCTGGCGCAGGTCCTTCTGGCGGTAGGTGTCCTTGGCCTCCTCGTAGGAGGTGATGGTGATGATCTCCGGCGCAGCGGTCATGCGGTCCCCTCGGTGGTGTGTGTGCGTGGTGCGGTGACGTCGACAGGGCCAGCTCGGCCGCGCAGGTCAGGCATTGGTGACCCCGAGTCCGAGTCCGCCGTCGATGGTGAGCACGTTGCCCGTCGCCCACTCGGCCCGTGCCAGGTACTCGACGGCCTCGGCCACCTCGGTCACCGTGCCGAGCCGGCCGAGCGCGTGTGCCGGTGCCAGGCCGTTGAGGCGCTCGAGCGCCTGCGCGTCGTCCATGAGGCCGGCGCGCTGGTTGATCTCGGTGAACACGCCGCCCGGCCGCACGCACGACACCCTGATCTGCTGCGGGCCGAGCTCGGCGGCGAGCACGCCGGTGAGCGTCTCGAGCGCCCCCTTGGTGGCCGCGTACGGTGACGCGCCCGGGAACGCCCGCTGCGAGTGCACCGAGCCCAGGAGGATCACAGCGCCACAGCTCGCCCGAAGGGGTGCCAGCGCCGCCTGGGTGAGCATCATCGCCCCCACCACGTTGGAGTGGAACACCGCGAGCAGCTCGTCCTCGCGCAGCTCGTCGAGCGGTCCGCGGTACATGTTGCCGGCGTTGTTGACGAGCACGTCGAGCCGGCCGTCGCCGTGCTCCAGCGCGGCGTCGACCATCGCCAGGCGATCATCGGCCACGGTGACGTCGCCGACCACTGCTCGACACGCGTCGCCGATCGAGGCTGCCACCGCGTGCACCTTGCCGGGCCGGCGGCCCGAGATCGTGACGCGCGCGCCGAGGCCGCACAGGTGCCGGGCGATGCCCTCGCCGATGCCGGAACCGCCGCCGGTCACCAACACCGACATGCCGTCGACTGGTCGCATCAGGTGTCCTCCTCGGTGACCCACGCGGCCGCCTGCCGGAGCAGGGCCGCGTGCTGGGGGTGCCGGATCGACGCGGCGTCGTGGCCGAAGCCGTCGTACACCACGCGTCCCTCGCCGTAGCGGTACGCCCACACGACCGGCTGCTCGGCGTCGTCGGGCGTGCGCCGCGCCGTCATCAGCACCTCGACCCCCGGGCGCAGGGCCAGGTCGCCGTACACCTCGTCGTCGAGGGCGAGCGTCGACGGCAGGCCGCGCAGCACCGGGTGCCGGGCGGCGCGCTCGGAGGCGGTGTGTGCCTCCACCGGGCCGACGGGTGGGTGCGACGACACGTCCCATTGCCACGAGCCGCCGAGCACGTCGCCCCACTCCGGCCAGTCGTCGAAGCAGATCGACGCAGTGTGGCTCGCGAGCAGGCCGCCCCCACCGGCCACGAACGAGGTGATCGCCTCACTGGTGGCAGGTGCGGTGCGGTAGGCCCACTCGTCCCGCCACGGCGCGTACCGGTCGGGCAGCATGCGCCACCGCAGTGCGTTCACGACGAGCAGGTCGACAGCGCCGGGCAGCAGGTGGCCGACGAGCTGGTCGGGATGATCGACCACCGTCACCTCGAACCCTGCGTCGCGCAGCACGCCGGCGAGGGCCCGGGACGAGGAGGGGAAGTCGTGTGCGTGGTCGGGCCCGCCGGTGAGCAGCAGGGCGGCGGTCACTCGCGGTGACCGACCGAGTCGACCGCAGCGGGCCGCGGCAGATGGGCGATGAGCGATCCCGTGACCCCGCCGTCGACCACGAGGTTCTGGCCGGTCACGTAGGCGGCAGCGTCGGACGCGAGGAACAGCACCACCGCGGCGATGTCGGCGGCGGTGCCGAGCCGGCCGAGCGGCACCTTCGACTCGCGCGCGTGCCGCGTCGCCGCGTCGGCGTAGATCGGTGCCGACATGCCTGCGTCGACGAGGCCGGGCGCGACGGCGTTCACGCGGATGCCGTGGGCACCCCACTCGAGCGCCATCTGCGAGGTGAGCAGCGCGACGGCGGCCTTCGACGCGCCGTAGGCGCCGGCGTTGGGGCCGGCCACGACGCCGTTCATCGACGTGACGTTCACGATCGCCCCCGGAGCACCCGACGCCACCCACCGGCGTGCTGCCGCCCGGGCCACCACGAAGGTGCCGAGCAGGTTCACGTCGAGCACGGTGCGCATGTCGTCGAGACACTGGTCGAGCAGTGGGCCGAAGCGCACGATGCCGGCGTTGTTGACGACGACGTCGGGCGTGCCGAAGTCGTCGAGCACGGCCTCGACCGCGGCCTCGTCGGCCACCGAGCACGTGAACACCTCGACGGTGCCGGGCACCGGGCCGTCGTGCGCAGGCGGGCGGGCGGCATGGTCGAGTGGCACGACGTCGAGCGCCGCGACCCGGTAGCCAGCGGCTGCCGCGGCATCCACGATCGCAGCGCCGATGCCGCGCGCACCCCCGGTGACCAGCATCGACCGCGGCGTGGTGGCGGGACCGTTCGGACCGGTGCTGCGTGACATGGTGCCCAGTAAGGTACTGCGTCGGGAGGTAGTTGTGATAGTCCTAACGACGTACGCGGATGCTCGTGACTCCTTCCGCCACAAGGACCTCCGCCAGGCGCTGTACGACGAGGGCGAGCACCTGATGCACGGCGTGGTGGTCAACCTCCACGGCCCCGAGCACCTCGCCCGCCGGCGTCTCGAGAACCGTCTGTTCCGACGCGACACCTTCGCCTTCTACGAGACCGAGGTCATCCCGTCGATCGTGCGCGGCGTGATCGAACCGTCGCTCGCGGCCGGGCGCGGCGAGCTGCTCGCGCTCGCCCGGCGCACGATGATGATGCTCGCCCTCGACGTCGCCGGTGTCGACCGGCCGACGGGCACCGACGCCGAGGTCGACCGTCTGTACGAGCTGATGGACCGTCTCGCACGCGCCTCGACCGTGGGCCACGCGACCGGGGACAAGACCGCCATCGTGGCCGATGGCGACCACGCGCTCGAGCGGTTCGAAGCCGAGTTCTTCGCCGCGTCGCTCACCCGTCGGCGCGCCCTCGTCGACGCCGTCGAACGCGGCGAGGCCGACGAGGAGACCCTGCCCCGCGACGTGCTCACCACGCTCCTGCGCAACCAGGACCGCCTCGACCTGCCATATGCGACGTTGCTGCGGGAGGTGGCCTACTTCCCGTGGGTCGGCTCGCACTCCACGTCGCACCAGTTCGTCCACGCGATGCACCACGTCCTCGACTGGCTCGACTCGCCGCCCGCCGGGGCTCCCCCCGTCACCGCCGAGCAGCTCGTCGACGACCCTGCGCTGTTGCAGCGGTTCGTGCACGAGTCGCTGCGGCTGCACCCCGCGAGCCCGGTGTCGCTGCGGCGGGCGCTCGCCGACGTCACCCTGCGCTCGGGGGTCGTGGCTGCGGCCGGCAGCACCGTGAGCATCAGCGTGCACGACGCGAACCGCGATCGTGAGGTGTTCGGCACCGACGCCGACGAGTTCCGCCCGTTCCGCTCGCTGCCCGACGGTGTCGCGCCGTGGGGCCTCAGCTTCGGGCACGGCCTCCACGCCTGCCTCGGCCAGGAGCTCGCCGGTGGGCTCGAGGCCGTCCCCGGAGCGATCGAGCACCACCTCCTCGGCTCGATCACCGTGATGGCACGTGTCGCGCTCGCCGCCGGCGCGCGCCGCGACCCTGACGACGCACCGGTGCGCGACACCACCACGACGCGTCAGGTGTTCGCCCGCTACCCCGTGCTGTTCGGGCCGGCGCAGCCGACCTGAACCGCACCCGTGCGCTTCGGCCGGCTCAGCCGCCGCGGCCCGGCTCGGGGTGCTCCACCGCCCACCGCACCGACTCGACGATCATCTGATAGCCGGTGCATCGGCACATGTTGCCCTCGATGCCGAGGCGGATCTCCTCCTCGGTCGGGTCGGGGTGGTCGGTCAGCAGCGACGTGGCCGCCATCACCATGCCGGGCGTGCAGTAGCCACACTGCAGGCCGTGGCACTGGCGGAAGCCCTCCTGCACGGCGGTGAACCCGTCGTAGGGGCCGGAGAGCCCCTCGATCGTGGTGATCTCCGCGCCGTCGGCCTGCACCGCGAGCACGGTGCAGCTCTTGACCGACCGTCCGTCGAGCAGCACGGTGCATGCGCCGCAGTTCGAGGTGTCGCACCCGATGTGGGTGCCGGTGAGCCGCTCGTGCTCGCGCAGGTGGTGCACCAGCAGCGTCCGCGCATCCACCGTGGTGGTGCTGCGGTACCCGTTGACGGTGAGCGAGATCTGGATGTGACGGGTCGCCTGGACGGTCATCAGCGGTGCTCCTCGAGGATGCGCCAGATCTTCTCCGGCGTGACGGGCATGTCGACGTGCTCCACCCCGAACGGGGCGAGCGCGTCGACGATCGCGTTCACCACCGCCGCCGGCGCGCCCACGGCGCCGGACTCGCCGATGCCCTTCGCGCCGAGGGGGTTGTTGGGGCACAGGGTGGTGATCCGGCCCGCGGTGTAGTTCGGCAGGTCGGGTGCGGTGGGCACCAGGTAGTCGAGCAGCGAGCCGGTGACCGGCTGCCCGGTGCCCGCGGTGTACTGCACGCCCTCGAACAGCGCCTGGGCGATGCCCTGGGCCACGCCGCCGTGCACCTGGCCCTCGGCGAGCAGCGGGTTGATGACGGTGCCGCAGTCGTCCACGAGCACCATGTCCTCGATCGTCACCTCGCCGGTGTCGCGGTCGATGCTCACCACGCAGCCGTACGCGCCCGAGGGGTACGAGAAGTTCGGCGACTCCTGGTAGAGGCGGTCCTCGAGCGAGCCGGCCTGCAGCTCGGGCGGCAGGCGCAGCGGCTGGAACGACGCCCAGGCGACGTCACCCCAGCTGACGTTCTTGCCGGGCGTGCCGCGGACGAAGAACGCGTCGTCGGCGACGTCGAGGTCGTGCTCGGAGGCCTCGAGCAGGTGCGCGGCGATCTTCTTCGCCTTGAGCAGCACGTTGGCCGAGCTGCGCTTCACCGCGGATCCGCTCGTCGGCACGCCGCGCGAGCCCATCGTGCCCACGCCCTGCAGCACCGTGGCGGTGTCGCCGAAGCGCACCTGGATCCGGTCGTAGGAGATCCCGAGCTCGTCGGAGGCGATCTGGGCGAACGTCGTCTCGTGGCCCTGGCCGTGCGGCGACGAGCCGACGAACACGATCGCCGACCCGTCGGGCTGGATGCGCACCTGGGCCGACTCCCACGAGGCCAGGTGACCGAACCCCTCCAGCGAACCGTTCGGCCCGAACCCCGCGATCTCGAGCCAGCACGACAGGCCGATGCCGAGCAGTGACGCACCCGGATCGCCGCGGCGGGTCGCCTGCTCGGCGCGGCGCTCGTCGTAGCGCAGCAGCCGCAGGCACTCGGCCAATGCCTGCGGGAAGTCACCCGAGTCGTACACGACCGGTTCGTTGTGGGTCTCGTAGGGGAACGCGCCGGGCGGGATGAAGTTCTTCCGGCGCACCTCGGCGGGGTCGAGGCCGGTGCGCCGGGCGACCAGGTCGACGATCCGCTCGATCGAGTAGGCGGCCTCGGGCCGCCCGGCGCCGCGGTAGGCGGCGACCGGTGTGGTGTTGGTGACGACCGTGCGGAACGAGGTGCTCACCTTGGGGATGCGGTAGCAGCCCGCCGCCATCCAGCTGGTGAGCACGGCCAGGCCGAGTCCCGTTGGGTCGGGGTAGGCGCCGAGGTTCTGGGTGATCACGAAGCGCAACGCCTTGATCGTGCCGTCGCGGTCGAAGCCGACGTCGAGGTCGTGCACCTGGTCGCGGCCGTGGGCCATCTGCACCATCGCCTCGCTGCGCGTCTGGGAGAACTTCACCGGGCGGCGGATCCGGCGCGACAGCAGCGGGGCGAGGAACAGCTCGGGGTACCAGACGATCTTCGAGCCGAACCCGCCGCCGACGTCGGGCGCGATGACGCGGCACTGCGTCTGGGGCACGTCGAGCCAGGCCGCCAGGTAGTTGCGCAGGTGATGGGGCGCCTGGAACGTGGCCCACAGTGTGAGGCCCTCGGTGGTCCAGTCGGCCAGGCATGCCATCGTCTCGATCGGCACGGCCGCGCAGCGCTGGTTGACGAGGTGCAGCGATGCCCGCTGGTCACAGCGCTGGAGGTCGCGTTCGAGGTCGTCGAGCATCGGCACGACCGTCGCGATGTTCGAGCCGTGGCGTGGGAAGAGCACCGGCGCGTCGGGCGAGGTCGCCTCCTCGGTGGAGGTGACGACCGGCAGCGGCTCGTAACGGATGTCGACCGCGGCCGCGGCGTCGGCGGCGATGTAGCGGTCCTCGGCCACCACGACCGCGACCGGCTCGCCGACGAAGCGCACGGTGTTGCGGGCGAGTACGGGGCGTTCGAGCCCGGGGAACCCGCCCGGCAGGTCGGGGTGGTCGACGAGGTCGGCGGCGGTCCACACCCCGATCACGCCCGGCATCGCAAGCGCGAGACGCACGTCGATGCTGGTGATCGTCGCATGCGCCTCGGTCGAGCCGACGAACGTGGCGAACGTGCACCGGGCTGGTGCGAGGTCGTCGACGAAGGTGCCGCCGCCCGTGAGCAGGCGTGGATCCTCCTTGCGCAGGACTCGTGCTCCGACGAGGCTCATGTCCGTCCCTCCCGGTGGGTGGTGCTCGTTCGCGTGTTCATGGCTTGAGGTGGTGCCCCTCGTTGTCCTCGGGGTCGAACCACCACTGCTCGGCATTCTGCTTCGACTGCTCGGTGCGGGGAACCCCCCACCTCATCAGCCGGCCGAGGAAGTACTCGGGCCCGCTCTCCTCGCGGCGCCACCACCGCCGCTGTCCGCCGTGCACCCGCTTGCGGAACGTGGAGAACCCGACGGCGAGCGCGAGGGCCACGCCGAAGAACAGGCTCTCGATCCAGGTCGTCCCGACGCCGGCGAGCTGCAGTCCCTTCACACCCGACTGCAGCACGATCACCGCGAGCAGCGCCCCCCACACGTTGAACCGCCGCTTGAACTGCGTGGCGCCGAGGAAGGCCGCGGCGAACGCCGGCAGCAGGTAGGGGGCACCCGACTGTGCCTGGGTGGAGCCGAACTGGGCGGCGAGCAGGACCCCACCGAGGGCCGAGAAGGTGGACGAGGCGACGAGCGAGCCCCACACGTAGCGGTCGGTCTGCACCCCGGCGAGGCGGGCCGCCTCGCGTGCACCACCGGTGGCGAACAGATAGCGCCCGGCGGCGGTGTGCTCGAAGACGTACCAGAATCCGACGGCGACCACGAGCGCCACGACGACGGTCTTGTTGACCCCCCACGCGAACTCGGTGGCGAGGTTCTTGAAGCTCTCGGGGAACCCCAGGATCGAGCGGTTGTTCGATCGCCACACCGAGTACGCCGTGAGCACCGAGCTCATCGCGAGCGTGGCGATGAACGAGTCGATCTTGATCTTCACCACGAGCAGGCCGTTGACGGCCCCCACGGCCACACCGAGCACGAGTGCCGCCGCGATGGCGGCCGGCACCGACCACTGCGCCTCGACCATCGCCCAGGCGACCGTGACCGACGACGCCGAGATGGTGGCACCGATCGACAGGTCGAACACGCCGGCCGCGAGCGGCACGAGCAGGCCGAGTGCGACGACCATCAGGATCGCGTTCTGGTTGAGCACGGACCGGTGGGTGAGCCACATCGTCCAGGTGTCGGGGATCCAGAGCGAGAAGACGATCCAGATGAGCGCGTACAGGTACACGACACCGATGTTGCGCGGGTGGAGCTTGTTCCACTTGAACGGCGACCGCCGCGTGTCGAAGCGGCTGTCGATCTTCTTCGTGCGCTCGACGCGCTTGTCGACGACGCGATGGCGCCGTGTCAGCTTGTGCTTCTCGAGCGTCGGCCGCCTGACGACCTCACCGCTGCGCTCGTCGATCTGCATGGGGTCAGCTCCTCTTCGGGCGGAATCGCGCCACGGCTCGGCGCACCATCGCGCTCAGGCGTCCGCCGACGGCCGGCTCGGGTGCGGACACGATGTCGGGTGCCGGGGTCTCGGGTTCGGGCTCCGGCTCGGCGACGTCGGCGTCGTCGCGGATCACCGTGAACAGCACGGGCTCGCGGGCGACCTTCAGGTTCTTGCGGTCAGAGGTGGCACCGAGGGTCTCGGCGACGAGCCGCTCCTCGGTGAGGCTGGGTCCGGCGAGCTCGGCGCTCACCATGCCGGCGCGCAGCACCAGTACGCGGTCGCACAGGTGCACGAGCTCCTCGGCGTCGGACGAGGCGATGAGCACGGCCAGTCCCTCGCGTGCCGACTCGGCGATCTGGTGGTAGATCGCGGCCTTGGCGCCGACGTCGACGCCCTGGGTGGGTTCGTCGAGCAGCAACACCCGGGGTTCGGTGCGCAGCCAGCGGGCGAGCACGGCCTTCTGCTGGTTGCCGCCCGAGAACTTCCCGAGCCGGCGGTCGAGCAGCGGCGGCTGGACGTCGAGGTGCTCGACCCACTCGGCCGCGTCGGCGCGGAGGGCTCGCTTCTGGAGCCGGGTGTGGCGCTGGAAGCCGCCGAGGCGGGGGAGCACCACGTGGTCGGCCAGCCGGTCCTCGGGGTCGAGGCCGAGTGCCTTGCGATCGGCGGGCACCAGTGCGATCCCGGCGCGGAGGGAGTCGCGGGGCGAGGCGAAGACCTTGCGCTTGTCGACGAGGACCTTGCCGGCGAAGCGCGGCGACATGCCGCCGACGGCCGATGCGATCTCGTCGCGGCCCGAGCCCACCAGACCGGCGATCCCCACGACCTCGCCTCGGTGGATCTTGAACGACACGCCCCGCAACGTGATGCCGAAGAGCTGCTCGACCTCGAGCACCGGGGTGCCCGACGGCGGCGCCATGACGGTCGGGTACAGGTCGTCGATCGCACGGCCGACGATGAGGTCGACGAGCGCGCGCTGGTCGAGGTCGCTGGTGGGCACACCCGAGGCGACCACCTTGCCGTCGCGCAGGACGGTCACGCGATCGGCGAGATCGAGGACCTCGTCGAGCAGGTGGCTCACGAACAGCACCCCGGCACCCAGTGAGGCGACGCGCCGCACCTCCCGGAACAGCGCCTCGACCTCGCGCCGGTTGAGCGAGGCCGTCGGCTCGTCGAGCACCAGGAGTCCGGTGCCGTCCTCATCCCAGTCCTGGAGCGCACGCACGATCGCGATCGCCGCCTGCTCCGCGGCCGAGAGCGTGCCGACGGGCTGGCGCACGTCGGGGGCCAGGCCGAATCGCAGGAGCAGCTCCTGCGCCCGTGCCGCCTCGGCCCGCCAGCGGATCCGGCCCCCCGGCGCGGTGATGTACCCGCGGCCGAGCCCGAGGTTCTCGATCGCCGAGAGCGTGGGCACCAGGCCGAGGTCCTGGTGCACGATGCGGATGCGGTGACGGTCGGCGTGGTGCAGCGACCACAGGTCGACGGGCCGGCCGTCGAAGCGGACGAGCGAGCCGTGGTCGGCCTGGATGTAGCCGCCGAGGAGCTTGATCAGCGTCGACTTGCCCGAGCCGTTCTGGCCGACGAGCGCATGCACCTCACCGGGGAGGACCTCGAGGTGGGCGCCGTCGAGCGCGACCTGCCCCGGGTAGGTCTTGGAGAGCGATTCGAGGTGCAGAACGGGGGTGGGGCCGATGTGCACACCGCCCCCACCCCCTGTCTGCGGGCTCAGGTCCATCCGGGCTCCGTGCGAGGGGGCCGGTGGACGTCGCTCGTCACGGTGTGACGGGCCGTCAGAGGCCCCACAGCGCCGTGAACTTGTCCTGGAAGCCGTCGACTCCCGGCCACAGCGCGGTCGGGTCGGCGATCGAGCCGGCCTCGAGGATCTGCAGCGGCAGGCCTCCGGCGAGGATGTCGGGGCGGCCGTCGATCACGGCGTCGGTCGGGGTCTCGGCGCGACCGGGGCCCTCGCCCGCGAGCACGCGAGCGGCGGCGTCGATCGCGCGCCAGCCGAGCAGCTCGGAGGCGATGCCCACCTCGGCGACCTGGTGGCGGCCCTCGGTGATGAAGCCGAAGTTCAGCGGGCCACCGGCCTGCGACACCGCCTTGGCCTGGTCGAGCAGGCCTGCCGAGTCGAGCGCGTCGGGAACGCCGAAGAGCATGCCGCCGAAGGCGTACACGATCATGTCGAGCTCGGGATCGGCCTGGAGCGCCGACACGATCTGGCCGGGGAGGTTGGTGCCGAGGTCGGTGACGGCGACCTCGCTCACCGACACCGAGCAGGTCGGGCAGGCCGTTGCGATCTCGGCCTCGAAGCCCTCCTGCACGATCGACAGCACGGGGAACGTCGGCAGGCCGACGAAGAGGATGTTGCCGGTCGTGGTGGTGGCGGCGGCGTAGTCGGCCATCAGCACGCCGTAGAAGTAGTAGTCGTCCTGGGTGAGCAGGTTGGCGTCGATGCCTTCGCCGGGCTCGTAGGTCTCGGGCAGCGACCAGGCGATGACCGGGATCCCCGACTCCTGGAGCGTGGCGAGTTGCGGGGCGAACCACTCACGGGGGTTGCCGCTGGTGAGCACCACGTCGGGGGCGGCGGCGATCGCCGCGTCGAAGGCCGACGCCACGGTGTCGGGTGTGTCCTGGTGGGACGCCGTCTCGTAGGTCCAGCCGGCCGCCGCCGCAGCGGCCTCGATGCCGACAGCGATCTCCTGGCACACCGGCACGCCGCACTGGACGTAGAACACCTTCTTGCCGGACTCGATCGCGACCGGCGTGCCGAGCGGGAGCTCGGTGACCGGCTGGCGGAACGCCTCGACGCGAGCGAGCGCCTCTGCACCGGCCAGGCCCTCGGCGGGCGCGTCAGGCGCGTCGGTGGCGGCGGGCGCGTCGGTGGCGACGGGCGCGTCTGGCGCGTCGGTGGCGACGGGCGCGTCGGTGGCGACGGGCGCGTCGTCGTCACCGCCGCAGGCGGCGACCAGGATTCCGGCGGCGAGGAGCGCCGCAGTGGCGATCCGGCCGCGCCGTGGATGGCGCTGTGTCATGTTCTCCCCCTCAGGACCGGCAGGCCTCACCTGCACAGGCCGCAGGTTAGCCATGGTCGCGCCGACGTCGCTAGATGGCTGACGACGCTCGGCGGCACCCGGGTCCCGCCGGTCCGAGGCGACCGCCGTGCCGACGCCTCGGCTACCGTCGCCCGCCATGGACCGGGAACCTGCGCTGCGGCTGCTGCAGGAGGCCGGGATGTCCGGGTACGAGGCAAAGGCCTACGTCGCACTGCTGGCGCACAGCTCGCAGATGAACGGCTACGAGGTCGCGAAGGCCTCGGGCGTGCCGCGCAGCACGGTGTACGAGACGTTGTCCAAGCTCGTCGCACGGGGCGCCGCGTTCGAGGTGAAGGGCGAGTCGGGGGCGGTGAGCTACGTCGCGCTGCCGGCGGAGGCGCTCGTCGGCCGGCTCCGGCGCGAACTGAGCGGCACGATCGACGGGCTCGCCACGGTGCTCCCGGCACTGGCCCGGCTCCCCGAGACGCGGGTGGTCACGCAACTGCAGGGCGGCACCGCCGTGCTCGAACGGGCGGCGGACGTGGTGGAGGGCGCACAGGTGTCGGTGTTCGTGTCCGTGTGGCCCGACGCCGCGGCCGCGCTCCGCGGCCCGATCGAACGGGCGGTCGCCCGCGGCGTCGACGTGTCGACGCTCGTCTTCGGGCCGATCGAGCAGCTCGCCGGCCGGATGTACGTCCACCGCTTCTCCACACCCGAGGTCGTGCTCGAACGGCTCGGCCGCCGGGTCGTCACCGTCGTTGCCGACCACGCCGCGGTGTTGATCGCCGCTGTCGACCCCGGCGACACGTGGGGGATCTGGAGCGACGACCCCGCCGTCGCACTGGTGGCTGCCGAGTACGTGCGCCACGACATCGCGCTGCAGCTCATCGCGGAGCGCGCCCGCGACACCGGTCTCGGCGGCTTCTGGGACACCGACCCCGAGCTCGAGCGGCTGCGCAGCGCATCCCGCCTCGCGGCACCGTTGCGCCCGTCCGGCGAGGCCTGACCGCGGGCGGCGCACCCGTGCCGCTCCCGTGGTGCCGGCCCGGTCGGTCCGCCGGCCGAGGTCGGAGGGCGGAGGTCGGAGGGCGGAGGGCGGAGGCGTCTCCCGACCCGGGTCGAACGTGGCCGCCTGCCAGGGCCGAGCACGATTGTCGAGACGGTCGTGATCGAGCGACGGCGCGTGGATTCGTCACGGCGTTTCCGTGCGGCACCCGGCGTCCGAACGCGTCGAACCTCAACTTCGACGCCGGCGTCGCCGTGGCGAACGCCGTCGTCGCGAAGATCGGTGACGGTGGAGCGGTCTGCCTCTTCAACTCGGCGCCCGCTCACCTGGTGGTCGATGTGAACGGAACCTTCTCGTCGTCGTCCCGTTTCGCCGGCGCGGTGCCCGTCCGCCTCGCCGACTCACGCGACGGCGCCGCGACGGTCGACGGCATCTCCCAGGGGGGCGGGATCCACGCCGCAGGGTCGCTGCGAGCCGTGCAAGTGTCGGGACGTGGTGGCGTTCCGTCGAGCGCCACCTCGGCACTGCTGAACATCACGGTGACGGAGAGCACAGGACGTGGGTTCGTCACCGTCTTCCCGTGTGGCGGTGTCCGCCCACTGGCGTCCACCTCGAACCTGCAACCTGGCACCGACGTCGCCAATGCCGTGTTCGCGCGCCTCGACGCACACGGCGAGGTCTGCATCTACACGTCCGCCTCGACGCACGTCATCGTCGACCTCAACGGTTCTCTCTCGGTTCGAGCGGCGGCCACACACACCAACGTCGCGTCGAGACGGCACCTCTCGACATCGTGGAGCACCAGCGCGTGGGGCAGCAACGACGTCCTGCGCCTCGGCCGCGCCGGCGGAACGCGTCGCGAGCGGGCACTCGGGTCGGGTCGGACGTTCCCGGTGCCACGCTCCGACGAACCCCTCTTGGGCTCTCGTGGTGGTCGCGACGGCTCCTGGTGATGGGGGTGCGTGATGGTTGGACGGTCGAGGTCGCCGTGGCCGGTGGTGGCGGTGGCGTTGGGTGCGGTGGCTCGTGGGGCGAGGCATGCGGACGCGGCGGTGCGTCACGCTGGGAGCGGCCGTCGAGGTGTCCGGCATCATGGTGGCCATGAAGTTCGGCCTGTTCGGCATCAACACCGGGGCGCTCGCCGACCCGGAATCGTCCGTGCGAGCTGCGCGGGCGGCCGAGGCAGCTGGGTTCGACTCGGTGTGGACCGGCGAGCACGTGGTGCTCCCCGACCCCCAGGCTCCGCCGTCGCCGGCTCCTCCGAGCATGCCGATGCTGGACCCGGCAGTGGCACTCGGCTACGTCGCCGCACACACGTCGACGATCGCGCTCGCCACGGGGATCATCATCCTCCCGCAGCGCAACCCGCTCGTGCTGGCCAAGGAGCTCGCGAGCCTCGACGTGGTTTCGAAGGGGCGGCTGTGGTTCGGCTACGCAGCGGGCTACCTGCACCAGGAGTTCACCGCGTTGGGTGTCCCGTTCGACGACCGTGGCGCGCGCTGCGACGAGTACCTCGATGCGATGCTCGAGCTGTGGGACAGCGAGTCGCCCGCCTTCGCCGGTGAGACCATTCGCTTCAGCGGGATCGACGCCCACCCGCGGCCGGTGCAGCGGCCACACCCCCGGCTGATCGTCGGAGGCCACAGTGCACCGGCGTTCAGGCGGGCGGTGCGCCGAGCGAACGGCTGGTACGGGTTCGCCCTGGCACCCGACGCCGTGGCGAGATGCATCGAGGGTCTCGAGCGGGCGGCCGCCGAGGTCGACCGCTCTGCGGCGCTCGGTGACCTGGAGCTGACCGTCACCCCACCGGCCGGCCCGGTCGACGCGGACACGGTCGAGCGGTACCGACAACTCGGTGTGACGCGTCTGGTGATGCTGCCGCGAGTGCGCGAGACCGAGAGCATCATCCGGTTCGTCACCGACACCGCCGAGGCCCATCTCGGCTGAGTGCCCACGCCGGCACCAACGGCTCGTCCCGAGAATCGGCCGCGTGCCGCCGGACTCGGGCTCGGCCCGACGCAGTGACCACCTGTGATACTCGAACCGGGAGGGCCGAGATGAGCCAGGAAGCATGCCGTTCGATCATGTCGACGTACCTCGAGGAGGTGCTCGGTCAGCGGAGGTTCGATCTGATCCCAGGGATCGTCGCCGAGGATCTGATCGATCACACCCAACCGCATCTCCGCGGCGCGGAGGCGCTCGTCGCCCACGCCAGAGGCTTCTGTGACAACACGCCCGACCTGCGGATCGAGGTGCTCCGGATCATCGCCACCGACGAAACCGCCCTCGGCATCTGGCGGTGGCACGGAGATCCTGAGCGTCCGAGTGCCGTGTCGAACTCGGGAGCGCCGGTCGTACCGCGGCTGATCGCGAGTCTCTTCGACATCTCGAACGGCAAGATCACGGAGTACCGCGCCTTCGTCGACGCGGTGGACGTCTTCACCCAGTTGGCGCGCTGAACGCACACGGCGCCGGCGTCGGCATCCGGGTCGTCGGTGGCCGGGTCCTGGGTGCCGCGGCGGACTCACCGGCGCAGGTCGGCGTCGGGCGCCGGCTCCCGGGACAGCGGACGTCGTGCTCGGCGAAGGCGGGCGGTTACCGGCGGGCGAGCCGCGACAGGCGACGGGCCTCGTCCTGGTGGTCGCCCCGAAGCCAGAGCCCCAGGTGTCCGACGGTCGCCGCAGGATCGCCGTCCGCGTCGGACACCGTGATCGAATCGGGCGGAAGCCGTGTCACGTTCGCGTCGGCGCTCGGACGCGAACGACGACCGTGGTCGATCAGGAGCACGGCGTCGGCAGTGCGGATGACGGTGTAGTGACGCCGGGCGAACGCGACGCCGGCGAACACCGCCGCCGTCACCACGAAGAAGAACCACCTGCTGTCGGTGAGGATCAGGAGGGGGACGCCGGCGAGCCCCCCGAGCGCCTCGATGCCCGGTCGCGGCCCACGGATGCCGAGGAAGGCGCCGATCACCTCGACGTCCGGGCCGAGTCGTTTCTCGGCCATCGCCCGGACCTTCTTCACGTTCGCCACGCAGGCAGATTGTCGGAGCGCTGCACGGCGCGCAAGGGTGTCGACCTGGCGGCCCGACGGTCGAGCGGGCCGGTGTGCCAAGCTGCTCGCGTGGCGGACGAGACGGCGGTGGACGTGCTGCGGCTGCTGGCATCGGGGGATCGTGCCCGTGCGGCCGATCTCGCCGCGACGTCACCCGGCGCGCTGTGCGCTGCGTTGGCCACCCACCTCTCCCGCGATGCCGCGGCGCCCGTGTACGACGACGCCCGGGCGTTCCAGGCGTTCATCTCCCACGGCACCAACCCGGCGCTGTACGCCCGGGCCATCGCCGAGATCGCCGACGTCCAGCTGCGCCGGCGTCCACGGTCGGTGCTCGACATCGGGTGCGGCGACGGTCGGATCACGGCCGAGAGCCTCGCCCCGGGCGTCGAGCGGCTCGATCTGGTGGAGCCGGCGGCCACGATGCTGCACCAGGCCGTCGCTCGGTTCGCCGGCCGCGACGGCGTGACCGGTCGCGCCGACACCGTCGAGCACGTCCTCGCCGGCAACGATGACCGGTGGGACCTGGTGCAGTCCACGTTCGCCATGCACAACCTCGCCCCGGACGCCCGACGGGGCGTGTGGGCCGACCTCGCCGGTCGCACCCGGACCCTGGTGGTCGCCGAGTTCGACGTGCCCGCGTTCGCCGACCGGTCCGACGCCCACTGCGCCTACCTCGCCGAGCGCTACGCGATCGGCATCGCCGAGTACGCCGATCATCCCGAGGTCGTCCACGGGTTCCTGATGCCGGTGCTGGTGGGCCAGCTCGCTCCCGAGGCCGAGCCCCGCTACACCTACGAGCAACCCGTCGACCGCTGGGCGCACGAGCTGGAGGAAGCAGGGTTCGCGGTTTCGAGACGGCGGATCTTCCCCTACTGGTGGGCCGATGCGTGGCTGCTCGTCGGGGTCACCGACGCGGGAGGCAGCGCTGGCCTCGGAGGGCCGGCCGAGCCGGGGTGACGCGGGCGACCTCGGGTCGCGTGGTCGGTGCGGAGCACCTCGATCCGGGCGATGGTGCCCTGGGCGGACGAACGCTGCGACGAGGTGGCTGCGAGGTGCTCCACCACACCGAGGCCACGCCCACGTGCGGCGTCGACGATCTGGTCGGACCAGCGGCCGTCGTCGATGACCGTCACCCGCATGCGGTCGGTGGTCAGCTCGACGTCGACGATCACGGTCCCGTCGTCGGTGGGACCCGCCGCGGCGGCGTCGTCGACGAGGTGCTCGATCCGGTAGGCGCTCACAGGGCGGGGTCGGGCGCCGGCGCCGTCGCCCCGCCGTGCTGGTGCGATCGTGCGGAGTGCGACGGCGTGCAGGCGCTCCAGCCAGCCGTCCCACGTGTCCGACCCGCCGGGGAACCCGTGCAGCAGCAGGACGGCCCCGCGCTCGGCCTCCCCGGACACGTGGACGTCGAACAGCTCGCCGTCGTGGGCGACGACGACGGTGGCACGGGAGGTCATGCGTTCAGGGTTCCCCGTCGGGGACCGTGCTGACCGTGGTGACCGCGAGCCGCGAGCGGGCCACGAGGTCGTCGTACTGCAACTGGGTGACCACTGCGGCGAGCGGTGCGGTGAGCAGACCGATCAG
>WLDE01000358.1 GCA_009704985.1 Actinomycetota bacterium | reverse complement strand
AGTCCGGCGAACAGCTCGCGGAGGTCGTCGTGGAGCATCTCGTCGACGGCGTTCATCGGCGACGTGGGATGGTCGAGCGTGACCAGGAGCACATCGCCACGGCGCTCGGAGCGGATCGACTGCACGGTCCGACCGTAGCGGGCACCACTAACGTCGTCGTCATGCCCGAACCGGACCCGGCGACCGAGCGCGCCCCGGCCCCGCGCGGCCGCCTCGGCCTGTTCGCCGTCGCCGCCCTGTCGGTCGTCGGCGTCGCCGCTGCCGCCGGGTTCGCGCTCACCCGCGACACGTGGGAGCGCACCGGGCCCCCGATCCGGGTGGCGAGCTGGGCGCCGTACTGGCAGCCGGACACGGCGCTCGCGTCGTTCCAGGGGAACAGCGAGATGTTCGCGGACGTGTCGCTCGTGGCGTACTCGGCCCAGGACGCCACCACGATCATCACCTACGACGGCCTGCCCGACGACGCCAAGGCGAAGTACCGGGCCGCCACCTCTGCGGCCGGCGTGCCGTTCATCGCCACGATCTTCGACGACTCGCCGTCGGGCACCATGGCCGCGGTCTTCGCCGACCCGACCACCCGGGCCGCGCACGTGCAGACCGTGGTCGACCTCGTGGTGAACGGCGGCTACGACGGCGTCGACATCGACTACGAGAAGTTCGCGTTCTCCGACCCGCGCGACACCTGGGCGAGCATCCGGCCGAACTGGATCGCGTTCCTGCGCGAGCTCGACGCCCAGCTCGAACCGCTCGGCAAGCAGCTCATCGTCGCCGTGCCGCCCGTGTACGACGGCGGCACCACGGACGCGAGCGGCTACTGGGTCTACGACTACGCCTCGATGGGCGAGATCGTCGACCGCATCCGCGTGATGGCCTACGACTTCTCCTTCGCCGGCGGTGAGCCGGGACCGATCGCACCGATCGAGTGGGTGCGCGGCCTGGTGGACGCGATCACCGAGCTCGTGCCGCCCGAGAAGATCGACCTCGGCATCCCCGTGTACGGCTACGACTGGGTGGTGTCGATCACCGGCACCTGCCCGGCCGACCAGCAGCCCGAGACCCGTGCGATGTCCACCGTGCGTGCGGCCCGCACCGTCGCCGAGCGCGGCATCGTGCCCGTGTGGGACCCGGAGACGATGGAGCGCCGCTTCGACTACGTCGACACGCTCAGCGGCACCGACTCGGCGGGCACCCCGGTGTCGTGCACGGTGAACCGCCGGGTGCACTACCTCGACGCCGTCGCCATCCACCGCCGCGCCTGGATCGCGCACCGCAACGACCTCCACGGCGTCGCGCTGTGGGCGCTCGGCAACGACGACCCGCTCACGTGGGACGGCCTGCGCGCCGCCCGCCTCGGCGTGGAGACCTGGAACGACCCGCTCGCCACGACGGCCACCTCCACCGCGGTGCCCGCGACCGGGTCGGTCGCGCCGGCCACCGGCGGCTGACCGGGCCGCACCCGCCGACCCACACCCGCCGGACGCACCGCCGATCACACCCTCGGCCCACACCCGCCGGGCCGATCGACGACTGCCTGTCGTCCCGAGGGGACCTTCGGCACTGTGTGCGGTCGCGCCCCGGGACGACGCTGACGGCGAGCGGACGACGTCCGCGTCGACCGCCACACGCGGAAGGAGGCCACGATGTTCATCGGACTGGGGTTCCTGGTGATCCTGCTGCTCGGGGGCATCGCCGCCGTGATCGCCCTCGCGATCCGGCACTCCTCGAGGCCCGGCCTCCGCGCCCCGTCGGGTGCCGTCACGGCCACTCGCGGAGCAGCCGAGCGACCGTCGGCGCGCACACCCTCCGGGCGCTCGACGCGCCCGGTCCGGCTGCCGTCCGGTGACGCCCACCTGGCCG
Organism: Actinomycetota bacterium; assembly: GCA_009704985.1. Lineage (GTDB taxonomy): Bacteria > Actinomycetota > Acidimicrobiia > Acidimicrobiales > Ilumatobacteraceae > VFMC01. The sequence continues at coordinate 2,039 of WLDE01000358.1, read as the reverse complement.
ACGACCTCGACCGCTGGGTGCTGGCCGGACTGCTCGACCCGACGCAGGCCGCGGCGATCGCGGCCCACGAACGGTCGCTCCACGGCCTCACCCCACCGCGGCCGGCGTGGGCACCGCCGACACCTCCCGTGCCGGTCGCGACACGCCGCCGCATCCCCGTGGTCGCCGAGGCGCTCGGCTACATCGGCGGCATCCTCGGCGCGGTCGGCGTCACCCTGCTGGTCCAGCGTTCGTGGGCCGACATCGGCAGCGCGGCGCACGCCGCGATCGCCGGCGTCGCCACCGTGCTGCTCGTCGTCGCCGGCACGCTCGTGCACGAGCGGCGCGACCCGGCGCTCGCCCGGCTGCGCGGGATGCTGTGGCTCACCGCCACCGCGACGGCCGCCGTGTTCGGCTGGGTGCTCGCCGACGAGCTGATCGAGGTGACGAGCGGCGAGCTCGAGGCGCTCACCATCGCCGCGGTGACGGGCGCCCTCGCACTCGTGCTGTGGTGGAACCGCACACGGCCGCTGCAGCAGGTGGTCGCCCTGGCGGCGGTGCTCGTGGCGGCCGGATCGCTCACCGGCGAGTTCGCCGGTGGCGTCACCACCGGTGTGGTCGTCGGGCTCGGCGGCGCGCTGATGGTGGCCATCGGCATCGACCTGCTCACGTCGATCCCCGCCCTCACGACCGGAGTCGGCGCTGCGGGTGCGATGGTGGGTGCGTTCGTGATCGCGTCGGAGCGTGAAGGCGTCGGCCTGCCCATCGCCTGCCTCGTGGCCGCCACGATGCTGGCCCTCGCGATCACGGCCCGACCCGTCACCCGCGACGACCAGCGGGTGGTGCTCACCGTGTTCGGCATCATCACGCTGGTGCAGGCCGCACCGCAGACGATCGCCTGGTTCGCCCGCGACGCCGGCGTCGCGACCGGCACCGTCGTGTGGCTGCTCGGCCTCGTGGCCGTCGCCACCGCCGTGCAGCGCAAGGTGCGTGGCGCGATCGCCCTCGAGGTGATCGGCGGGCTGGTGATGCTCGTCGGCGCCGCGGTCACCGGTGCGCAGAGCGAGTCGGTGGCCACGCTGGCGGGCACCGCCACCGCGATCGGCTTCGTCGGCCTGGGCACACGGCCCGGACGGGTGCTGATGTCGGTCGCCGGGTCGGTGGGCCTGCTGGCCTTCGTCCCGTGGTCGATCGCCCACTTCTTCCCCGGTGAGGGCCGAGCCCCGCTGCTCATCCTCGCCTCGGGCGCCGTGCTCGTCGGCGTGGCCGTGCTGCTCACCCGTCAGGGCGGTCGGTTCCGCACCGAACTGACCGGCGGGGACGACGAGGTCGGCCGTTCCGAGATCGCCCGTCCGGAGATCGGTGGCTCAGAGGCTCGAGGCGTCGATGTCGATGCCGAAGAACCGGCGACCGAGGGTCTCGTAGAGCCTCGGTGACACCATCAGGTGCTGCGTCGCGACGTGCGCGTCGCGCAGGCACCGCTGCAGCGGACTGCTCTCGAACACCGACGTCCCCCCGGCGAAGGTGTACGCGACGTCCGTCGCCGCAGCGGCGCTCTGCGCGGCGTGCACGCACGCGAGGCGGATGCGGGCACGGGTGGCGACGTCGATCCGCTCGCCGCTGCGAGCGGCCTCCCACCCCCGCTCGAGCTCGTCGAGCAGGAACGCCCGGGCGGAACGCAGCGTGGCCTCCGCCTTGCCGAGCTCGGCCTGCGCCGACCCCGACATGCTGAGCGTGCGCGAGCTGAACAGCGGCGTCTTCCCCTGCGCCAGGTCGGTGAACTCGTCGAGGGCGCGGCGGGCGATGCCGAGCGACACGGCCGCCACCCCGGAGGCGAGCAGGCTGAAGTTCGGGAACGCCGCGAGGTTGCAGTCCACCTGGCGCTTGCCGAGCATCGGCTGCACCGAGCGTCCCATCGGGACGTAGGCGCCGTCGACGCTGAAGTCGTTGGACCCGGTGCCGCGCAACCCCGCCGTGTACCACGTGTCGTGGATGGTGACGTCGGCCGCGTCGAGGAACATGAGGTGGAACTCGCCGCCGTCGGTGACCGTGCCACCGGT
>WLDE01000357.1 GCA_009704985.1 Actinomycetota bacterium | reverse complement strand
GGGGGGGGGGGGGTGGGGGGGGGGGGGGGGGGGGGGGGGTGTGGGTGGGGGGTGTCGGGCGGGGGTGTCGGGCGGTGGCGGGTGTGCGGGGTGCCGATCCGGCGGACCGTGCGGGTCGTGCCGAAAAAGCAAACGGCCTCCCGATCGGGAGGCCTGGACGCACGCGGGATCTGGGCGCGTGCGTCTACACGAGAATGGCTACGCGGCGGGTGAGGGTGGGAGCGACCTGGGCACGCACGGCCTCATTGAACCACGCCCGGCCCCACGATGGCAACCCGGGCCGGGGTCCACACCGGGATCACGGGCCGGGATCACGGGCCGGGGATCAGGGCCGGGGATCAGGGGTCGGGGAGCCCCACCAGATCGGCGTCGATGTCCGCGAGCAGGGTGTCGAGCTCGTCGAGCGCCGCCTCGATCTCGGCCACCTCGGCCTCGGTGAGGAGCTCGCCGACGGTGGTCGCGACCGCTGCGACGGTGGTGACCACCGCTGCGACGGTGGACGGCACCGTGATCGGTGCGGCCGGCGTCGCGGTGTCCGGCGCGTCCTCGCCGCTCGCGTCGACGGCGGTGGTGACGTCGCCCGTGGCGTCGTCGCCCGTGTCGTCGTCGCTCGTGTCGACGTCGCTCGTGTCGACGTCGCTCGTGGCGTCGTCGCTCGTGTCGTCGTCGCTCGTGTCGACGGACGCCACGGTGCCGTCACCTGCACGGTCACCAGCACGATCGAGCCGGTCCGCCCCGCTGCAGGCGACGAGCATCGACGCCGCGACCGACGCGACCACCACGACCGCTGCGACCACCGTCCGGGCCGAGCCGCTCGCTGCCGATGGCGACGCGACGCCGCGCCGGGAGCTGGTCACGCCGGCGCCCCGGGCTCCACGCCGAGCTCGATGCAGCGCTCTCGGAACCGCTCCAGCTGGGTGAGCCGGACGTCGAGGACCTCGCGACGCTCGGTCAACCGCTCCAGACGGCGCTCGAGTTCGGTCGCGATCCGCGTACGCCCGCTCGCCGTGGCGCGCTCGATCGCCGCCTCGATCCAGGCGAGCGACCCGCGCACGTCCGCCGGGCCGTCGAGCCGCTCGATCGCGGTACGGACGCGCTCCTCGGCCGTGGGGATGCGGGCGCAGGCCGCCTCGAGCCGGTGCCGGAGCTCACCGTCGTCGGCGTGTGCGACGGACACGCCGTGCGGTGCGCCGAGCGCCAGCCCGATCGATGCGACCAGCGCGACCGTCAGTCCGAGCAGCCCGCCCGGCCGCCAGCGCCGCCGCACCCGCCATCCCCGCATCCGCCATCCCCGCATCCGCCCTGTCCGCATCCGCCCTGTCCGCATCCGCCGTGTCCGCATCCGCCGTGTCCGCATCGTCACCACGTCCTCGTGCTCGTCCTCGTGCCACGTCACCCCGGACCGTCCGGGGCGACACGGGGAACGGTACGGACCGAGTATGAGGGATCTGTGAGGTCTCGGCGCGGGCGCGGGCCGGCACCGGGAGACGGCGACACCGCCGTCCAGGCGATCGTGAAGGGAGCTGCTGGAGCGCCTAGCCTGTCGCCCGCACATTCGACGCCGGTGCGCCCCGTAGCATCCTGCTGCCCACCGGCCCCCTGGAGACACCCATGACACCAACTGTCGCCCCTGCCACCGGCCGCCTCGGCGTGCTCACGGTGGGCCTCGGCGCCGTCTCGTCCACGCTCATCGCCGGCGTGGAGCTCGTGAAGCGTGGCCTCGGCCAGCCGATCGGCAGCCTCACGCAGATGGACACCATCCGCCTCGGCAAGCGCACCGAGGGGCGCACCCCGCTGATCAAGGACTTCGTCCCGATCGCCGACCTGAACGACGTGGTGTTCGGTGCGTGGGACCCCTTCCCGGACGACGCCTACGTGGCCGCCACGCGTGCCGGCGTGCTCGAGGGCGGCAAGCACATCGAGCAGATCAGCGACGCGCTGCGCGACGTGCGCCCGATGAAGGCCGCCTTCGACCGCGAGTACGTGAAGCGCATCGATGCCGACAACACCATCGGCACGGTGAGCAAGCGGGCGATGCTCAACGCGATCCGCGAGGACATCAACCGCTTCCGCGAGGAGAAGCAGTGCGACCGCGTGGTGATGATCTGGGCCGCCAGCACCGAGATCTTCATCGAGCCGGGTCCGGCGCACCAGAACCTGGAGGCGTTCGAGGCTGCGATCGACGCGAACGACCCGACCATCGCCCCGTCGATGCTCTACGCCTATGCCGCGATCCTCGAGGGCGTGCCGTTCGCGAACGGCGCCCCGAACCTCACCGTCGACATCCCCGTGCTGCGCGACCTCGCGGTCGAGCGCAAGGTGCCGATCAGCGGCAAGGACTTCAAGACCGGCCAGACGCTCATCAAGACCGTCATCGGCCCCATGCTGCGGGCCCGCATGCTCGGCCTGTCCGGGTGGTACTCCACGAACATCCTCGGCAACCGCGACGGCGAGGTGCTCGACGACCCGGACAACTTCAAGACCAAGGAGGAGTCGAAGCTCGGCGTGCTCGAGCACATCCTCGACCCGGGCAGCTTCCCCGGCCTGTACGGCGACGTGTACCACAAGGTGCGGATCAACTACTACCCGCCTCGTGGTGACAACAAGGAGGGCTGGGACAACATCGACATCTTCGGCTGGCTCGGCTACCCGATGCAGCTGAAGATCGACTTCCTCTGCCGCGACTCCATCCTCGCCGCGCCGCTCGCGCTCGACCTCGTGCTGTTCAGCGACCTGGCCCAGCGCGCCGGCCTCGGCGGCATCCAGGAGTGGCTGAGCTTCTACTACAAGGCCCCCATGGTGGCCCCGGGGCTGTACCCCGAGCACGACCTGTTCGTGCAGCTGTCGAAGCTGAAGAACACGCTGCGCTGGATGATGGGCGAGGAGCAGATCACCCACCTCGGCCGCGAGTACTACGACGAGGTCTGACGACCTACGACGAGGTACGACGAGGTCTGACCGGTCACGCCGGTTGCGTCAGACCTGCGGGGTGCGCCCCGCCAGGACGTCGACCAGCAGATGGGCGTCGAGGTTGCCACCGCACATGATGGTGGCGACCCGGCGCCCCTGCTGACGATCGCGTTCGCGCAGCAGACCCGCGGTGGCGACCGCACCGGCCGGTTCCACGAGGTTGTGCGTCGTGCGCAGCAGCACCCGGATCGCCTCCGCACCCTCGTCCTCGCTCACCTCCACGATCCGGGCCGCGCCGGCGACGATGCGGCGGATCGCCTCGGGGTCGGGCACGCGGCAGGCGACCCCGTCGATGAAGGTGTCGGCCGACTCGGTGCTCACCGCCTCACCGGCGGCGAACGACAACGCCGTCGCGTTCGCCCGCTCGGCCACCACCCCCACGATCTCGGTCCGCAGACCCAGCAGGTCGCGTGCTGCGATGAGCCCGCAGATGCCTGACCCGAGCCCCACCGGCACGTAGACCGCATCGAGCTCGGAGCCGGCGGCGGTCACCCCCTCGAACAGCTCGAGCGCGTACGAGGCGACGCCACGCACGAGGTCGTCGTGGAACGACGGCACCATCTCGAGGCCTCGCTCGTCGGCCAACTGCTGGGCGTGCTCTCGCGCGGCCTGGAAGTCGTGGCCGTGCTCCACCAGTTCGGCACCCCAGGCCCGCATCGCCGCGTTCTTGTCGGGGCTGTTGCCGTGCGGCACGACGACGGTGACGGGCAGCCCCGCCGCCGTCCCGGCGAGCGCGATGCTCTGCCCGTGGTTGCCGCGCGTCGCGCTGATCAGGCCGCGCACGTGCGGTCGCTCCCGCACGAGCCGATCGACGTACACGAGGCCACCGCGCACCTTGAACGCGCCCGTCGGGGTGTGGTTCTCGTGCTTCACCCAGACCTCGGCCGCGCCGACCTCCTCGGCGAGGAGCGGCCACGGGTACTGCGGGGTG
>WLDE01000356.1 GCA_009704985.1 Actinomycetota bacterium | reverse complement strand
GTCGGGGTTGAGGTACAGCGGGTTGTCCTGCCGAAGCCTCGTGAGGCGGATCATGTGCGGGACTGTGCCGATCCGGCCGCATCGCGCCATGAGGGGAGCGCGTGACAGCACACACGCGTCCGGGCATCATCCGGGCATCATCCGGGCATTTCGGGCGCCGTGCCGGACCATCCGACGCATGGAGCCCGCCGAGGACCTCTCCCACCAGCTGTGGACCATGCGTGAGCTGCTGGAGCAGCTCGTCTACAAGCTCGAGGTGCAGGGCCTGCTGCTCGCCGCCGGACGTGCCCGTTGGATCCCCTACGTGACCGCCGAGCTGGAGGCGATCATCGAGGCGATCGGAGAGATCGAGACCTCACGTGCGGCGGCGTCGGCACGCCTCGCCCGCCAGCACGGCCAACCCCAGCACGCGAGCCTGGCCGAGTTGGTCGAGCACGTCCAGGCCCCGTGGAACGGCCTGCTGCAACAGCACCGACTGCACCTGCTGTCGCTGCAGTCGGAGATCGAGGAGATCTCGCGCACGAACAGCGAGATGGCCCGCCGCAGCCTGATGCGCTCGCGGGAGATCATCGCCTCGCTCGGCGAACAGTCCGTCGACATGTACGACCCCCGTGGGCTCACGACCCCACTCTCGGTGAGCGCCCTGCGACTCGATCGGACGGTGTGACATGCCGAGCTTCGGGTCGCTCAACACCGCCTTCTCGGGGATGAACGCGCAGCGGCGCGTGCTCGACGTCACCGCCCACAACATCGCCAACGCCCGCACCGAGGGGTATCACCGGCAGCGGGCCGAGCTCGTGCCGCTCGGCCGCACGAACACGACCGATGTGTTCAGCGGCCGGACGCAGAGCTTCGGCGTCGACGTCGCCGGAGTCACCCGCGCCTACGACGAGCTGCTCGCCGCCCGCGCCATGCGCGAGGAGTCGGCCCGCGGTGCCACCGACCTGCTGTCGACCTCGATGAACACCGTCGAGAGCCTGTTCCCGGAGCCGACAGATCTGGGCCTCGCGAACCAGCTGGACGAGTTCTGGAACTCGTTCACCGACCTCGCCAACGACCCGGGCAGCCTGTCGGCGCGCACGCAGTTGCTGGAGAACGCCCAGACGCTCACCACCTCGCTGAACCGCACCGCCGATCAACTGCAGGAGATCGCCGACTCGTCGAGGACCCGGATGGGCACGCTCGCCACCGAGGTGAACGACCTCGCCGACCAGATCTCGAACCTCAACCGCCAGATCGCGACCTCGTCCGACGGCGACCTCGACCTGCTGGACCAACGCGGCATGCTCGTCGGCCGGATGGCGAACCTCACCGGTGCCGTGGCACGACCGAACGACAGCGGCACGATCGACATCTTCCTGAACGGCCGTGCGATCGTGTCGAACACGATCGTGCAGCGTGTGGACGTCACGACCGGCGTCCTCACGTGGCAGTCCGACGGTGCGGCCGTCAACCCCTCGTCCGGCGAGGCGCAGGCACTGACCGCGGTCATCACGGACGTCGTCCCGCGCTATCGCACGATGCTCGACGGCGTGGCCGCGTCGCTCGTGACGAGCGTGAACGCCCTGCACTCCGTCGGCTACGACCAGGGTGGCACCACCGGCCGGAACTTCTTCGATCCCGCCGGCACCACCGCCGCCACGATCGCCCTGTCGGTCGACGTGAACGGGCTGCCGGCCAACATCGCCGCCGGCGCACCCGTGCTGCCGGGTCCCACGGCTCCGGGGCCGCTCGACGGCGAGCAGGCCCGCCGCATGGCGGCACTGGCGGACTCGCCGACCGGCGCCGACACCGCCTACCAGTCGCTCATCACCACGCTGGCCGTGGAGACCCGGGCGGCCACCACCCGCGCGACGATCCAGGGGCGCGTGGCCGACAGAGCCGTCCGCGACGCCGACTCCGTCGGCTCGGTGAGCATCGACGAGGAGATGGCGAACCTGACGGCCGCCCAGCGTGCGTTCGAGGCGAACGCCCGCGTGATCACCGCGATCGACGACATGCTCGGATTCCTGATCGAGCGGACCGGGGTGGTCGGCCGATGAGGGTGACCAGCTCGATGGTGCTGCGCTCGACGCTGCGCGACCTCAGCCTGGGGCTGAGCCGGCTGCAGGAGCAGCAGACGAAGCTCTCGACGGGCAAGGAGATCACGCGCCCGTCGGCGAACCCGACGGCGACGTCGAACGCGATGTCGATGCGCCAGGATCTCCGCCGTGCCGAGCAGCGGCTCCGGTCGCTGGACGACGCACAGGGATGGCTGCAGACCGCGGACGCCACGCTCACCTCGTCGCTCACGGCGATCGGCCGGGCGAAGGAGATCGCCGTGCGTGCCGCGAACACCGGCGGCAACGGCGACCCGGCGGCCCGCAACGCACTCGCCACCGAGATCCGGTCGGTCCGCAGCGAGTTGATCGCACTGGCGAACACCACCTACGGCGAGCGCTCGATCTTCAACGGCACCGCGACCGGTGGGGCCTACGACCCCAACGGCGTGTACGGCGGCAACAGCGCGCGGATCATCCGCGACGTGGCACCGTCGACGTCGATCGAGGTGAACCTCACCGGACCGGAGATCTTCGGCACGGCGGGCGGTCCGGTCGGCGACATGTTCGAGGTGCTCGACCGGCTGGCCACCGCGATCTCCAATGGAGACAACGCCGCCATGGCCGCCGAGCGCACCAACCTCGACGCCGCCACTTCACGCGTGAGCGCTGCGACCGTGGAGGTCGGCACCCGCTCGGCGCGCCTCGAGGAGGCGAAGACCCGGGCCGAGGACAACCAGCTCCTCCTGCGCACGCGGCTGAGCGAGGTGGAGGACGTCGACATCGTCGAGACCCTCATCCGTGTGAAGGCCGAGGAGGGCTCGTACCAGGCGACGCTGCAGGCTGCGGCGAAGATCCTGCCGCCGTCGCTGCTCGACTACCTCCGCTGATCCGGCCGCGGCTCCGATCGTGGACCCGATCGCGGTCGTGCTGGCCGCGGTGCCGCTGGCCGCTCAGGCGGCGTTCGGCCCGGCGTCGCTGCGCTCGTCGACGTAGGGCAGCGGTGCGGGTTCGTCGGCCCGCTCCCTCGACTCGGCGGCCGCCTCGGCATCCGCGGCACGCTGCGCCTGCACCAGGATCCGGTTCACGAACCCGGTGGCGATCCACAGCATGGAGGCCACACCGAACGAACGCAGCAGCGCCATGTCGACCGCGACACCGGTCATGGCCGCATCCCACAGGTCGGACCCGGTGAGGAGGGCCGACACCGCGACCGCGATCGAGAGGCGCCAGGGCGCGAGCGGTCCGGGGTTCGGCGGTGGTGTGGCACCGGATCCGCCGAGCTGCTCGAGCGACTCCTTGCCCTTCTGCTTCTTCGCCTTCTTCTTCGATCCGTCCGCTGCTGCGGCGTCATCGGTGTCGCTGCCCATCTCGCCTCCGTGCGTCGACGCCCCGCTGTGGCACGTCCGGTGCTGTCCCGTTCAATCCGACTCGGTCACTCGGCCGGTCACTCGGCCGGTCACTCGGCCGGTCACTCGGCCTCCCACTCGGCCTCTGCCTCGACCTCGCGCTGATCGCCGGTGCGCAGCACCACCCGCACCGACAGGCGCTTCACGCCGTCCTCACGCGAGAGCGACTCGATCAGCTGGTCGGCGGCCGCGACGGCGAGCTCCACCTGGCGGCGCGACGGTGCGTTGGCCGACGGCACGACGCCCGTCGCCGGAGGCACCGGCGCGTCACCCGACCCGTCGGCGTGCCGCACCGGCACCTGGAGCCGGCGGGTGCTCGCCGGGCGCTCCGCCAGACGGGGCGCCTCGGTGGCGGAGACGGGCATCGTGTCGACCTCGACCTCCGCGTGCGGCGCGACCTCCGCCTGCGGCGCGACCTCCGCCTGCGGCGCGACCTCGACGGCAGCGGGCGCAGTGACCGTCGGCTCGACCACGGCCTCCTCGGCGGGG
>WLDE01000355.1 GCA_009704985.1 Actinomycetota bacterium | reverse complement strand
CGTGGCGCGTCGGCGGGCAACGACGGGTCGGGCTCCACCAGCCGGTAGCCGCCGGCGAGCACCTGGCGGCGCAGCTCGTCCTCGCCGAGGCGGGCGGCGGCGTCGGCGAACGGGCGCTGGTCGACGGGTCGGGTGCTGAGGCGCAGGTACAGGCTGTCGCCGTCGGGGTCGCCGAGGCGTCGCACCCCGTCGCACAGCAGCCAGTCGAGCGCCAGTGCGTAGCACGGCTCGGCGTACGACAGACCGGGCAGCTCCAGCCCGATCGACGGGGTGATCGTGCTCTGGTGGGCGCCACCCTCGGGGGCCAGGGTCACGCCGGCCGGGGTGCCGACCACCACGAAGCGGGCACCGTTGTAGAGGCCGTAGATCAGCGCGTCGAGGCCGCGGCACACGAACGGGTCGTACACGGTGCCGATGGGGATCAGGTGCTGGCCGTGCAGCTCCTGGCCGAGCCCCAGGGCGTGCAGGGCGAGGAACAGGTTCATCTCGCTGATGCCGAGCTCGATGTGGCGTCCGGTCGGTCCCTGCTGCCAGCGCAGCAGCCGGTCGGGGCCGAGGTGGTCGGGCTGCTCCTCCGGGTGGAACACGCCGTACTTGTTGATCCAGCCGCCGAGGTTCGTGCTCACGCTCACGTCGGGCGACAGCGTCACCATCCGCTCGCTCACCTCGGGCACCTGGCCGAGGCCCGTGAGCAGCCGGCCGAACACCTCCTGCGTGCTCACCGGCTTCGCGCCGGTGGCGCCACCCACGCGCTCGGGCACGGGCAGCTGCGGCCGGGGTGCGGGCGGCACGTTGTTCACCTCGTCGCCTGCGCGGCGGCACACGCGGCCGGCGGGGGAGTCGTCGGGGAAGCGGTCCCACTCGGTGGTGTCGTCGACGCCGAGCTCGGCGCGCAGCGCGTCGATCTGGGTGGGGGAGAGCAGCGCGGCGTGGTTCAGCGGGTCGCCGGCGATCGGCAACCCCCACCCCTTCACGGTGTACGCGAACACGACGCTCGGCCGGTCGGTCACCGCGTCGCAGGCACGGTACGAGTCGAGCAGCAGGCCGAGGTCGTGACCGCCGAGGTTCTGCACCAGCGGCACGAGCTCGCGGTCGTCGATGTCGTCCACGAAGCGGTGCACGGCGGCGTCGGCGTCGTGCAGGAAGGCCGGCCGCAGGTCGGCGCCGCGCAGCGCGAACAGGCTCTGGTAGTGCTCGTTGCTCATCTCGTCGATGTGGCGGCGAAGCGCGTCGCCGCCCTCGCGGGCGAACGCGGCCTGGAGCAGGCTGCCGTACTTGGCCTCCACGACGTGCCAGCCCGAGCCGTCGAAGAACTCCATCAGCTTCTTGATCTTCTGGCCGGGGATCACGCGGTCGAGGCTCTGGCGGTTGGCGTCCACCACGAACATCACGTTGCCGAGGCCCTGCAGGGCGGCGTCGCTGATCGCCTCCCACACGTTGCCCTCGTCGAGCTCGGCGTCGCCGACGAGCGCGATGAACCGGGCCGGGTCGGAGGCGGCGAAGTGGGCGTCGACGTAGCGGCGGGTCATCGCCGCGAACAGCGGGGCCACCACGCCCAGCCCGACCGACCCGGTGGAGAAGTCGGCGACGTCGGGGTCCTTGGTGCGGCTCGGGTAGCTCTGCAGCCCACCGCGCTCGCGGAGCCGGAACAGGAAGCTGCGGTGGAGCTCGCCCTGCAGGTACTTGATCGCGTGGAACACGGGGGAGGCGTGCGGCTTCACCGCCACCTTGTCGGCGCCGTCGAGGTGGGCGAACCACAGCGAGGTCATGATCCCGACCATCGACGCGCTCGACGCCATGTGCCCGCCGACCTTCACCGCGAACTCGGCCTCGCGTCCGGCCGGGACGGGCGCCGGCGGGCGCTCACGGTTGGCGTGGTCCACCATCCGCACGGCGAGCCAGAGCACCCGCCGCTGGATCTCGTCGAGCGTGCCGAGCAGCGCCGGGTCGTGCGTGGTCGCGGCGATCGTGGCCATGGCCGCACCATAGGCACGCCCGTCGTGGTGCGTTTCGTGCATCCCGACCGGATCCGCTGGTGGTTCTGGAACACTGACCAGCATGAACACGCCGATCCTGCCGCCCACGATGGCCCCGCCCGCCGCGAACTACGTGCACGCGATGCTGAGCACCGACGCCAGCCGGATCGTGCACACCTCGGGGGTGGTGCCGATCGCGGCGGACGGCTCCACGCCGGCGGGCATCGGCGAGCAGGCCGAGGTGGTGTGGGCCAACATCGAGGCGATCCTCACCGAGGCCGACCTGTCGCTGAGCGACGTCGTGAGCGTCACCACCTACGTCGTGGTCGACCAGATCGGTGCGCTCGGCGCCGTGATGGCGGCCCGCGACCGCGCCCTCGGCGGCCACCGGGCGGCCAGCACGCTGGTCACCGTGCCGGCGCTCGCCCGCCCCGAGTGGCTGATGGAGATCGCCGTGGTGGCCGTCGCCTGACGTCGCGAACGGATCATCCGGCGGGTCAGAGGGAGTTCACAGGAACGTCAGCACCTGCGCGAGCACGATCTTGATCAGCATCGCCACGGGGAACACGAGCGCGTAGGCGGTGCTCACCCGGTCGTCGGTGGTCTGCTCGGTGGCGAAGGCGAGCACCGCCGGTTGGGTCTCCAGCCCGGCGAGGGTGCCGGACAGGCGGGCGCCGCCGAGGCCGAGCCGGCGGCGTGCCACCCAGACGAACACGGCGGCGGTGACCGTCACCACCACCACGGCGGCCAGGGCGAGCTTGGCTCCCTCGGCCGACGACAGCGCGTCCACCAGCGCCGAACCCGAGCGACTGCCGACGGTGCCGAGGAACAGGATCGTGCCGAGCTGGCGGATCGAGAGCCCGGCGCCGTAGGGCGGCTGCCAGGTGATCGGGCCGCTGCGCTCGAGCCGGCCGAGCAGCAGCCCCACCACCAGCGGGCCACCGGCGGTGCCGAGCGCGAAGGTGGCGCCGCCGAGGGGGATCTCCACCAGGCCGAGCAGCGCCCCGAGGGCCAGGCCGAGCGTGTACCCGAGCGCGTCGAGCTCACCGATGCGGCGCTCGCTGTCGCCGAGCAGCGCGCTGATCTCGCCCATCCGCTCGCGCGGGCCCACCACGCGCACCCGGTCGCCGGGCTGGAGCACCAGGTCGTCGTGGGCGAGGAGGTCGACGTCGCCACGGCGCACGCGGGTGGCGACGGCGCCGAAGTGCTGGTGCAGTTGCAGGTCGCCGAGTCGCTGTCCGGTGAGCCGGCGGGCCGACACCACGATGCGGCGCATGTCGAGCCGCGACCGATCGTGGCTCAGCTGCTCGTCGGTCGCCGTGCCGAGCCGGGCGGTCACCTCGTCGAGCGCGCCCACCGGCGCCGTCACCGACACCAGGTCGCCCGAACGCAGCTCGAAGTCGGCGCCGGGCACCACCTGCACCCCGTCGCGCTCCACCCGGGCGACCACCGCTGCGGTGAGGCCGAGCTCGCCCACCGTGCCGACGTGTCCGTGGCGCACCCGGATCGTGCGGCTGCCGAGCGCGACGGGTACGTCGCGGTCGTCGGCGTTGGGCCTGCGGGTCGACGAGCGCAGCGACAGGGCGACCGCCAGGATCATCCCCACCACACCGATCGGGTAGGCGACCGAGTAGCCGACGACCGGCTCGGTCGCGCCGTCGAGCGCGTCGCGCGCGGCAGCGAGGGCCGGGGTGTTGGTGAGCGCGCCGGCGAACAGACCGGCCACGGTGCCCTGGCCGAGCGAGAGCAGCTGCCCGAGCAGGTGCACGAGCGCCGCCGCGAGCACGAGGCAGCCGGCCACCATGCCGAGCGAGCGGGCCTGCGAACGCAGGGAGGTGAAGAACTGCGGGCCGCTCGACAGTCCGATGCCGTAGGTGAACAGGGCCAGGCCCACGCTGCCCACGACCTCGGGGATCGCGAGCCGCTCGTCGATCGCGGAGAGGGCGAGGCCGGCGAACAGGGCGCCGGCCGGGCCGAGCGACACGCCCCGCACCCGGAT
>WLDE01000354.1 GCA_009704985.1 Actinomycetota bacterium | reverse complement strand
GCCTTCTTCTGGTAGTCCTTCTTCATGGTGGTGGTCCCCTTCTTGTCGAGTGACTTGGCGGTCGCCCGACACCTACCAGCCGGCAGGCACCGAGCGGGGGACCGCCACCTCAACTTCCACGACTACTGGGACAACCTCCCCTCGACCTTGTCGTCGCGATATCCGTCGTCTCCAATGCCCCATTCACTGGCCGCAGGAATGAGGTATCGGATCTCCGGTGGCACCGCTTCGGGTCGTAGCTCCACGCGCTCAGGTTGCTCGAAGCGAGCGACCTTGTCCAGCGAGCAGAGCGGCAGCTATGTGCGCGCCTGGATCCGGACGTTCTCGAGTAGCCAGCTTCCGAAGCTGACGCCGACCCGCTCCAGCTGCTGCCCTGGCACCGACCTGCCACCTTCCCAGACTTCCACCGGTGGCTCGGCGCCCTTCGATACGTCGAGCACGTAGTCGCCGCCCATTCCGTCGGATCCGATGATGAGCATCGTGTGGGGGAGTCGAGATGGGCCGTTGCGGTCATGGAGGGTGCGTCCCACCGCGTCAGGGACGACACCGGTGAACGGTTGCCCGGTCAGCCCGTAGACCTCGAAGCTGCCGATCGACCCGGCACCGAGCCGCTCGATGAACTGTCGATACGAGGGCGGAAACGAGAATCCGAGAGCGGCTTCGGCCGCCGGAATGAGCTCACTGCGTGGCCCGGCGTAGTGGCCGTTGGCGTGCCCCTCGCAGATCGAAAGCGCCTGTTCCACACTCTCGTCGGACACCCGAGCAGACTGCCCCGAGCGAGCGCTCGACGCAAGCATCGGGCCGATCCGAACGGCAGTTCCGCGCTACTCGGCCTGCGCCACGTTCCACCGAAATCGGACCTGGAAGTCCGCAAAGCACACGGGGCAGATCCAGTTGGCCTGATCGGGCGACGTGACCCAGGCCGCGTTGTAGGCCGTGTGTTCGTCGATTGGGCGGTCCGAGATCTCGGCTTGGCAGAAGGCGCAGTGGTCGTGATCCCATCCGGGTTTCACCGGCCGCCAGGTCGCCCACGTGAGAACAGCGTCTGCCAGGTACCGCTCCTGTCCCATCAGCCGCCAGTCGCCGTCGCTCATCTGACAACAATGCCTCATCGAGTCTGGACCAGATCGGCAGATAGGCGTGGCTACGGCTGCCGAATCACCAGCGCAGCTAGTTCGTCGAGCGCAACGTCGGCCGTGCCGAGACCTTCGAAGTGCTTCTGGAAAATCTCCACTGAACTTCCGGCAGCCTCCAACTCGGCTTCGCCTGAGTCCCAGACGATGAGGACACCCTCCCGATCGGACTGTTCAATCGTCACCCAGGCGGCGTGCTTGTTGCGCCCGTCGTCGGGTGACCGATCAACCTTCCACGTCGCGCCGGCTTCAACCCACGCCTGGGACCGAGACGTGATCAACGCGATGAAATCATCGAGGTTCAGCACTGCTCCAGCCTGCCATGCGGCCACTCAAGCACTGACCAGATCGGCAGATCGGAGCTACACGTCGTCGGGCCACACATGACATGTTCGCACCCACGGCTGACCGGGTTGGTCTCGCCTGGCGACGTGCCCCGGCGGCAGCGAAGCCAGCTCGGCTACCGACGAGTTCCGCTCCACGACGTGACTGATGTGTGTGACCACGACGGCACCGGACTCGTTCGGATCATGCACGCCATCGCCCACGAGCCAACTCCCATCCGCGGCGTGAATCACCTCTCGCGCCGGCTCTACCCCCTCAAGGACGGTCCGCTGCACTACGGCCCCGAGTGCCATTGGGAAGACATTGCCCTCGAATGGAAACGGGAGAACTCGGCTGACTTCCGTGCTATCGGCCACGAGTGGAGCCTGGCAGACCTCAGCCGCATGTCACCACGCGGATCGGCAGATCTGTCGCTACTCGTACAGCGATGCCGCGCCGAGCATCTCGGCAACGAGGGTCCAACTCGGAGCAACCACCTCAGCGGCCGATGACTCGGAACACCACGCCGCGAGGGCGTCGAGGAACCGTTCGAGCGTTGGGTTCTCCCAACTGCCGTCGCCCGAGTTGAGATCGTCACGCATCTCGCGAACGAATTCCACGAGCGACTCTCGGTCCGTCACCCTGCGTGCGCTCTCGATCATGTTCATGCTGTCAGCCTGCTCGCTGCGAGAGATAGTCGGCAACGCCCGATCGGCAGATCTGTGCGGGGTCTCAGCCAGACACGGACCCGCTCGGATTGAACACGGCGATTTCCGTGCCGCACTCTGACGGAATACTCCACTGACCACCGACCTCCCGATACCCGCCACCACCGGTGATGCTGTCCCCCACTTCGAACGTCTGACCGCTGCGGGTAGTGACGCCACGCCCATCGCTCGACACGGTCGTTCCCGCTGGCCACACCACCGGCCGCGAGAGTCCGCCGTCGCCTTGAAGCAGGAAGCAGTCGAGCGCCTCGTTGTACGTCAGGTCGCCGGCGATAACTGCCTCCAGCAACGTCGATTCGACACCGGGGATCAAGCTCGACAACGGTGGTGCCCAAACGGTTGGGAGGTCGGTCGGCGGCGTGGACGCGGCCGGATCTGATCCCGAGTTTGTCGTCGGCGATGCAGTGTGCGTCTCAGGTGCCGCAACGGTTGTTGACGGGTCCATGCCTTGTGTTGGGGGCGACGGCTTAGAGGTGGCGTCGGAGGAACAGCCCACAAGAGCGGCTGCGCAGACAAGAAGGGCCGCCCGCCTGCGATGCCACGACATGCCCGCATAGTGCCCGAACCGGGACCGCGTGTCCAGCGAGCAGAGCGGCAGGTATACACGCCTCGGTGCCGTTGCTACGGCACGTCGTCAACCGCGATGAAGAGCAGGTAGGTCGTTCCGCTGCGCGCTGCCAGCAGATTGACATCCGAGGGAACGAGATACACGGGTGTACCGGCGTCGAGGGTCGTCGCCTCCCCGTCTTCCATAGGCAGTGAGCCGCCACAGTCCTCGCGTGAAACGACCATTGCCTGTTCGCCGAGCTCCGCACCGCCTATCTCGCTCGGCCCCGAGTAGCCCTCGACGTCTCTCACGTCCATGTACATGCGACCCTGGAACTGGAGGGCGTCGATGCAATCGCCATCGGAGCTGCCACAAGCGGACGTGAAAGCCGCGAGGACAACAGACGCAAGAGCGGCCAAGAGTGAGAGGCCAGCGGCACGCGGGTCAGAGCGAATACGTGTCGACATGCCGGTCAGCTTCGCAGGCATCCCTGCGGCGCGCCTTCGATAGTGCCTCTGCGCTGCACGGCAGCGGGCTGCACCGAACGCGCCCGGAGGCTCAACACACACCCGACCCTAATGCCCGGTATGTGCGCCCCCTGGCAAGCGATCTGGACGGGTTCTTGAGGGCCTGACGGCCGATGCGGCTGGTTGGCGGACGGCTCATGGCTTCCGACCAAGGAGGTCCTGTCATGTCCGACACCGTCATCTCGTCCGAGCTCGTCCGTCCTCGGGAGGAGGTGTTCACCGATCCCGAGGCGCTCGCGCTGGCGGGATTCTTGTCCGGGTACTCGGGCCTGACCCGTGATGCGTACGCGTTGGATCTGCGCCAGTTCGCGATCTGGTGCCGTGCGCTCGAGCTGCATCTGTTCGATTCGAAGCGGGTCCACATCGAGGCGTTCGCCCGCGACCTCGAGGCCAAGGGCCGATCGAGGGCGACGATCGCCCGACGGCTGTGCACCGTGACGTGCTTTTACCGCTACGCCGAGCAAGAGGGCCTGATCGAACACTCCCCAGCGGTGCACGTGCGCCGGCCCCGCCTCGACTACGAATCACATGCGGTCGGACTCGACCGCAACGAACTCGGCGCGATGCTCGTCGCCGCCGGTCTGGCCGGAGCTCGTGATCATGCGTTGATCGCGTTGTTGGCGATGAACGGGCTCCGCGTCGCCGAGGCGACCGGCGCGAACATCGAACAACTCGGCATGGAACGCGGACACCGCACGCTGACCGTGCTCCGCAAGGGCGGCAAGACCGTCACGATGCCGATGTCACCCCGCACCGCTCGCGCGGTCG
>WLDE01000353.1 GCA_009704985.1 Actinomycetota bacterium | reverse complement strand
TCGACATCCACCGGCTCGCGCTCGACCACTGGCCGTTGCACTACCTGGTGTGCGACGAGGTGCAGTTCTACACCGTCGAACAGTGCGACCAGATCGCCCGGTGCGTCGATGAGCTCGCCGTCGACGTGTTCGCGTTCGGTCTCATCACCGACTTCCGCGGGCTGCTGTTCGACGGCACGAAGCGGATGCTCGAGGTGGCCGACGAGCGGGTGCCGATGCAGGTCGAGGCCCGCTGCTGGTGCGGGTCGCGCGCCACGCACAACGCCCGCATCGTGAACGGGACGATCACCTACGAGGGTGAGACCGTGGTGGTCGGCGACACGGCCGTGGCCGACGGCGAGCAGCCGCTCTTCGGTGACGTGGTGCGCTACGAGCTGCTCTGCCGGCGCCACTACACCCGAGGTGAGCTGGGCAGCTGACCGGCACCCGTGCCGGAACCCGCGCGGTCAGGTGCGGTCAGGTGCGGTCAGGCGCGGCCGGCGAGTGCGGCGAGGGCCGGGTCGACCGCCTCCAGCACGAATCGCTCGTTGAGTCCCGGGCCGAGGTGGATGCCGTCCGGTCGTCCGTCGGGGCCCTCGAGCCACTGCGCGGTGAGCCACGCGCCGAGGTCCACCTGGGCCACGCCGAACTCGACGGACAGCTCGTCGATCACCGACCGGATCGCGTCCCAGCGCGCGGGGTCGTTCACGGGGTCGTCGACCTCGCCCCACCCGAGGTGAGCGTCGGCGGGGCGCACCCAGAGCACGCGGGCCCCGGCGTCGACGACCGCGGAGGTGAAGTCGCGGTAGGCGTCGCGGAGCAGGGCGAGGCCGGCGTCGTCACCGGCCGAGACCACCCGGCCGTCGGGGAGATGGACGTCGACGGCGTCCCAGGCGCCGATCTGCACGACCACCACGTCGACGGCCTCGTCCACCACCCGCTGGGGCACGGTCTGCCACTGCAGCAGGCAGCCGCTCAGGTCGATCAGGTCGCGGGTGCCGTCGACGTCGGTGAACTCGTGCATCCGGCCGTCCGCGCCGGCGGTGAGGCCGCAGCCGGGGAACGCGGCGCTGCCGACGAGCAGCTCGTCGGGCACCTCGGCGGCGTGGGCGATGAGCGCGTCGGACATGTGCAGCGCCATGGAGTCGCCGGTCACGAGCACGCGCAGCGGCCGGTCGAGGACGACGAGCGGGGTGACGGTGGTGGTCGTGCTCGTCGGTGAGGTCGACGGTGTGGTCGATGCCGACGGGGTCGTGGACTCGAGGGCGGTGGTCTCGGGCGGGACGGGTTCCAGCGAGTCGACCTCCGCCGACTCCGCCGTCCTGGTGGGCGCGTCGGCGTCGGCCACCGGGGCCGACACCGTCGGCGGTGGCGGCGGCAGGGTGACCACGGCGTCGCTCGACGACGCGGGCGAGCCGGGGACGACGGTGACGGCGAGCACGGCGACGGCTGTCAGGGCTCCGGCCGCGGCGACCGGTGCGCGCCATGAGCGGAACCGGCGACGGCGGCGCACCGGTGTCTCGAGCCAGCGGAGGGAGAGGTCGGAGAGCACGACGGACACGGCCACGCGCAGCACGTCGACGAGCGCTCGGGGGAGCGCGCCGTCGTCGACGCCGAGCCGGTCGGGGGTGAGCAGCAGGAACACCGGCCAGTGCCACAGGTAGAGGCCGTAGCTGCGGTCGGCCACCCAGCGCATCGGTCGTGCGGCCAGCACCCGCTCGGCTGCGCCGTCGGCCGCGGCCACCACGACGGGCACCATCGCGACGGCGAACAGCGGGAAGCCCCAGGCGAACATCCAGTCGTTGCGGGAGCGGGCGCCGGCGGCCGACACCGCAGCGACGATCGCGAGGGCGCCGACGGCACCCACCGGCGCGAGTCGTCGGGCGATGGCACCGCCGCGCAGCCGGCCGTCGGCGAGGGTGACGGTGAACGCTGCGGCGGCCGCCCCGACGAGCAGGCTGTGCGCCCGGGCGAAGGTGTTCATGTACGTGGCGGTCGGGTCGGTCGGGTCGTACACGAGCTGCATCACGACCACCGACGCGACGGCGGCGGCGAGGCTGATCGCGCCGACCACCACCCGGTGACGCCGGACCGTGAGCACCACCACGGCGATCACGAGCGGCCACGCGAGGTAGAACTGCTCCTCGATCGCGAGCGACCAGAAGTGGGTGACCGGCGAGGGTTCGCCGAAGCGGGCCCAGTAGTCGCCGCCCCCCGAGATCGTGCCCCAGTTCGACGCCCAGCCGGCGGCGAACAGCAGGTCGCGTCGCAGCGAGGGCACGTCGATGCCGGCGAGCGGCCAGGCGATCGCGATCGCGGCGAGCACGGCGAGGCTGGCGGGCAGGAGGCGACGGACGCGCGCCGACCAGAACGGCACGAGCGCGATCCGGCCGTCGCGGTCGGCCTGGGCCAGGAGCTTCCAGGTGATCAGCCAGCCGGACACGACGAAGAAGGCGTCGACGCCGAGGTTGCCGCCGGGGAGGCGATCGAGGTGGAACCAGAGCACGGCCGCGACGGCGAGCGCGCGGATGCCGTCGACGCCCGGGCGGTACCCCTCCTGGCCCTGCATCCCGCGGACGGTACCAGCGTCGGAGGGTGGAACACGAGCAGGGCTGGATCACGCTCCGTGTTCACAGGAGCATTTCTCGTGGTCGACCTCGCGCGGCGGTGTCGGCGGTGGTATCGCCCCTGGTGGTGGCCGACGGACCCGTGGGACGTGGTGGCCCCGGGACCGTGGTGCCGGGGTCGAACCGACCCCCGGGGCCTGACGAATCCGAGAGGTGTTCTTCACGATGTCTCCATGGACGCGCCGTTGCCGCCCTCACCCCCCGTCCGTACAGTCCCCAGAGTGGGCGGACGAGTACGGAGAGTGGTCAGTTGCGCCGCGGTGCTGCTGGCGTTCCCGGCCGGGGGCGCGGCGCGGGTCGCGGCCACCTCGTTCCTGCCCGACCCGACGCCTGCGACCGCCTCGTCCGCCGCATCCGAGGTGGTGGCTGCATCGCTGACCGCCGTCGGACGTGCGACGGTGCCGAGCATCCCGCCCGCCGGGGGCGCAGGGGCGAGCACCGAGACGTCCGGCCAACCTTCGTCCGGTCAGCGCTCGGCACCCCAGCGCACCGATCGACCCGCCGGTGCACCTCCGATGTCGGGCCAGTCGGCGTCGCTGCCGCAGACGCGACGCACCGGGTGGACGCTGCCGGCGTCGCGCATCGACCGGCTCGTCCTCGTCGGCGACTCGCTCGCGCAGGAGGTCAGCCCCATCCTGCAGTTCCTCACGCCGGGCAAGACCCCGGTGTCGAAGTTCTGGGGTGGCACCGCGCCGTGCGACTGGCTTGGCGTCGACCTCGAGGCCACCCGCCGCAGCGTCGTGGTGATCACCTTCACCGGCAACTCGCTCACCGACTGCATGGTCGGCCCCGATGGCCGTCACCTCGCCGACGAGGCGCTGGTGGAGCAGTACCGCTACGACGTCGGACAGCTGATCGACACCGCACGGCGTGCCGGCGCGCGAGTGGTCCTGGTCGGGCAGCCCCACCGCGCACCGAGCTTCGAGGCCGAGCTCGAGGTGGAGGGCATCAACGCGATGTACCGCGAGTACGCGCAGCGGTTCCGCTTCGTGTCCTACGTCGACGCGGGCCGGGCGGTCGAGACGGTGGACGGCTCGTTCGCCGAGCGCCTGCCCTGCACCGTGCACGACATCGACTGCGCCCCCGACGACACCACCGTGGTGCGCGGCGACGGTGTGCACTTCTGCCCCGTCGCCGGGGAGAACCCGTGCTCGGTGTGGTCGAGCGGTGCGTTCCGGTTCGGGATCGTGATCGCCAGCGCGGCGAACAACCCCCGTCCGTTCGACTGACCATCGATCCGGCTCGGGCCTCCAGGTCGGTGGCCGCGTCGTACACGCCCGCGTTCTCGAACCGCTCGAGCCCGGCCACCTCGAGCTCGGCCACCTCGAGCTCGGCCACCGGTCGCTCACCGGTCGCTCACCGGTCGCTCACCGGTCGCTCACCGGTCGCTCACCGGTCGCTCGTCGATCCGGCCGCGGTCAGGGGAACACGAC
>WLDE01000352.1 GCA_009704985.1 Actinomycetota bacterium | reverse complement strand
GTCGGTGAACGGGGTGATGAACGTGTCGCTCATGAGCTCGCTGATGGGCCGGTGCGGGTGCACCGGCCCCGATCATGGCGCACGGCGCGGTCGCGTGGACGCGTCGACCGCTCAGGCGGCCGTGAGGCCGCCGGTGATGAGCGTGGCGATCTCGACCACGAACCCCGCGTACCCACCGTCGCCGGGCAGGTTGTGCGTGGGCAGCTCGATCACGGGCACCCCCACGGCCTCGGCCACCTGGTCGGCCACCGCCGAGGGGGTGCCGAGCTCGGTGAAGATCGCGCGGACACCGGCGCCCTGGGCGACCTCGGTGAGCTCGGCGAGGTCCTTCGCCGTGGCCTCCGCGGTCGACGACAGGCTCGGGATGACCGCGCCGATCAGCTCGCACCCGTATCGATCGGCGAAGTAGCCGAGCGACTCGTGACCGGTGACGAGACGGCACTCGCCCGCCGGGATCGCCGCCATCACCTCGCGCACCTCGGCGTCGGCGGCGTCCATCGCCGCCTCCACGGCGGCGAGCCGGTCGTCGAGCTGGACACCCAGGCGGGTCTCGAGCTCGGTGGCGAGCGCGGGCGCCATCTCCTTCATCACCAGCGGGTCGGTCCAGATGTGCGGATCCTCCGAGCCGTGGTCGTGACCGTGGTCGTCCTCGTGGCCGTGGTCGTCCTCGGCCTTCTCGCCCTCACCGAGCTCGCGCAGCGTGACGTGGTCGGTGGCGAAGAACACCGGGATGTTGTCGTCCTCGATGCCGTGGATCGCGTCCTCCATGCCCTCCTCGAGGTCGAGGCCGTTGGCCACCACGAGCGCGGCGCCGCGCATCAACTCGACGTCCTGCGCGGACGGCGCGTAGTCGTGCGGGTCCTGGCCGTTGGGGATGATCACCTGCACGGTGGCGGCGTCGCCCACGAGCTGCGAGACCACGTCGCCGAGGATGCTGTAGGTCACCACCACCAACGGCTTGCCGTCGACCAGCGTGGTGGGCGTCGAGCGCTCGCCGCCGTCGTCGCCGCAGGCGGCGAGGACCATCGCCGCGGTGGCGAGGCCGGCGAGGGCAGGACGGACTCCGGAGCGCAGGTGGGGGGTGCGGCGAACGTTCGACATGGTCCTTCTCACAAGGTCGATTCCCATCGCGTTCTCAACTTTGGGAATGTGTCCTAGTAGTGTGCCGTTCCGCCGAGATGGTTCGCAACGCGAGCGACGCGCTGGGTCGGAGCGTGCCGCGACCACCTCGGTACAGTGCGGATCGTGACCGACACCGCTGCTTCCGCCCAGGTCCCGCTCGTCAACTACCTCGTGCTCGGCGACCGGCCCCACCTCGTCGCCAACCAGTGCACGAACTGCGGCGCCCGCTTCTTCGACCGCCGCAACGCGTGCGCGTCGTGCTCGGGCACCTCGTTCGAGAAGGTCGACATCGCCACCGAGGGCGAGGTGCGGTCGTTCACGATCGTCACCCTCGCCGCCCCCGGTGTCCCGGTGCCCTTCGTCGCCGCCGTGATCGACTGCGGCGGCACCAGCGTGCGCGCCAACATCATCAACACCCCGCCCGACCCCGATCACGTGAAGCTCGGGATGCGGGTGCGCCTCGCCACCTACTCCCTCGGCACCGACGACCAGGGCACCGAGGCGATCGGCTTCGGCTTCGAGCCCGCCTGATCGCCGACCGCCCCACCCGCAGACTCGCACCCCACCCGCACCCGCACGACCGCACCCACACGACCGCACGACCACACGCACGACAGGAGCACTCACATGGCCGAGAACGTGTACATCCTCGGGATCACGATGACGAAGTTCGGGAAGCACCCGGACAAGGACACCGTCGACCTCGGTGCCGAGGCCGCCCTCGGTGCCCTCCGCGACGGCGGGGTCACCATGCACGACATGGGCATCCTGGCCGCCGGCAACCTGATGAACGCGAGCTCGGGCTTCGGCCAGCAGCTGCAGAAGCAGATCGGCCAGACCGGCATCCCCGTCTACAACGTGGCCAACGCCTGCGCCACGGGCGCCACCGCGCTGCGCACCGTGATCATGGCCGTGAAGTCCGGCGAGGTCGACATGGGCCTGGCCGTGGGTGTGGAGAAGCTCGCCGGCGCCGGTCTGCTCGGCGGCGGTGGCCGCGCCAAGAGCGACGCCAAGGTGTGGGAGCCGTCGGGTCGCTTCGGCGCCGTCACCCCCACCGACGGCCGCATCGGCACGGATGCGATGCCCGGCACCTTCGCCCAGGTGGGCATGGAGTACGGCCACAAGTACGGCGAGGTGAGCTTCGAGACCTTCGCGAAGATCAGCGAGAAGAACCACGCGCACTCCACGCTCAACCCGCTCGCGGCCTACTCGAAGCGCTTCACGCTCGAGGAGATCATGAACGACATGATGATCGCCTACCCGAACACGCGGCCGATGTGCTCGGCCAACTGCGACGGTGCCGCCGCCGCGGTGGTGGTGAGCGAGTCCAAGCTGCGCACGCTGTCGCTCGAGCAGCAGCGCCGTGCGATCAAGGTGTCGGCCTCGGTGCTCACCACCGACCCGTACGAGGAGGCCTGCCAGATCCTCCCCAACGTGAACACCCTCACCCGCAACGCGGCGAAGATCGCCTACGAGCAGGCCGGCGTCGGCCCCGACGACCTCGACCTCGTGGAGCTGCACGACTGCTTCGCCACGGCCGAGCTGGTGCACTACGACAACCTGATGCTCTGCCCCGAAGGCGGCGCCGTCGACTTCTTCGAGTCGGGTGCGCCGTGGCGCGACGGCTCCACCCCGGTCAACGTGTCGGGCGGTCTGCAGAGCAAGGGCCACCCGATCTCGGCCACCGGTATCGCCAACATCTGGGAGATCTGCCACCACCTCCGCGGCGAGGCGGGCGACCGCCAGATCGAGGGCGCCAAGGTGGGCCTCGCGCACGTGATCGGCCTCGGGTCGGCCTGCGGCGTCCACATCCTGGAGAAGTCGGCCGTCTGACGCGTCGGGCCGCCACGCGCGGCCCGAGCGGGGCCATCTCGTCACGCCGTCCCGTCACAACGGCGGGGCCGCGGACGTCGAACGGTGCAGGAGGTCTTCCATGCACCGCTCGACCACACCCGACCCCGTCCGCCCGATCGCCGGCTCACCCGACTCCGACCCCGGCTCCGACCCCGGCCCCGTCCGCTTCGACCTCGTGGTGGTGGGGGCGGGCGTCGCTGGACTCGCCGCCGCACTCACCGCCACCGCGGCGAACGCTCGCACCCTCGTGGTCGACGCGCACGGTGTGGGCGGGCGTGCCCGCACCGCCGACCACGAGGGCTGGCTGCTCAACGTCGGGCCCCATGCGCTGTACCGGCGCGCTGCGTTCGACGCGCTGCTCGACCACCACGGCATCGCGGTGACGGGCGGTGCGCCAGCGACCGCCGAGTTGCGGCTCGTGCGCGACGGCGTCGCGCACCGCCAGGCGCTGACGCCGGTCGGGATCGCCCGCACCCGGCTGCTCACCCCGCGCGAACGTGTCCGGCTCGCCGCGTTCTTCGCCCGGCTCAGCCGGATCGACCCGGCGAACCTCACCGGTCGCACGGTCCACGACTGGCTGGCCCCGCTGCCGGCTCGGGTGCGCCAGTTCGTGGAGATGCTGGTGCGGGTCGGCACCTACACCGACGCACCCGAGCTGCTCGACGCGGGCGCAGCGGCCGCGCAGCTGCAGCTCGCGACCGGCCCCGGCATCCGCTACGTGGACGGCGGCTGGGGGTCGATCGTGCGGTCGATGGTCGACGCCGTGGAGCGCGCCTGCGGCGAGGTCCGCACCGGGACGGCGATCCGGTCGATCTCCACCGCACCTCACGGTGTGGTGGTGACCACCGTCGACGGCGAGCAGGTGGAGGCGGGTGCGGTGGTGATCGCGGCGGGTGGTCCGGAGGTGGCGGAGCGACTCGCCTCGGCGCCGGTGGGCGGCGCGGATCGCCTGGGGGCGCCCGTCACGGCGTCGGTGCTCGACCTGTGCCTGCGCCGGCCCGTCCCCCGGCTCGCGTTCGGCCTCGACGAACCGCACTACCTGTCGTCGCACGCGCCGTCGGCAGCCGTC
>WLDE01000351.1 GCA_009704985.1 Actinomycetota bacterium | reverse complement strand
GTTCGAACAGGCGCTGTCACTCGGCGTCGACGGCTTCACGGTGAACATGCCGATGAACGGTCACGTCCCCGGTCGCGTCACGTTGCTGGGCGAGGTGCTCTCCCGCGTCGTCCGCTGACCTGCGGTCGATCAGCGTGGCGATCTGCCCCGGTGCCTGCTGCGACGCCTGCACGGCCCCGGCACCGTCGGCAGCGAGCTGGCCTGCGCTGCGGACGCTGTGCACCCAGCCCGACACCGGCCGGGCGAAGCCGACGATGTCGGACGCCAGCGGAGCGTCGTACTACGCGTGGTAGGTGGCGTGGTCACCGACGACGTTCACGATCGGGGTCGCGGCCCGGCGCGCGTTGTGCAGGTTCGCGAGCCCGTTGGCGAGACCGGGTCCGAGGTGGAGCAAGGTCGCCGCCGGCGTGCCGGCCATCCGGCCGTAGCCGTCGGCCATGCCGGTGACGACACCCTCGAACAACCCGAGCACGGGACGCATCCCGGCGATCCGGTCGACCGCCGACACGAGGTGCATCTCGGAGGTCCCCGGGTTCGCGAAGAACACCTCCACCCCGCGTCCACCAGCGTCTGCAGCAGCGCTTCTGCCCCGTTCGTCGATCCTCCCTCGTCCCCAGCGGCCGCGCCGATGCTGGCACGCCCGACGGTCGAGCCTCGACCCTGTGCCCCGGCCCGAGACCTGGAGTTCAGCCGGGTGCGAGCTCGGACAGCGGAGCGACCAGCCGCCCGTCCCGGACGACCCGGTCGCCGAGCGGCTCGTCGAGCTGCACGGTCACCGCGGTCGACGGGTTCCCCGGGCACGCCTGTGCGCCGGTCGGCGGGATCGCGGCGAACACGACGAGCACGGCCTCGTCCGTGACGGCGACGTCCGGCCCGAGCAACCGCTCGCCGATCTCGGATCCGCCGGTGCAGGCTGCCTCCGTCACCAGGAGATGCAGCTCGGTGCTCGACGCATCGGGAACCGGGAACGCCGGGTCGAGCGACCAGTCGACCTGGCCGAGGCCGGCCGGCAGCCGACGACGGACGTCGCACGAACTGCCACCGCCTGCGCCGGCCCAGATCCAGCCGTTGCGCCCGCGCTCGGCACCGATCACCTCCATCGCACCATCGGTGATCCGCACGATCGTGGCCAGGTCGTCGGTCTCGACCAGCACCTGCCAGCCGTCAGGCGTCTGCCCCATGCCGGAGATCGCGACCCAGTCCTCCACCACGGCGAGCAGCCCCGGATCGGCGTCCTCGAGCGGTGTCATCGTGGCGAGGTCACCGAGCGTGAACTGCACGCCGCCGCACTCGACCTCCGTGTCGGGCGGGAACGTCCCGTCGACGGCAGGGAGGACGATGACGTCGAGCGGCGTGCCGGGCGCGATCGGTTCGGGACGCTCGTCGAGGATCACCCCGTCGAGGCAGAAGGCGTCGAGCGGAGCCACGCCGGCCAAGGCGGCGCTCAGCTCGACGGCTTCCTCCGTCGTCACGCCACCATCGATCATCAGGCCGACGCGGTTCTGCATCGTCAGCTGGCCACTGCCCCACTGCTCGACGCCGAGTTCCCGGAGCACGTCGTTCACCGCTGTCTGGTAGCGGCCGAGCTCGGCCTCGCCGAAGCGCACCTGCACGACGTCGAACGGCACGCCCCACTCCCCGATCGGCCGGTCGTCGACGATCGGTGGCCGTGGCTCGACCGCGGGCACGTCGTCGGGTGACGGGGCACGTGCTGCGAGCGCGGCGAGATGCGGCGCCGGATCGTCGGTGAACGCCAGCACCATCGTTCCGTTCGCCTCACGGTCGATCCACATGCCACCGAACGTGTCCGGGTGCTCGGCGGCATAGGTGAGCAGGACACCGTGGAAGATCGGGTCGAGTTCGCCGGCGGTCGGCTCGTCACCGACGACGTCGGTGACGATCGCCGGCACGTCACGACACGGCTGGACGAGCGCCATGACCGTCTCATCCACCGGGTCCTCAACCGGGTCCGTCGACGTGTCGCTGGGCGGCACCGTCGTCTCCGGGGAACCGATCGTCATCGGCACGTCCGTCGAGGTCTGCTCGTCGACGGTCGCAGCGGGCGATGTGACCCGGTCGGCATCACCGCATCCGGCGAGCACCACGAGGGAGATGGACAGCAGCACACCGGTCGGACGTCGTGAGGCCATGCGGCTTCGACGTCCACCAGCTCCGCACCGGTTCCCGATCTCGCGGACCATGCCACACCCTGCCACAGCCGACGTCGTCGCCGCTGCAGACGGAGAGCGCGAGCTGACGCGACGGGACGAGAGGGGCGCTCGAGCCCGACCGGACGCGATCATGGGAACCGTGTCAACCGATGCGGCGTCTCGTTCGTCGGGACCGGTGTGCAACACGATGTGGTGGTGTCGGTGACCAGTGGACCGCTCGACGCAGGCCCTCCCGACGGCGAGTTCGAACGGATCTACCGAGCCGAGTACGCGCGGCTCATCGCGATCGCGCAGGCGTACCTGCACGACCGCGACGCGGCGCGTGATGCGGTGCAGGAGACGTTCGTCCGGATGTACCGGAACTGGCCGGACGTCAGGGATCTCGACCTGCCGGCCGCCTGGGCCCGCCGGGTCCTGGTGAACCTCTGCATCGACGCGACGCGCCGTGCCAAGCGCGAGGCCACGGCCAACCGTCGGGTCGACACCATGCCTCGCACCGCAGCTCCGTCCGTCGACGCGGGCACGGACGTCGACCTGATCCGTCGGGTGACCGCCGACCTCCCCGACCTGCAGCGTGCCGTCGTCGCGCTGCGCTACGTCGACGAGCTGTCCGTCACCGAGATCGCCGAGGTGCTGGGCATCCACGCCGGCACCGTGAAGACGTCGTTGTTCCGAGCCCGTCGCCGGCTCGCCCATGTGTTGGAGGAGCAGTCATGAACGACCTCGAGACCCGCCTGTCCGCCGCCGGCCGCTCACTCCGCGAGAGCGCCGAGCGCACCGCCGACCTCGATGCCGGATGGGCGGACCTGAGCACCCGGCTCCACGCCGACCGTGACGGCGCCGTCGTCGTGCAGGCCGACGACCGGTTCGACCACCCGCCCGTGCAGCGCCACCGCTGGCTCGCCGCCACCGCAGCCATCGTGGTGGTCATCGGTGCTGCCGCCACCTTCGTCGCCCTCACCGACCCCACCGACCCCGCCGCCGATCCCGTCGCCACCCCGACCGAACCGCTCTTCCTCCTCCCCGCACCGGGTTCGGGCTACGAGGTGTCGGCGGGCTTCGTGCGTTCCGCCGATGACATCGACGCCGCGATCGAGTCGACGGCCGACCTCGAGCAGTCCGAGGGCATCGTTCTCGGCGCACGGGATGGAAACGGCTTCGAGCGCCTCGTCGAGGTGTGGCTCCGCCCGTGGAGGACGCCGACGGACACGGGCCCGGATGTCGAGGAGTTCGAGATCGACACCGAGGCCGGCCCGGCGACGATCTCCCGTTTCGGACGTAGTCTCACTACGGTCGTCCAGCGCCGTGGTGATCTCGCGCTCGAACTCTCCGTGCGGCCGGCCGAGGAAGAGCTCGCTGTCGAGGTGCTGGAAGCGGCAGCGATCGCGGACGGTCACCTCGAGATCGGCGACCCACCCGGGGATCTGATCGAGATCGAACGACTTTCCGGCAGAGCGTGGAGCGGAATCGCCGGCAACTCCTTCAGCGCGCAGGGCAACGGCATCGCCGGCGGCGACGAGGACGGACCGGCGTACGTCGAGGTGGCCGAATGGCCGGTCTCACTGCTCGTGGGAGCCGGGACGACGTCCGAACGGGTCGAGCGGGCCGACGTCGGGGGACGAGACGGTTGGATCGGCACGCGAGCGGACGGATGGGTGGGCATCGTGTGGCGCGCCGAGACGGGCCACCTCGTCGCCGTGTCCGGTCACGAGTCGGTGGAATGGCTCGTCGCACTCGCCGAGTCGCTCGTGCCCGTCGACGAGGCGACGTGGCGCACCGCGACCGGCGCTGGTCCTGCGCCCGCCACGACCACGACCTCCGAGCCCTGATCCGATCCTCTGCGATGATTCCGCATCGGTGCCTGCGTCGGAACCGGAGCGAC
>WLDE01000350.1 GCA_009704985.1 Actinomycetota bacterium | reverse complement strand
CAGCAGTTCACGGCCGACCGCTTCGACCCCGACGCGATCGACCGTGCCGTGCTGGAGGCGAGGCGCGCGTACCACCGCGTCGACGACGCCCCGAACCGGCTGCTCGACACGGAGGTGTTCCTCACCGACGACGTGTTCGAGCGGGTCCGCTACGTCGACTTCTACCGCTACGTCGACGTGGGCCTCACCGAGATGCTCGACCACCTCGCCCGCAACGCACCGTGGGTGCGCCCCACGGACACCGGCCGGTCGACGAACTGCCGCATCAACGACATCGGCATCCACACCCACGTGATCGAGCAGGGCTTCCACAACTACGCGGTGCCCTACGCGTGGGACGTCCGCCTCGGCCACAAGGTGCGCGAGCAGGCGATCGAGGAGCTCGACGACCGCCTCGACCCCACCGAGGTGGAGGAGATGCTCGACGCGGTCGGCTACCGGCCGTCGCCCCGCCGCATCCTGACCGCCTGGATCGAGACGCGTCCCGGCGCGACCGCACCGTCACCGGCCGAGCTGCGCGCGTTCCTGGGTCAGCTGCTGCCGGCGCACGCGATCCCGGCGGCGTTCGTCACCGTCGACGAGCTGCCGATGACCACCAACGGCAAGCTCGACACGCGGGCGCTGCCCGCACCGGTGCGCGTGCACCGCTCGAGCCCGGCGATCTACGTGTCACCCGAGTCGCCGCTGGAGGCGATGGTGGTGTCGGTGTGGGAGGCGGTGCTGCAGGTGGAGCCCGTCGGCCTCGACGACGACTTCTTCGCGCTCGGCGGCGACTCGCTCGCGGCGCTGGAGATGATCGTCGTGTTGAGCGAGCGGCTGGGCCGCACGGTGAGCGAGGAACTCGCGTTCGTTCACACCACCCCGCGGGCGCTCGCCGCGGCGATCGAGCTCGATCCGTCCCGCGGCCGTCACGGCGTCGGCGAGCCACCGCGCCCCGACCCGCACGCCGTCCCAGGCCTGTCGACCGGCGAGCGGGCGCTCCTGTTCGACCAACAGCTCCACCGCGCCGCCGGGCGCGGCGGTGACCGCTACAACGTCGGCCACCTCTACCGCGTGGACGGACCGCTCGACGGCGACGCGTTCGCCGACGCACTGCGACTCGCCGCCGCACGCCACGTGCCGCTGTCGTGGAACCTCTCGACGCCGCGCCGCCGGCTGGACCCGGACGCCGCCGTCCACGTGGAGGTGGCCCGCACCGCGCTGGCCGACGACGAGCTCGACACCGCGGTGCGCCTCCTCCACCGCGCACCGTTCGATCTCGAGCACGGGCCGCTGCTGCGCTGCCTCGTCCAGCCGATGGTCGGCGGCACGACGGTGATCGCGCTGGCGCTGCACCACGCGAGCGGCGACGCCGACAGCTTCGTGCAGCTGATCGAGCAGCTGGATGCGATCCTGCGGGGACGCGACCCCGAGGAGCTCGCGACCGACCATCCCGGCTACACCGCCTGGCTCGAGTCCGCGCTCACGGACACCGACCGCGACCACTGGGTGCCGTGCGAACCCGAGCACACCCCGGCGAGCCTGCTGGTCGCCCGGCCTCCGGTGCCCGGACCCGACGGCTTCCTGCGGCGGCCGGCAACCGTGACGGCGCACGAGCTGCGCCGTGGCGCCGGGACGTCGGGGTTCGCCACGGTCGCAGCGTCGCTCGGTGCCGTGCTGCGCCGATGGAGCGACGGCGACCGCATCGGGTTCGGTGCGATCGTGTCCACCCGGACTCACCCGTCGTCGCGGCCGCTCGTCGGCTACCTGCTCAACACGCTCCCGCTGGAGCTCGACTGCCCCGGGAGCATCACCGGCACCGACCTCGCCGCACGCGCCGGTGCGGTGGTGGGAGGCGCGCTCGCCCACCGCGCCTACCCGCTGGCGCGCATCGTGGCGGACCGCCGCGACGCCGGCCTACCCGCACCGGCGGTCGACGTGCTGCTGGCGTTCAGCGAGCTGCGGTCGGGCCGCCTCGCCGGGCACCGCGTCACGCACGAGGTGCTGTTCAACGGCACCGCGGTCGCCGATGCCACGTTCTTCGTCGAGGTGCACGACGAGCGCGTCGACCTCGCGATGGAGTTCCGCGGTTCGGTGATGACCGAGGCCGACGCGGCCCGGTTGCTCGACGACCTCGACGCGATGCTGCACGCGCTGCTGACCTCGCCGGCCACACCGGTCGGCCAGGTTGCCCTGCCGTCGGACGGCACGTCCACGTTGCGCACCAGTCCGCCGGCCGACGTCGTGCTGATCCCCGACGCGATCCGGGCGAACGTGGCGGAACGGCCCGACGCGCCGGCGGTGTCGTGCGGCGAGGTGACGATCACGTGGGCCGAGCTCGACCGGCGTTCGTCGCGGCTCGCGCGCCGGCTCACCGCGGCCGGTGTGCGGCCCTCCGACCGGGTGCTGATCCAGCTCCCGCGCTCGGTCGACCTCATCGCCTCGATCGTCGCCGTGCTGCGCACCGGTGCGGCGTACGTGCCGGTGGACCCCGGTTACCCGGCGGCCCGGCGACGCACGATCGCCCAGCTCGCGGACGCCGCAGCGGCGATCGTCGCGGCACCGGGCGAGCGGCTCACGGACCGCGACCTCGTCGTCGGTGACCTCGGTGACGACGCGGGCGAACCGGCCGACGGTGGCGGTATCGACGTGGACGCGCCCGTCGACGCACACACGCCGGCGTACGTGATCTTCACGTCCGGCTCGACCGGCACGCCACGCGGCGTGGAGGTCGACCACGGGCGCCTGGCATGGAGCACCGCCGCGCGGGCCGGTGTGTACGACCGTCCCCCGGGGTCGTTCCTGCTGCTCTCCAGCCTCGCCTTCGACAGCAGCGTGGCCGGGCTCTTCTGGACGTTGGTGAACGGCGGCGAACTGGTGCTGCCCACCGAGGCCGAGGTGCACGACCCCGACGCGCTGCTCGCGATCGTGGCCCGCCGGCCGATCACGCACACGCTGATGGTCCCCACCCTGTACGCCGCGCTGCTCGAGCGCGGCGCCGAGGTCGACCGCTGGCCCGACGTGGTGGCCGTCGCCGGTGAGGCGTGCCCCTCGCGGCTGGTGGATCGCCACCACGCGCTGCGCCCCGGCTCGACGCTCGTGAACGAGTACGGCCCGACGGAGGCCACCGTGTGGGCCACGGCGCACACCTGCCGTCCCGGCGACGACCCCGTCCCGATCGGGCTGCCCGTTCCCGGTGCGTGGGTACGCGTCGTCGGACCCGACGACCGTGAGCGACCGGCCGGCGTGATCGGCGAGCTGGTGATCGGCGGCCCGGGCGTGACCGCCGGGTACCTCGGTGACGGCGACGCCACGGCCCGACGCTTCACCACGCTCGACGGCGAGCCGGTGTTCCGCACCGGCGACCGGGCGGTGGTGCGCGACGGCACGGTGCTGTTCCTCGGTCGCGGCGACCACCAGCTGAACCTCGGTGGGGTGCGCGCCGAGCCGGAGGAGATCGAACGCGTGCTGTGCGGCGTGGCGCCCGTGAGCGCCGCGATCGTCACCACGCACGACCCTCGCTCGCTCGAGCAGCTGATGGCCGCTGCATCGCCCGCGGACCTGCAGGTGGCGATGGCGTCGGCGGCGACCGCGCTCGATCCGGCGCTCGCCCTGTCGGAGGCGTTGCGCTCCGCGATCCCCGGCGATCCGCGCCTCGTGGCCCACCTCGAGGCCGACGGCGGCCTGGCGGTCGACCTGGACGCCGTGCGCGCCCACGTGCGGGCCGTGCTGCCTCCGTTGCTGCGCCCGTCGCGCTACGTGGTGCACGACCGGTTGCCCCGCACGCCCAACGGCAAGCTCGACCGCGACGCAGCGGACGCGCTGCCGCTCGACACCGATCCGCCCACCGGGCACGAGCCCGCCGAACCGACCGACGGTCGCACCCCGGCGGTGTCCACGCCGTCCACGCTGTCCACGGTCGTCGATGAGGTGCGCCGCCAGTTCCGCTCCGTGCTCGGCAGCGAGGTGGGGGCGGACGAGTCGTTCTTCGACGTCGGCGGGCACTCGCTGCTCGCACTCGACCTGGTGCAGCGTCTCGAGCGCGCCACCGGGGTGCGCGTCACCGTGGCCACGCT
>WLDE01000349.1 GCA_009704985.1 Actinomycetota bacterium | reverse complement strand
TGTCGCCCGCCAGCATGATGGGACCACTGGTGCGCCAGTGTGATGGGACCGGGTCCGGGGGTGTCAGTGTCGGCGTGGGGATGATGGTTCGGGGTGCTGGTTGGTGTCAATGTCGGGTCGTTGGCGGCGCCGGTAGGACTCGCCGTCGATGACGAGTTCGTGGGCGTTGGAGTGGAGTCGGTCGATCGCGGATTGGGCGAGGAGCGGGTCGGCCATCTGGGCGAGCATCTCGCCGGGGTCCCGGTTCGAGGTGAGGATCGTCGATGCTCGCCGGTGGCGTTCGACGATGATCTCGTAGACCTCGGCGGTGTCGGTGACGTCCATCGCTCGGAGGGCGAAGTCATCGATGATGAGCACGTCGACGCGGAGCAGTTTGCGGACCTCGGTGTCGTGGCTGTTGTCCAACCTGGTCGCTTTCAGGCGCTTCAACAGGGTGTCGGCGCGTTCGAAGTGGACGCTGCGCCCGCGTCGGATGGCGATGTGTCCGAGCGCGCTGGCGAGGAACGTTTTGCCGACACCGACCGGGCCGAGGATGACGACGTCGTTGGGTGCATCGACGAAGCGCAGTGAGCAGAGCTCGTTGAAGATCGTTCGGTCGTAGGTGATCTTCGCGGTGTCGTCCCAACGCTCGAGCAGCATGTCCGGGTCGAGTCCGGCGGTGCGGGCGCGCAGGATCGCGGATTGGGTGTCGCGGCGGGTGACTTCGTCGGCGAGGAGCAGCTCGAGGAACTCGTGATGGGTGAGTTTCTGTTGGTGCGCGAGCGTGAGCCGTTCGGGGAGCGTGTCGAGGCAGCGGCCGAGCTTGACCCTGCGCAGCAACGTCTTCAGGTCCGGGGTGACGGTCAGTTGTGGGCTCATGCCGACCTCCGTGCTTTCGCTGCGTCGGTCGTGAACTCGCCCGGGTCGCGAGCGAACCTGGTCGTCGTCGGCGGCGCCGGTGACGGTTCCTGCTCGGTGTTCTCGGTTGCTCGTTCGAGCATCCTGCCGATCAGCCCGACGTTGATCGCTTCGGCATCGAGAGCCCGCTTGCAGGCGGACTCGACCTTGTCCGGCCCCCACTTCTTCACGAGTCCCAACAGCGCGTAGACCTGGCGCATCTTGGTCCAGGGCAACGGGGTGTCGAGCACCGCCGTCGCGTAGACACCGATCGCTTCACCGTGTGATGCCGCCATCTTCTGGAGGTGGGCGATGTCACGCAGCGCGTAGGTGGTCTGCTCCGATGGCAGATCGGTCGGGTCGGTCGAGCGGTGACCGGGCTGCTTGCGGGGGTGGACCTTGATCAGCTGCGACCTGTGGAACACGCGGACGAGCTTGCGGTCGGCGCGGACCTGGACGCGTGCGCCGAGCAGGTTCCCCGGGATCGAATACAAGGCCTTGGCGATCTCGATGTGGTGATCGCGATGCACCCGACAGGTCGCGTAGATCGGCACGTCGTAGTGCTCGACCGGGGCCGGCAACAGCTGTGGCTGTTCTTCGAGCCGGAAGTGCTCGACAGGCCGGCACTGGGTCGTGCCATGGACCCGCATCCCAGCCCGACCAGCGCACCACGCCTCCACCTTCGCTTGCGCGTCAGCGAGATCGCGGAAGGTTTCGCCGGCCCAGAACGACGAGCGGACGAACTGCACCATCCGTTCCACGCGTGGCTTGTCCGTCGGGGTCCGAACCCGGGCCGGGTCGATCACGAACCCGCGTGACTGCGCGTACTCGACGAACGCCTCGTTCAACCGAGGTTCGATCCCGTCGGCCTTCGTCACGACCGGGGTGAGGTTGTCCGGGATCAGGACTTTGAACACGCCGCCGAAGAACCGCCACGCCGCCTCACACCCGGCGATCACGGTGTCGGTGGTCTGCGTGAACGACAACCACACGAACATGTGCCGGGAGAACACCGCCGTGAAGATCAACGCGTGACACACCCGCCGCCGACCCGTGACCGGGTCGTCGAGCAGACCGAGACGGGCGAAGTCGATCTGCAACTCGTGACCGGGTTCGCCATCCGCGACCCGAACCGTCGCACCCTGCCCCCGGCGCGGACCGAACTCGGTCGCAACGAACCGCTGAACCGTACGCTCCGGCACGACCACGCCGTCACGGGCGAGGAGCTCGCAGATCTTCACACCGGCAACACCAGCCGTGACCCACTCCTCGACCTTGTCGCGTTTCGCGTCCAGCGCCGCCCAGGCGTGACCGTGACCGTCCGTTCGGTGCGGACGCACGATCTCAACCACCCGCCCCAGCACCTCATCAGTGAGCTGGACGACGCCGCCATCGACCGTGACGCCTGCCTCGATCGCCGCGTCGACATAGCGACGCACCGTCTTGCGATCCACCCGACTCAGCCGGGCAACCGCCCTCAAGCCCTCACCCCCAAGCCACAGTCGCAGCACTTCTCGAACCTCGAACATCGGAACCTCCCGGAATGCCATCGCCGCCTCTCGAGCTGTCAACAGGAGCGGCGATGCTCGCCCATCAACAGCACCGAACTGACGGACCCCCGGGTGGTCCCATCACTGGCGGACAGGTGGTCCCATCACACTGGCGGAACTCGCATCAAAGTGGTCCCATGCCACTGGCGGGCGACACTTCAGGCTGGACCGCCTGGCGAATCCACGCCAATCTCCGCTGATCTCCCTGCCGAAGCTGGTCCCGTCGGCGCGATGTGGGAGATCGGTCTCGTACCAGTCGTGACAGGGCAGGAACCTCCGGGTTCCTGCCCTGTTCGCGTCCGGGCACCGGCGCGAGGGCTGACGCCCCGACCGATCTCCTGTTCGCGTTCCCCGGCGGTCGACCGCTAGCGTCGGCACCCATGGAACGGCCGACTCGCTTCGAACACACCCGCTTCCTCGGCGACAAGCGCACCCAGCTCGTGTACGACCTCGACACCTGGGAGGACGAGGCGGTCATCGACGAGATCGTCGCCGCCGAGGTGGGGCTGTGCTTCGGCCCCGACACCCTCGACGAGGCCCGCAACCGCGGCTACACGCCGGCCGTGCCGGGCCGCAGCCGTCGCCACCGGAAGCCCCGCGCCTGATCGCCGGGGCCACCACCCGCCCGAGCACCGGCCCGACCACCCTCGACGGATCGCCGAGCGCGTCGCCGTGAACGGACACTTCACCTCAGGTGGGCTGCAGCTCGCGCGCTACCTCGCCCGCCCCGCCGGTCGCTCCGACGCGTTGCCGGGCCTCATCCTGTGCCACGGCTTCCCCATCGGTCCGCTCGACGCGCGCCAGAGCGCGCTCACGTTCCCGGAGCTGATCGACCGCATCGCCAACGAGCAGCGCTGGGTGGCGATGACGTTCACCTTCCGTGGGTGCGGCACCAGCGAGGGCGACTTCTCGCTCCAGGGATGGGTCGACGACCTCCGCAACGCGATCGACCACCTGATCGCCGAGGCGAACCCGACGGGCATCTGGCTGGTCGGCACGAACACGGGCGGGTCGGTCGCGACGTGTGTGGCCGCCGACGACCCGCGCATCCGGGGTGCGGCGTTGCTCAGCCCGCGTGCGGACTTCGACGACTGGGCGGCGCAGCCGCGGCGGTTCCTGGAGCACGCTCGTGAGATCGGGGCGGTGCGAACCGCCGGCTACCCGCGGGCGTTCGACGAGTGGGCGCGCGAGCTGCGCCGCTTCCGCCCGGTCGACGCGGCCCGC
This sequence comes from Actinomycetota bacterium, assembly GCA_009704985.1. Classification (GTDB taxonomy): domain Bacteria; phylum Actinomycetota; class Acidimicrobiia; order Acidimicrobiales; family Ilumatobacteraceae; genus VFMC01. The sequence goes on along the minus strand of WLDE01000349.1, from coordinate 413 downwards.
CGGTTCGCGCCGCGGCCGATGCTCGTGATGCACGGCGAGGACGACGAGAGCGTGCCGGTGAGCGACGCCCGCCGCCTCGCCGACGCGCACGGTTCGGCCGAGCTGCGGGTCATCCACGGCGCAGGCCACCGGCTGCGGCACGATCCCCGCGCGGTGGCGGTGCTGCTCGGCTGGCTCGACCGCCAGAAGTCGCTCGTCGCCTGACCGCACCCGGGTCGTCCCGGATGCGGGCCCGGCGCCGCCTCAGCTGCCGTAGCCGTCGAGGTGGGTGCTGTGCCAGCGCCAGGCGCTGGCGACGATCTCGTCGAGGCCGTGGGTGGCGCGCCAGCCGAGCACGGCCTCGATGCGGGCGGGGTCGGCGTAGGTGCTGACCGGGTCGCCCGCACGGCGACCGACGATCTCGTGCGGCACGG
>WLDE01000034.1 GCA_009704985.1 Actinomycetota bacterium | reverse complement strand
GCGCTCGTGCTGTCACCCACCGGGAAGTGGGCGTGCGCCGGCTACCAGGACGCCAGCATCCACCTGTGGCCGCTGTGGTCGGGTGACGAGCTCACGATGTCGGGCTACCCGGCCAAGATCGAGCACCTCGCGTTCCGCCACGACGGTCGGTGGTTGGCATCGGCGTGCCTCGAGGAGTTGACCGTGTGGAGCTTCGCCGGCAAAGGTCCGAAGGGCACGCGGCCGGCGGCGGGTACGGCCCACGACGGCCGCATCACCTGGGTCGGCTGGCAGCCCGGACGCGACGTGCTCGCGACGGGCGGCCAGGACGGACGGTTGGTGCTGTGGCCGTCTCCGGCGTCGGTGGACCATCCGCTCGAGCCGATCGACGTGGTCGACGGCGACGACGTCGATGGTGACGGCGACGAGGTCGCGACGGCGGCCTGGACCCCCGACGCACGCGGCCTCGTGGTCGGCCGGCACGACGGCTCCGTCGAGTTCCGCCCGGTCGCCTGACCCGTCGTCGCCGGCACCACGTCCGGTCGGGTCACCCGCCGGGTCAGCGACGGTGCGCCAACCGGCGAGCGATGTCGATCACCTGGTGGTGGGTGTACTCGCCACGACCGAGCTGCAGCGACGGCGGCCGTACCTGCGCGTTCGACGGGTCGACCACGGCCTCGACCTCGCCCGTTCGCACCCGAACCCGCCCGTCGATCAAGAGGGTGAGGCGGTGCGTCACGCGTCCGCTGCAGTCGATGAGCTCGACGGTCTCCAGCACGTCGTCGAGGTTCATCGCGACACCTGCACCAGGACCGGCGCCTGCACCGGCTCGGAGCCACGGCGTTCGAACACGTGCCCCTGGAGCACCGCCGGCATCGGCGACGTCGCACCCGCTGCCAGCCAGTCGCACAGCGCCGACGTGGTCGCCGGATCGAGGATGCCACCGAGCCACAGCGACGTGCCGTCGCCCGGGCGCACCACCACGACGTTCGAGTGCGCACACTCGTCGACGCAGTCGACCACCCGGGTGCGGGCCACGGCCGCGATCGCAGCCAGCTGGGCGTCGTGATCGGTCTCGGGGTGCTTGCGCTCCGTCCCGCAACAGCACCCCCGGCACACCAGCACGCGAGTCGTCATCGCGCCAGAATAGGACTGCTTCTGATTCAATGCCACACGCCGGCGGCGACACCTCCGGATGTCGACGGCGGATCTGCGAGGAACTCGCCCGGCCGAGCTGATCGCGGTCCGCGGACCGCGGTCACGACGTCCGACGTCGACGTCCGTCAGCGCCGCCGCTGCCGGATCGGGCGGACGGCGGCCGCGGCGAGGGGGGTGGCCTCGTCGGGTGCGATGCCGAGCGACTGCAGCAGGTGGCGGATCACGCTGCGCCGGTACGCGGGGCCGGTGTCGCCCTCGATGATGCGGCGCGCGGCGAGGAGCAAGGCTCCGAGCACCACGTCGAGCGTGCCGTCGTCGGGCGGGTCGGCGAAGCGACCCGCCGCATGGCCGGCGACGAGATCGTGGTGCAGGTGGGCGAGCGGACCCTCGACGAGCAGCGCCCGCTGGACCGCCTCGAGACGGAGCGCGAGACGCACCGTGTCCGGTGCGTCGATCGCCGACGCCAACGCCCGGGCGGTGATCACCGCGAACCGAACGGCCGGATCGGGATCGTCCACCTCCGCGGCGGCGCGTGCGGCGAAGGCGCCGACGACGTCGGGCACCAGTGCGGCGACGAGCTGGTCGCGGTCGGCGAAGTAGTTGTAGAAGGTGCCGTGCGAGACCCCGGCTCGCGTGGCGAGATCGGTGACGCTGAACCCCTCGCCCTGCTCGGCGAGCACGTCGCGTGCCGTGTCGAGCAGGAGGCGACGTGTGCGCTCCTTCTTGCGGTGCCCGCGTGTGCGCACCGGTTCGGGCGCGTCATCGGACGCGTCATCGGACGCGTCATCGGGCGCCTCGACGAGTGCGCCGGCGGACGGGGTGGCGACCACCGGACCACGGTATCCCAGCGTTGACATCGTCTCCAATATTGGACACGCTGTCAGTCATGTCCACCGCTCCGCTCCGCCCGCGCCTGTCACTGGGTCACGCCACGATCGCCGTCCGCGACCTCGACACGATGGTCGCCTTCTACACGGACGTCCTCGGGTTCCACGTCACGAACCGGGGCGAGCCGGCACCGGGCATCGGGGAGATGGTGTTCCTGTCGCAGGACCCGATGGCACACCACCAGATCGTGCTGGTCGCGACCCCCGAGCCGCCGGCGCGCGGCTTCGCGCTCGCCGACCACCTCGCGTTCCGCACCGGCACCCTCGACGAACTCCGCGTGATCGGTGAGCGGCTCGCCACAGCGCGAGTGGCCACCGTGATGCCGGTCTCCCACGGCAACGCCTGGTCGCTCTACTTCACCGACCCCGAGGGCAACGGCCTCGAGTGCTTCGTCGACACGCCCTTCCACGTCGCGCAGCCCTACGGCGACCGGCTCGACCTCTCGGCCTCGGACGCCGAGATCGAGGCGACCACGCGCTCGAAGATCCAGGAACTGCCCGAGTTCCAGCCGTTCGACGACTGGCGCCGGGCGATGGCCGAGCGCCTCGACGCGGCCGGACGGGACTGACGTGGACCTGGGCATCGCCGGCCGGCAGGCGATCGTCTGCGCATCGAGCCGCGGTCTCGGCTTCGCCTGCGCCGACTCGCTCGCCCGCGAGGGCGTGCACCTCGCCATCAACGGACGCGACCCCGACGCGCTCGCCGTCGCGGCGCGCACGCTCTCGGAACGCCACGGTGTCACCGTGCGCGCCGTGGCCGGCGACATCGTCGATGCCGCCACGCGCGAGGCGCTGCTCGATGCCTGCCCGGCGCCCGACATCGTCGTGAACAACAACGGCGGTCCCACCCCGGGGCGGTTCGCCGACTGGGACCGCGACGCCTGGATCGCCGCGCTCGACGCCAACATGCTCGCCCCGCTGGCGATGATCCGCGCCGTCGTCGACGGGATGGTGGAGCGTCGGTTCGGGCGGATCGTGAACATCACGTCGGCCATGGTGAAGACGCCCGTGTCGCCGATGGGGCTCTCCACGGGCGCGCGCACCGGGCTCACCTCGGTCGCCAAGGCGCTCTCGAAGGACGTGGCGCGGGCGAACGTCACGATCAACAACCTGCTGCCCGAGCGGATCGACACGGCACGGCAACGCCAGATGGCCGAACTCCACGCCGCGAGGGCCGGCATCACCGTCGACGAGGCGTACGCGCACATGGCGTCGACGATCGCGGCGAAGCGGCTCGGCCGGCCGGAGGAGGTGGGCGACGCGTGTGCGTTCCTGTGCAGCGCACAGGCCGGCTACATCAGCGGGCAGAACCTCCAGCTCGACGGCGGCAGCTACGACGGGTTGCTCTGAGGTGACCGAGCCGGATCGCACACCGACCGCGGCGCACGACGGGCGAGACGTGCAGGAGGAGCACGACGGGCACGAGGAGCACGACGTCGCCGTCGTGATCGTCGGTGCCGGACCGGTGGGCCTCGTCGCGGCGAAGCTGCTCGCGAACGCCGGCATCGGCTGCCTGGTGGTCGAGCGCCGCGACGGGCCGCGCCGCTCGCCGGCGGCGCACGTGGTGAACGCCCGCACGCTGGAGATCCTGCGCCAGGCGGGCGTCGACCGGACGGCCCTCGCCGCCGTCGCCGAGGATCCCGCCGAGGTGGGGCACGTGAACTTCGTGACCACGCTGGGCGGCGAGCTGATCGGTCGGCTCCCCTTCGAACGGCAGGGCGACGAGTGCCTCGACCACACCCCGACCCCGCTGCGCAACATCTCCCAGCACCGCCTCGAGCCGCTGCTCGCGGCCGACGTCGGCCGAGCGCCGGGTGTCGATCTGCGCTACTCGACCGACTGGGTGTCCGCCGATGCCGACGACCTCGGCGTCACGTCCACGATCCGTGACCTCGGCAGCGGCACGGAGACGGTGGTGCGCAGCAGGTACCTCCTGGCCGCCGACGGCGCCGGCAGCGGTGTGCGCAAGTGGCTCGGCATCGCCATGGTCGGACCGGCGTCGCTGCAGAGCTTCGTCGCGATCCACCTGCGCGCGGATCTGCGACCCCTGGTGGCCGGACGACCGGGCGTGCTGCACTTCGTGCAGGATCCGGGGGCGCGCGGGACGTTCGTGGCCCACGTGCCCGCGTCGGAGTGGGTGTTCATGACCGCGTTCGACCCGCGGCGCGAGTCGCTCGACGACTTCGGCACCGAGCGCTGCGAGCAACTCGTGCGCGCCGCGATCGGCACCGGCGCGGCGGCCGACGTGTCCCTCGAGGTGGTGGGTACCGGCACCTGGCACATGAGCGCCCAGGTGGCCGAACGGATGCGGCACGGGCGCGTGTTCCTGGTCGGCGACGCCGCCCACCGGTTCCCGCCGACGGGCGGGCTCGGGCTCAACACCGGCGTCGCCGACGTACACGACCTGGTGTGGAAGCTCGCCGCCGTGGAGCAGGGATGGGCGGCGCCCTCGCTGCTCGACACCTACGAGACCGAACGGCGACCGGTGGCCGAGGTGAACTGCCGGCAGAGCACCTCGAACGCGTTCAAGATGGTGCTGCTCGCGGAGGCGCTCGGGCTGGGGCCCTCCACCACCTCGGCGGAGCTCCGCTCCGTACTGGCCGACCCGGCGCGCCGTCCGGCGATCGACGCGGCCGTCGCGGCACAGTCCACGCACTTCGACATGCTCGGCCTGCAGCTCGGCTACGTGTACGCGGAGGGCGCACTCGCCCGCGGCGCAGAGCCGGCGGCATCCAGGGGTGACCCGGGTGACGGCGATCCCGGTCGGTTCGACCCGGTGGCGGAGGTGGGCGCTCGATTGCCGCACGGGTGGCTGGCCGACGGACGATCCACGCTCGACCTCGTCGGCGCCACCGGGTTCACGCTGCTCACGATCGGCGGTACGGATGCGTGGGCGACCGCGGTCGAGCGGGCCGGCACGGTCGCGCCGGTGCGTCACGTGGTGCTCGACACCCTGGGGGTCGACGACCGATGGAGATCGACGTGCCGCCTTCCCGACGGAGGTGCGCTGCTGGTGCGGCCCGACCAGCACGTCGCGTGGCGCGCGGACACGTTGCCGTCCGACCCTGACGGCGACCTCGGCGCCGCGCTCGCGGCCATCCTCGGCTGAGTCACCAGCCGGCGTCACCAGCCGGCGTCACCAGCCGGCGTCACCAGCCGGCGTCGACGAAGCGTTGCAGCGAGGCGAGCGCCAGCTCCACCGCCTCGTCGTCGGTGAGCGACGCGAGCGCCCGCGCCCGCGCACCACCGACCAGCGCCAGCAGCACGGGTTCGCCGGTCACCGGCGCGAGGTTGAACCACTCGTCGTACCCGTCGCCGCCGACGATCGACCACATCAGCGTCTCGTCGGTCCAGAACCGCTCGTCGAACCGGAGCCAGAGCTTGTCCAGCAGGCCGAACCCGATCGCGTCGATCGCGCCCCGACGGTCGTCGTCGAGCGGTGGGTCGAACACGACGGTGCCGGCCTTCCACACGCCGAGCGGCACGGTGACCACCACCCGGTCGACGCCGAGCACCGTCTCGGTGCCGGCCTCGAACACCGTGACGTCGACCCCGGTGTCGTCGTGGGCGATGCTCGTGACCGGCGCAGCGAGGCGCACGTCGAGCCCGTGGAGCAACGCCTCGACCACGGCGGCGTATCCCCCGGTGACGAGCAGGTCGTCGCCGTCGCTGCCCTCGACGAACCCCCACCACGCGGACATCTCGTCCGGATCGGCGCCGTACTCCGTGGTGATCGCCGAGTCGTACACGTACTGCAGCGCAGCGGGGTCGAGGTCGGCGGCGGCACCCGACCCGACGACGGCCTCGGCCAGTGCGACGTCGGTGTCGAGGTCGTCGGCCCACTCGATCGCTTCGCCGATGGCGTCCTCGACCCCGTCGACGAACGCCTCGACGTCGGCGATGCGCCCGCGGTCGGCGGCCAGCGCGGAGGGTTCGTAGTCGAACGGCACGGCGGCGACACCCAGCCGCTCCAGGGTGGCGGCGAGGTCGTTGGTGCCGATGGCGTGCGCCCACGACGCACCGAGCTCCACCGGGAACGGCCAGTCGGCGGAGCGCACGGTGCCGATGCGGCCTCCCACCCGGTCGCGCGCTTCGACCACGGTGACGACGTACCCGGCATCGGCGAGGAGGCGCGCTGCGTGCGCCCCCGACGCCCCCGCCCCGACCACCACGACGTGCTCGCCCGGCTCGGCCACCGCGGCCACCTCGGCCGCCACCCGCTCCCCGGACGCGAGCGCGCCGTGCACGGTGGCCGGATCGGCGCGATCCGTCGCCTCCCCCGCCACGAACACCCGACCGTCGATCGGTGCGGCGAGCCGGCTGCGCATCTCGGGGTCGGCGCCCACGGCGAGGAAGCTGTACGAGCCGAACGCCAGGGGGTCGGTGCTCCATGACGTGCGCACGACCGCCACCGGACGCGGCACCGATCGAGCACCACCGGACGTCACCACGGCGTCCTCCCCGCCGCCGTCCCCAGCGCCGTCGCCGTCGCTGTCGTCGCCGGCACCATCCGTCGACTCGGAGCTGCACGCGGCCGCGACGGCGAGCGCCGCCGCACCGACCACCAGCGTCCGCCGGTCGAACCTGTGCGGATCGGACCTCCGCGAATCCGGTCCTGCCACGTCCTCGTGCCCGCTCACCCGACCAGTCTCCCAGCACCGGTCCCGGGCAGGTGCGCCACCCCGTCCATCGCCTGACGTGCGCGCACACCGCTCTGCGGGACAACTCCGGAATCCAACGACTGATCTGATTCGGGCCATCGAGGAGGCCGTGTCACCTTTTCCTCAAGCACTCCACCCCACCCCCCGATAGAGGGGGGTGGGGTGCGGCGGCAGCGTCGCACGACAGGGAGGTTTCCATGATCCGAGTGCTCGTCGTCGACTCCGACGCCACGTTCCTGGCGTCGCTGGACGTGAAGCTCGCGCCGCAGCGCTCCACCTGGGAGTTGGCCTTCACGACGCCCGAGACGGCGGGCGCCGCACTCGTGTCCGGAGCCTGGGACGTGGTGGTCGTCGACCTCACCGCGAACGTCGACGGCACCCCGGCGCTGGTTCGGGCCCGCGACGCGCAACCCGCCTCGCTGCGGATCGCGCTGGCCCCGGCCGGCACGGCCGTCGGCGACCTCGGAGCCGCGCATCAGGTGCTCCCCCACCAGTGCGACGCCACCGTCCTGCGCTCCACGATCCTGCGCGCGCTCGAGCTGCGGAGCCGGCTCGCGGACCCGTTCGTGCTGGAGCTCATCGGGTCGCTGCCCACCCTCCCGAGCCCCTCGGCCGCGATGGTGGAGCTGCAGCAGGCGCTCGGGGCCGTCGACGTCGACACCCGCCAGGTGGGTCGCGTCGTGTCGACCGACATGGCGATGGGGACGAAGCTGCTCCAGGTGGTCAACTCCTCGTACTACGGGCTCTCGCGCACGGTGGACGACCCGGCGGAGGCCGTCCGCCTGCTGGGCGCCCGGCTCACCGGCGAGATCCTCCTCACCGTCGGGCTGCTCGACGCCGTCACCTCGCGCGGCGCCGGGATCGACGCACAGCTGGCCGCCATGCGCGACCGCTCGCTCGCCCGCGCCGACCTCGCTGCCACACTGGCAGAGCGGGCGGGCCGCGCGCAGACGCTCGTGCGTCGGGTGTGGAACGGGGCGTTCCTGCTCGACGTCGGCGAGATGCTGCTCGTCGGCACCGAGCACGAGGACGATCCGGCACTGATCGATCGCCGGGCGACCATCGGTGGTGCGCTGCTGTCGATGTGGGGCCTGCCCCACCACCTGGTCGACATCGTCGCGCTGAGCGACCTGCACCCCGAGCGCTCGACGCCCGAGGCCGTCCACTACGCCTGGCTCGCCAGCGAGTTCACGGCCCGGCGTCTGGCGAGCCAGGGTGCCACGACGGTCGAGCAGACCGCCGGCCACCCGGACGGCAACGCGGACGGGGCGTACGTCCCGCCGCATCCCGCCGATCCCGAGCTGGTGTCGTCGGTGCTCCGCTGGGCGGGTCTCGCGTCGGTGCGCATCGACGACCTCGTGCCCGAGCTCACCGCCGCGGGCTGACCCGGTTCAGTCTCGTTCGATCCGCCGGCGGCCACCCGACGGCGTCCACCACTCGACCACGAGTCGCGTGGCGGTGTCGTCGAGGTGGGTCACGACGACCTCCTCCACGTCGGCGACGAAGAACTCACCGTCGGCCACCTCGGCCGCGGTGTCGTCGCCCGACGCCTGATCGCCCGACGCCTGATCGCCCGACGCCTGATCGCCCGACGCGCCGGCCTGGGCGGCCGCGCTGATCGGGCCTCGCGAGATCGCACGGCCGGCCACCTTGGCCTCGCCCGGCCACGACGACTCCTCACCGGGCACGGGGTGGACCGGGGGACCGTGGAGCGCGAAGCGCGGGTCGCGGTGCAGGTCGGCGCCCTTGCGCGACCGGCTCATCGAGCCGAACCGCAACTCGCCGTCGACGAACTCGCACTCGATGCCGGAGATGCGCGGCGAGCCATCGGCGCGCAGCGTGGCGATCGTCTTGTGCCGACCGGCGTCGAACGACCGTCGCACGCGGTCCGCGAGCTCGGGTTCGGCCGTCTCGAACTCGGCCCACGTCGTCATCGTCGGTCCCTCCTCGTGTCGCTCCCGCCCACCGGTGCCAGTGTGCCCCGATCCGTCACACGCTCGCGACGCACCTCGTCATTCGGCGCTCACCCGGTCGTGTGCCGGGTCGGCTCAGACGGGAGAGCGGCCGTTGACGAGGCCGAGGCCCGCCGTGCGATAGCCGAGCAGCACCAGCAGGTCGTCCGACGCCGTCTCGCGGATCGACGCGTCGAGCGCGAGGAACCAGTTCTCCTGGGTGCGGTAGATCGGCCGCGTGTACCAGCCGAAGATCGCGGCCCGTCGCTCGTCGTCGGTGGTGTTGGGACCGGTGCGGTGCCACACGCGGCTGTCGAACACCACCAGCGTGCCGGCGGGCACCTCGAGCGGGACGGCGTCGGTGAGCTCCGCAGGGTCGTCGGGCCTGGGCGTGCGGTTGCGGAGATGGCTCCCCGGCACGAACTGCGTGCCGCCGTTCGCCGCCGTGAAGTCGTCGACCGCCCACGCGGCGTTCGCACCCTGCGGCCGAGCGGGCCACGGCTCGGGGACGAAGATCTGGTCGGCGTGCAGCACACCGGCGGCGCCGCCGGGTCCGGTGATGTTGGCCGACAGGTTGCCGAGCAGCATCGGCCACCCGAGCACCGACCTCAGGAGCCGCAGCGCCGCCGGGTGCTCGGCGAGGCCGACGAACACCTCCGCCCGGCCGAGCACGTTCCACACCCGCTGGTTCGACCGGTCGACGTCGAGCCCGAACGCCGGCGCATCGTCGGCCGCCGCGAGGTCGGCTGCGGCAGCCGCGTACAGCTCGCTCCGCACCCGCTCGAGCGCCGGCCCGTCGAGCACCCCCGTGAGGGCGCAGAGGCCGTGCACGTCCAGGTCGTGCTCCGCCCGATCGATGTCGTCGGTCGGCCGTGGCAGCTCCATCGCAGACCCCCTCGTCGCGAACCCCGCCGGATCGGGTGCTCCGACGGGTGTGCGGCCGAGTGTACGAACGCGGTCCGCCGGCGGCCGAGGCGACCCGTCGAGCACCGTCAGTCGCCGGGCGCGACCGCAGCGACGCCGGCCTGCTCGGGCGCTGCGTCGGCCCCCGTCGGCGCGGGCCGTCGGGTGAGGCCGACCAGGGCGAGCACCACCACCACGGCGCCCACGACCTGGACGACGGACACCGATTCGCCCAGCAGCGCGGCCGAGGCCGCGAGCCCGAACACGGGGATCGATGACAGGTAGCCCGCCGCCGACGCGACCGGCAGGTACCGGAGGGCCGCGAGGTACAGCACGAACGGGACCGCGTAGTTGAGGAGGCCGGAGCCGGCGATCGCGAGCGTCTCGGCTGCTCCCGACGGCCAGGCGGTGACACCGCCGGCGTCGGCGACGACTGCGACGACGAGGCACAGCCCGAGCGCCCACCCCTGCTGGGCCGCGGCGAGGGTGAGCGGGTCGTGGTGCTCGACCTGCCGGTGCGACAGCACCACGTACAGCGCAGCGGCCACGACGCTCGCGAAGACCAGGACGTCGCCGACCACCGAGGACTCGCCTCCGGCGCCGTCCCACGCCACGACGAGCGCTCCGACGGTCGCGAGTGACGTCATCGACCACTGCAGGCGGGTGGGGCGCGTCCGGAGCAGCCACCACGCGAGGGCCGGGATCACGACCGGTTCGAGGGACGCGATCACGGTCGCGTTCGCCGCACTCGTGGTGGCGAGGCCCGCGAGGCTGAGGTGGTAGGCGATGCCGGGCTCGAGCACACCGGTCCAGCCGTCGCGCCACGCACCGGCGACCCGCTGCCGTCTTGCCGCGGCCACGGCCACCAGCACGGCGACGGAGGAACCGAGCTGGACGGTGAGGATCGACGTGGACGAGACATCCGTCCCGTCGAGCACGGCCTTCGACGCGACGAGGCCCAGGGCCCAGCACGCGGCACTCCCGATCATCAGCAGCGCGCCGAGGCGCACCGCGGTCACGGCTCGACCGCCAGGGTGACGGGACATGCCTGCTGCGGACACGACCGCTCGTCGCAGAGCCGGCAGGTGTGCTCCGCTCCGGCGACGTCGGTGGTGAGCGCGTCGAGGAGCTGGTCCAACAGCCCGTCGAGGGCGGTCCGGTCCCGGGGAGGCAGTCCCGCGACCAGCTCGTCGAGCAGGCGCGCACGGGCGGTGAGCTGACGGCGCCAGATCCGGGACCCGGCCGGCGTGAGGTGGAGTCCGAGCGTGCGACCGTCGACGCCGTCGCGACGTTCGAGCAGGCCGTCCCGCTCCAACCGGTCGATCACCCGCACCGCACCGGCGTGCGTGAGTCCGAGCACCGTCGCGACGAAGCCGACGCTGGCCCCCGGCGAGTGGCCCACCGCGTTGACCGCCGCCGAGTCGACGACGGACCTGCCACTCGCCTCGGCGACGACCGTGGCGACACGATCGTGCAGCGCGAGCCCGAGGGCGCCGAGGAGGTTGGCCGTCCGTTCCATGCGCGAGAGCGTACCGCAAACATATGACACTGTCATATGTCTGTGAAACGAACGTGGCGCGTCTCGGCTGTCCGGACCCACGACCGGTAACTTCGCCCGGCGTGAGCCCCGACGCCCTCTCCCCCGATCCGACGGCCACCGCACCGACCTCGGGGGTGGCCGAGCCGTCCGAGATCGCCACGGCACCCGAGGGCGGACCGCGCCAGTTCCGGCAGCACCGCTTCGTCCCGCCGCCCGGCGCGTGCGAGCTGCTCGTGGTGCGCCACGGCGAGTCCGAACCGATGACCGAGGGACGCCCTCTCCCCCTGTGCGACGGCCACGGCGACCCCGCGCTCGCTCCCGAGGGTCACGAGCAGGCGGAGCGGATCAGGGACCGCCTGGTCGCGAGCGGCGAGCGCGTCGCCGCGATCTACGTCACCACGCTGCAACGCACCCATCAGACCGCAGCCCCGCTCGCCACGCGTCTCGGCATCGAGCCCCGGGTGGAGCCCGACCTGCGCGAGGTGTTCCTGGGCGAGTGGGAGGGCGGCGAGCTGCGGCGCCGCATGGTCGACGGCGACCCGATCGCGCTCGCCATGTCGGCACAGGGCCGCTGGGACGTCATCCCCGGCGCCGAGTCGGAGGCCGCGCTGCGCGCACGCGTCCGCGCCGGCGTCGAGCGGATCGCCTCGGCCCACCCCGACGAGCTGGTGGTGGTCGTGGTGCACGGCGGTGTGATCGGCACGATCATGAACCTCGCCACCGGTTCGACCGGGTTCTCGTTCACCGGCGCCGACAACGGGTCGATCTCCCACCTCGTGATCACGCCCGACCGCTGGATCGTCCGCTGCTACAACGACACCACCCACCTGCGCGCCCGGTTCTCCACGATCGACGAGCCACCGCCGGCGACAGGCGTCCGCCCTGCGGGCATCACCTTCTGAAGTCAGCGACGCAGGCCGAGTCGGGACGCATCCGACCTTCGGCCCTGTCGCAGGTCGCGAGCTCGTCCGACGATGAACGTGGTGACCGCCGGGGCCACCCCAGTCTCCGGGAGGTGGAGCGGTGACGTCGAGCAGGATCCAGCACCTCCGTCACACACCGAGCGCGCGCCAGCGAGCGACGGTGGGAGCGCGCCGATGGGCGCTGCTCGGTGTGCTCGCTCTGGCCACCGCGGCCGGCGCGTGCGGTGGCGACGACTCCTCCGGCGCGCCCACCACCGCGACACCGACCACAGCACCTTTGACGACCACGACCACCGCACCCGACACGACGCCCGACACGACCCCCGGCACCACGGTGATCCCGACCACCACCACGGGTTCGACGACGATCCCGACCACGGTCCCGACCACCACCGACGCGACCACCACGATCCCGATCACGATCCCGACCACGACCCCGACCGGCACGACCCTGCTCCCCGGTGCGGCCACCACCCCGGTCTCCACCCCCGAGGGCGTCAACGGACCCGGCCTCACCGCCTTGCTGGTCGACGTGCGCACCGGGCGCCACGACGGCTACGAGCGGGTGGTGTTCGAGTTCCTCGGCGACCGGGTGCCCGGGTACGCGGTGCAGTACGTCGATCCGCCGTTCACCGCCGACCCGTCCGACCTCCCCGTCGCGGTCGACGGCGACGCGTTCCTCCGCGTGCGCATGGCGTGGGCGTCCGGCTACGACCTCACCGGCGACCTCGGTCAGGTGTACACCGGCCCGGACCGCATCGACGTGAACGCTCCCGTGGTGCAGGAGCTCGTGCTCCTCGGCGACTTCGAGGCGGTGCTCAGCTGGGTGATCGGGGTCGATGCCGAGCACCCGTTCCGGGTCACGATCCTCGACGAGCCCGCCCGGATCGTGATCGACATCGCCACGTCCGGCTGACCGGATCGCCATCGCCCGCCCCGCTGCGGCGGCAATAGGGTGAGGGCCATGGCGTTCCAGGAGATCCCCGTCGTCTCGCTGCAGGACTGGACTCGGCCGGGAGCCGACCGCACGACGTTCGCTGATCGCCTGCGGGTGATCTGCCACGAGGTCGGCTTCTTCCGGCTCGTCGACCACGGCGTCGAGCGATCCTTCCTCGACGACTACTTCACCGCGCTGCGCACCTTCTTCGCGCTGCCGGAGGAGGCGAAGGCGCAGATCGACAAGCTGAACTCCCCGTGGTTCCGCGGGTGGGAGCGCGTGGGCGCCGAGCTCACCGACAACCGGGTGGATCACCGCGAGCAGATCGACGTGTGGACCGAGCTCGATCCGCGCCACCCCGACGTCGAGCCCGCCTACCTCCGGCTCGAGGGACCCAACCAGTGGCCCGACGACACCCTCCCCCACTTCCGCGAGCTGGTCGAGCGCTTCCAACGCGAGATGGGTGCGATCGCCGACCAGCTCATGGCGGCGATGAGCATCGGGCTCGGCCTGCCCGCCGACCACCTCGACCGCCACTTCGGCGAGCGGAGGATGTCGCTCGTGAAGCTCATCCGCTACCCGCCCACCCCGGCCGGCGAGGCGGGCGTCAACGCGCACCACGACACCGGGTTCCTCACCCTGCTGTGGCAGCACGGGGTCCCCGGGTTGCAGGTGGAGAACCAGGACGGCGACTGGATCGACGTGCCCGCCGACGGCGACGCGATCGTGGTGAACCTCGGCGAGATGCTGCAGTCGATGACCGGCAACTACTTCGTCGCCACCAACCATCGCGTGATCGTGTCCGCCGAGCGCTACTCGTCGGGCTACTTCCACGGGCCCGGCCTCACCACCTCGCTGGCGCCGCTACCGCTCGACCCCCGCTTCGCCGAGGCGGTCGCGGCGAGCCCGCACCACCTCAGCGCCGGGTTCATGGCCAAGCGCGACGAGTTGCTGGCCGGGGCCGCCGGCACCAACTCGGCCCCCGTCGACACCTATGGCCAGCAGCTGTGGAACTACTTCACACGCAGCTACCCCGAGCTCGTCCGCCGCCACCACCCCGACCTGCTCACGACGAGCTGACCCACCGAGGCCGACCTCCACGTCGTCGTCGGGGACCTCCGGCACTGGTACGCGGCCGCGACCGGGTGGACGCTGGACACGTGGCCGGACGCGTCCACGTCGGGACGCGCCACACCGTCGGGAGGAGCAACGTCATGCGGCGTGTCATCGCAGCAGTGGCCGTCACGATCAGCTTCGTGCACGGCCTGATCCACCTGCTCGGGGTGGTGGAGGGATTCGGCTGGGCGGACGTCGAGCAACTCACCGCGCCGATCGGCGCGGCGATGGCAGTCGCCTGGCTGGCCGCGGCGATCGCCGTCGTGGCCGCCGCGGTGATGATGGGTGCTCGCGCCCGTGGCTGGTGGCTCGTCGCCGGCCTCGCGGCGATCGGTTCACAGGCCGTGGTGCTCACCTCGTGGACCGACGCCCGCGCCGGCACAGCGGCCAACGTGCTCCTGCTGCTGGCCGCGGTGTGGGGTGCGCTCGCCGACGGCCCGACGAGCCTGCGAGTCCGCTTCCGGCGGCTCGCCGCCGACGCCCGCGCGACGGTCACCGGCGACGGCCGCCCCAGCGCCGCGTTGGTCACGGAGGACGACCTCGCCGACCTGCCCGGTCCGGTGGCCGAGTTCGTCCGCGTCTCGGGTGCCGTGGGACGACCTCGCGTCGTCGGCATCGACGCCACGATCCACGGGCGCATCCGCAGCGACGAACGGTCGCCCTGGATGCGGTTCACCGGACGTCAGGTGAACACCTTCGGCGCCGCACCGACACGGGTGTTCTGGATGGACGCCACGATGCGCGGCCTTCCCGCCGACGTGCTGCACGCCTACGTCGGCGATGCCGCCACGATGGAGGTACGAGCTGCATCGGTGATCCCGGTCGTGCGGTCGGGCGGCCCGGAGTTCACCCGCGCGGAGACCGTGACGATCCTGAACGACCTGTGCGTGTTCGCCCCGGCCGCGCTCGTGGACGCCGACGTCACCTGGACCGGGATCGACGACCGCTCGGCCCGCGCGACCTTCCGCTGCGCGGGTCACACGATCAAGGCCGTCCTCGTGTTCGACGACCGGCATCGACTCGTGTACTTCGTGTCCGACGACCGCCTGCGGGCGGCGGCCGGCGGAGCGGGCGACGTCGCCCAACGGTGGTCGACACCGATCACCGAGCACCGCGAGGTCGACGGCCGCACGATCGGCACGGCCGGCGCTGGCCGCTGGCACCCGCCCGACGGGCCGGCCTTCGACTACCTGGAGATCGCGGTCGACGAGCTGACGTTCCTGGAGGCGGCACCCGCGCCGACACGTTCGATGTCGAATCGCAGCGGGTCGGCGAACACCGACGGGTCGCGGTTCGCGACGCGACGCCTTCTCGAGTGACGGACCGGGTGTCGGTCGACCCGAGAACATCAAGCAACTGCTTGCTCAGCCGTTCCACGTGTGGCATCGTGAGCCGACCCGCACCGACCCGCACCGACCCGCACCGACCCGCACCGACGGAGGATCCCCATGCGCATGACCGACGCCCAGCATCGCACCATGGCCGAAGCGCTGGTGCAGGCCGAGCTCACGCGGCAGTGGATCGATCCGCTGACACTGCAGTACGAGGACGCGGACATCGAGGACGCGTACGCCGTCGGCCAGCACGTCACCGACATCAAGGTGGCGAACGGCCGCGTGGTGAAGGGCCACAAGGTCGGCCTCACCTCACGTGCGATGCGCGAGGCCACCGGCGCCACCGAGCCCGACTACGGCACCCTGTTCGACAACTGGTTCCTCGACGAAGGCACCCAGGTGTCGCGCAGCCTGCTGAACAAGCCACTCGTCGAGGTGGAGCTGGTGTTCGTGCTGAAGGAGCCGCTGGGCGGGCCGTCGGTCAACGCGGCCGACGTGATCCGCGCCACCGACTTCGTCACGCCGGCGGTGGAGGTGGTCGACACCCGCTACGGCAAGCGCGGCAAGCCCGGGGTGATCGACAGCATCTCCGACGCGGCCTCCTGCGGGTTCGTGATGATCGGCGGCAACCCCGTCTCGCTGCGTGACATCGACGTCCGCCACGTCGGCGGTGCGCTCTACAAGAACGGCGAGGTCGTCGAGTCGGGCACGGCCGCGGCGGTGATGGGCAACCCGATCAACTCGGTCGCGTGGCTGGCGCGCAAGCTGCACGAGTTCGGCGTCGAGATGCAGCCGGGGCACAGCATCCTGTCCGGCTCGTTCATCCGCATCCACCCGATGGCGCCGGGCGACACCTTCGTCGCGGACTTCGGCCCGCTCGGCCAGATCAGCTTCGGCGTCACCAGCTGATCACGCGGCCGCGAGCGCTCAGACGGTGACGGCGAGGATCATGGTGCTGCTCCGGGGCGTCGCGCCGGCCGATGGCCGGGTGTCGGGTGTCGTGACACCGTCACGATGCACCGGACCGGCGCACGCCGCATGGGTGACGACGACGCAAGCTCGCCGACGGTGTACGGATCCTCGACCGGAGGCGAAGCGGTTCCGGCCCGAGGAGTAGCTTCCCGGTCGGCGTCGCGCACGGGGGCGGACGTCGGCTCCGGTCACCACCGGCCGCGATCGAGAACAGGGAGCACCAGATGAAGCTGAACCTCAGCGCCGACGAGGTCCTGAGCACCACCCGCGCCGTGCGCAAGCGGCTCGACTTCGACCGGCCCGTCGAGCTGTCGGTGATCAAGGAGTGCCTGGAGTACGCGGTGCAGGCACCCACCGGGTCGAACCTGCAGGGCTGGCAGTGGCTCGTCGTCACCGATCCGGAGAAGCGCAAGGGACTCGCCGACCTCTATCGCCAGGGCTGGGCGATGTACACCCAGATGGCCGGCGCGGCGACCAACATCGAGTCGGCCGACCCCGACCAGCAGGCCCGCGTGGTCGACTCGGCCACCTACATGGCGGAGAACTTCGAGAAGGCACCCGCGATGCTCATCCCGTGCCTGCCCGGCCGCCTCGACGGCCTGCCGAACATGGCGGCCACGTCGATGTACGGGTCGATCCTGCCCGGAGCGTGGAGCTTCATGCTCGCCGCCCGCGAGCGCGGCCTCGGCACGGCGTGGACCACGATCCACCTGATGTTCGAGGAGCAGGCCGCCCAGATCCTCGGCATCCCGTACGCCGAGGTCACCCAGTGCGCGCTGATCACGATCGGCTACACGAAGGGCACCGACTTCAAGCCCGCCAAGCGCCCGCCGATCGAGACGGTGATGCACCTCGACACCTGGGGCTCGCGCCCCGGGTGACGCTCGGCCCCGCGATCAGCGGGGCCGGAACGGCAGCAGCGGCGCGAACGAGTACCCCGTCCGGAGCTCCTCCGACGAGTCCTGCACGAGGTGGCGCGTCAGATGGCGCGCGTGGTCGGACATCGTCCGCCAGTCCGCGTACGTGATGGCCGGGATGGTCGGTTCGCGGAACCAGGGGGCGTAGTACTCCACGTTCGGGATCGCCCGCACGTGCTCGGACAGGTTCGGCGTGCCCCCGTGCCAGGCGCGCACGTCGCGGATCTGCACCGCACCGGCCGGCGCCGGGCACACGGTGCTGAGCCGCATCCACTCCGGCTCCTCCTCGAGCGTCGGCGGTGGCACGCGGGCGTGCTGCGTGCCGGGGATCTGCCGCGTCGGCCCGTTCAGCCGGTCCTGGTCGAACGGGAGGAAGTTCACGCACACGTAGGGCACCGGCAGGTCACGCGTGGTGAGGTACCCGCGGCGATCGAGGAACGAGCTGAACGGCGTGCGCTCGGGGCTCACGAAGTCGCGCATGTCGGCGTGCAACGGCTGGTAGCCCACCGCGCCGGGCAGGCAGAAGTCGCCGCTCGCCGCCCGCACCACGTAGTCGGTCGACCCGAAGATCGCGGTGAGGATCGGGGTGACGGTCGGGAGGTCGACCAGCATGCGCCACTCGGGGCGGTGCAGCATGCTGCGCGTGATCGAGGTGCCGCCGAAGGAATAGCGGTGCGAGCCGCGGTTGCCCTCGCGGGTGTCGTCGAGCGACACGATCTCCTCCACGGCCGCGATCACCCCGGCCGCGAGGGTGGCGGTCTGCTCGGCGTTGAGCGCGTCCCGCACCACCACGAAGCCGTCGCGGTCGAAGATCCGCACGGCCCGCTCGATCTCGTGCGGTTCGCAGATCTCGAGGCCGACGATGCCGTTGTTCGCGGCCAGGTGGTCGCGCAGTGCCACCACCTCCGGGTCGTCGCGTGACGGTCCGGCCCAGCCGAGGCCTGGGCGGAGCGGGGCCGTGTCCGGCTCGCGTTCGATCGGTGCTGCTGCGTGATCCACCACGTCCCCGAACGTACTCCGGAGCGAGCGGGCGAGGGCTGCGGATGACCGGTCGGAGCGATCGACGAGTCGGGTGGGCGCGCGAGAACCGACCTTCGACCCTGGGGGCCGGAGGTGCTGCGTCCGACGATGGACTCGGCGCCGCCCGACCCCGGCGCTCGTGAGGCTGGTGCTGGCGTGCGCAGGACGATCACAGGTGCAGCGACGACCGGGTCGATGAACCGGTCGACGTCCGGGTCGACGTCCGGGTCGACGTCCGGGTTGACGGCCGCGGAGGCGGCGGACCGGTTGCGGCGCGACGGCCCGAACGTGGTGGTGCCCGAGGCGAGGGGCTCCCGATGGAGGCGGGTGCTGGGGCCGTTGACCGACCCGATGGTCCTCCTGCTGCTGGTGGCGGCCCCCACGTATCTCCTGATCGGCGAGACCACCGATGCGATCGTGGCGTTCGTCGCGTTGGGCCCGATCGCGGCGGTCGGCTGGCTGCTCGAGTCACGAGCCGAGCACACGCTCGAGCAGCTCCGCCGGCTCACGGCACCGACCGCGACGGTGACGCGGGACGGTGAGGAGTGTTCGGTGCCTGCGGATCAGGTGGTCGTCGGCGACCTCGTCCGGGTGCGAGAGGGGGACGTGGTCCCGGCCGACGCCGTGGTGACGGCTGCCTCACAGGTGATGGTGGACGAGTCGTCGCTCACCGGCGAGTCGCTCCCCGTCGACAAGCGCACGGCGGACGCGCCGGACCACGACGCGCCGGAGGCAACACGGCTCTGGGCCGGCACCACCGTGCTGTCGGGCAGCGCGGAGGCCGTGGTCACCGCCACCGGTCAGGCCACGCGCTACGGACGGATCGGCCGGCTCGTCGCGGACACCCGGCCGCCACGCACGCCGCTGCAGCTGGCGCTCGCACGTCTCGTCCGAGCGCTGGCGCTGCTCGCACTCGTGTTCTGCGTCGCGGTCGTGGTCGCCGAGGTGCTGCACGGGGACGGGTGGGGCGACGCGGTGATCGCGGGCGTGAGCCTGGCGATCGCGGCGATCCCCGAGGAGTTCTCGATGGTGTACACGCTGTACCTGGCGCTCGGGGCGTGGCGGCTCACCCAACGCCACGCGCTCGTGCGGCGGCTGCCCAGCGTGGAGACGCTCGGGTCGACCACGGTGATCTGCACCGACAAGACCGGCACCCTCACCGAGGGCCGGCTGACGGTCGCAGCGGCGTGGACCCCCACGGGCGGGACGACCTCGCGTGACGGTGCCGCGGACGCACCGTCGGTCGCGCTGCTCGAGGCCGCCGTGCGGGCCTGCGAACCGTCGCCGTTCGATCCGCTCGACCTCGCGATCGTCGGCTTCGCCGAGGCGCACGGGATCGACGTCGAACGGTTGCACGGCGACGAGCTCACCGAGGACTGGCCGTTCGACACGACCGACCGTTACCTCACCCACGCGTGGCGCCCGGCCGGCGGTGGCCGGCGACTCGTGGCGTCGAAGGGCGCGATCGAAGGAGTGCTGGCGCACAGCGCCGCCGACGGGTCGGTCCGAGCCGCCGCGGAGGCGGCGAACACGGCGTTCACCGAGCAGGGGATGCGGGTGATCGCCGTCGCCGCCGGCGACGCGCCACCGAGCTCGGCGTCGCGTGCCGAGGACGAGTCGGGGCTGCGCTTCGCCGGGCTCGTCGCCTTCAGCGACCCGCTGCGCGCCGGTGTGCCCGACGCGCTGCGACGGTGCGGCGACGCCGGTGTCCGAGTGGTGATGGTGACGGGCGACCATCCCGCCACGGCGCACGCCGTCGCCACCGGGCTCGGGCTGCCGCACGAACGCTCCGGGGTCGACCTGATCGCCACCGGCGCCGACCTCGACGCGGCCGACCCCGCGCGGCTCGACGAACTGGCGGCGGAGGTGAACGTGTTCGCGCGCACCCGCCCCGAGCAGAAGCACCTCCTGGTCGCGGCACTGCGCCGCCGCGGCGAGGTGGTGGCGATGACCGGTGACGGGATCAACGACGCACCCGCGCTGCGCGAGGCCGACATCGGCGTCGCGATGGGCGAACGGGGCACGGCGGTCGCGCGTGAGTCGGCGTCGATCGTGCTGCTCGACGACAACTTCTCCACGATCGTCGCCTCGGTCGAGGAGGGCCGCCGGATCTTCGACAACCTGACGCGCGCCTTCGCCTACCTGATCGCGTTCCACCCACCGCTGCTGCTCGCCGCCTTGGTGGTGCCGCTGCTCGGCGAACCGTTGCTGCTGCTCCCGATCCACCTGGTGGTGCTCGAGATCCTGCTGCACCCGATCGTGTCGCTCGTGTTCCAGGCCGACCCCGCCGGCGACGACGCGATGCGACGGCCACCTCGACCCGTGGGCGATGCCCTCCGGCTGCGCACGCTCGCACCCGCGTGGGCCGTCGGACTCCTCGTCGCCGCAGTGCTGCTCACCATGTACCTGTGGGCGCTGTCGGTGTGGCCCGAGGATCGTGCCCGCGCCCTCGCGTTCTGCTCGCTGCTCGCCACCCAACCGGTGCTGCTCGCGACCATGCGGAGCCCGGACCGTCCGCCCTGGGTGCGACCGAGGCCGTGGACGCGCACGGTGATCGTGGTGACGGCGGCGCTCGTCGCCATCACGCCCATGTGCGTCTACGTCGGACCGCTCGCCGACCTGCTCCACCTCGAGCCGTTCGCCCCGGCCTGGTGGCCGCTGGTCGCCGTCGCGGCGTCGGCGCCACTGTGGCCGTGGGCCGTGCGGCACCACCGAGGAGGTGGCGCGTGACCGGCGACCTGTGGCGCGCCCGGTGTCGCACGCCGCTCGGGGCCGCTCGGTACGGTGGGCACGTGCGAGCCGAACGGGCCGGGTGGCGATGACGGCGACGTGCCTCACGCGGGCGTGGCGAAACGGCGTGCTCACGGACGAGGGGTTCGACCTCTCGGAGGTCGCCGACCACCTCCGCGATCCGGAGGCGATCGTGTGGGTCGACCTGTGCGGGCCGACACGAGAACTGCTCTTCGAGCTCGCCGACGAGCTGGGCCTGCACGAGCTGGCGATCGAGGACGCGCTCAGCATCCACCAGCGGCCGAAGCTCGACGTGTACGAAAGTCATTCGTTCCTGTCGTGCCACTCGGTGCGTGTCGACGTCGAGGCAGCGGTGCTGATCGAGACCGAGATCGACGCGTTCGTCAACTCGCGATGGTTGATCACCGTCCGACACGACGACGGGTTCTCGATGGACCCGGTGCTCCACCGGTGGGACCAGTCACCCGAGCTGGTGCAGCACGGCGTCCACTTCCTCCTGTACGGGCTGCTCGACGTGGTGGTCGATGCCTACTTCGACGTGGTCGAGCAGTTCGACGACTACTACGACGAGGTGAGTGCCGGGCTGTTCGCCGACCAACCGCTGTCGGCCGAGCAGCAGCGCAACTGGTTCCAGATGCGCCGCGCCCTCGTGCGCTTCCATCGGCTCGTGGTGCCGTTGCGCGAGACCGTGAGCGGCCTCATGCGCCGCGAGCACACGTCGGTGTCCGACGCGCTGTACCCGTACTTCCAGGACGTGTACGACCACGTGCTGCGCGTGACCGAATCGGCCGACTCGCTGCGCGACCTGGTGTCGACGATCGTCGAGACGAACATCAGCCTGCGCGACTACCGCCAGAACCAGGTGATGAAGCGCGTGACCAGTTGGGCGGCGATCATCGCGGTGCCGACCTCGATCACCGGCTGGTACGGGCAGAACATCCCCTACCCCGGCTCGGGCGAGACCTGGGGTGTGATCACCTCGGCCGTGCTGGTGTTCGGCGGCTCCGGTGCGCTCTACGTGCTGTTCAAGCGCCGCGGCTGGCTCTGAGCCCGCTCCGGTTCGGACCGGGCCGGATCGGGCGGGCCGGATCGGGCGGGCCGGATCGGGCGGGCCGGATCAGTCGAGGTGGTGCAGGGCGTGGCCGGCCACCACGTGCACGGTGCACGGCGACCCCACCTCGAGCAGCCTCGAGCCCGCCGGGACCTCGGCGAGCACCGTCGATCCGTCGGCGCGGCCGACCTCGTACCGCCACATCGAACCGAAGTAGTGGTGGGCCAGCACCCGGTCGGCCCCACCCGGCTCGATCGTGAGATCGTGCGGGCGGGCCATCAGCACCCCGCCGTCGGAGCCGGGCAGGAACGCCGCATCGCCCAGGAACCTGGCGACGAACCGGTCGACCGGCCGCTCGTACACCTGCTCGGGCAGGTCGACCTGCAGGATCCGTCCGGCACGCATCACCGCGACACGGTCGCCGACGAGGAGTGCCTCGTCGCGGTCGTGGGTGACCAGCACCGCGCTCGTGCGGCGCGAGCGCAGCGCGGCGATGACATCCGTGCGCAGCGAGTCGCGCAGCGACGCGTCGAGGTTCGCGAACGGCTCGTCGAGCAGCACCACGGGCGGCTGCGGCGCGAGCGCACGCGCGAGCGCGATGCGCTGCTGCTCGCCGCCCGACAGCTCGTGCGGGTAGCGCTTCGCGAGACCGGGCAGCCGCACCAGCTCGAGCAGCTCACCCACGAGCGTCGCCCGTTCGCGCCGCGACAGGTGCCGCACCCCGAAGGTGAGGTTCTGGTCGACGCGCAGATGCGGGAAGAGCGCGTGGTCCTGGAAGACGAGGCCGATCCACCGGCGTTCGGCCGGCAGCGCGCTGACGTCGGCGCCGTCGAGCAGCACCTGCCCGTCGGCCGGCTCGAGCCCGGCGATCACCCGCAGCAGCGTGGACTTGCCGCAGCCGCTCGGCCCCACGAGGGCGAGCAGCTCGGCCGGCTGCACGGCGAGGTCGACGCCGTCGACGACGGCGCGACCGCCGATGACCTTGCGGATGGAACGTGCCTCGAGCGCGGCCGGGTGGGGAGCGGCACCGGTGGTGTCGCGCACCTCCGGGGCGGTGAACGCCGGCCGGATGCGGGGCGACACGGCGGTCACGTCGTCACCTCCGCGCCGCGATCCAGCGCCCACTGCAGGATCGCGACCGAGATCATCCCCAGCGCCACGATCGCCAGGGACGGCACCGCCGCCTGCACCCACAGGCTCTCCGATGTCGCGCGCCAGACCCACACCGAGAGTGTGTCGGTGCCGAACGGCCGGAGCAACAGCGTGACCGGCAGCTCCTTCACCGAGTCGATCGCGACGAGGGCCGCGGCGGCCAGGAGGCCGGTCCGGATCAGCGGCAGCTCGACCCGCACCGCCACCCGGAGCGGGCCCGCACCCAGGGTGCGTGCACCGGCGATCACGTTCGGTGGCACCTTGGCGAGCGTGGCCTCCACCCCCTGGTAGGACACCGCGAGGAAGCGCACCGTGAGCGCGTAGATCAACCCGACCATGGACCCGACGAGCAGCACGCCGTCGGGCAGCCAGTCACGCCGGTCGAGCGCGGCGAGGGTGATCACCACCCCGACCGCGACGACCGGGCCCGGGACCGCGTAGCCGAGCGTGGCGGTGCGGGCGACCACCTGTCCGGCGGTGCCCCGCCGCCGGGCGAGCCATGCGAGGGTGGTGCCGACGACCACGCACACGATCGTCGCGGCACCGGCCACCCGGACCGACGAGGTGACGTGGAACCCGAGGTCGCCCTCGACCGCGATGGTCTGCCCGGTGGCGCGCGCCTCGCCCACCCACCGGACCAGCTTCACGATCGGCACCGCGACGGCCAGCGCGACGACCGACCAGCCGGCCACCGCTGCGGCGACGGTGGTGCCCACCCGCGTGCGCCGCGGTGCCACCGACTCGGCGCGGCCGCCCTGGGTGTAGCGGGCCCGACCGCGGAGCAGCCGCTCGACGGCGATCAGCAGCACGGCGGCGCCGATCAGCAGGGTGGCGAGCTCGGCCGCCGCGTTGCGGTCGCCGGTGCCGAACCACACGCGCAGGACACCGTCCGCGATCGTGCTGACGTTGAACAGCCGCACGGTGCCGACGTCGGTGAGCACCTCCATCGCGACCAGCGCGGCACCGGCGGCGATCGACGGCCGGGCCATCGGCAGCGTGACCCGCCACCAGGCCTGCCACGGGCTGCAGCCGAGGCTGCGGGCGACGGCCACGGTGGCGGCCGACTGGTCGCGGAACGCCGCCCGCGCGAGCAGGTAGACGTACGGGTAGAGGGCCATGATCAGCACGGCGGCGCACAGCCAGATGCTGCGCACCGCCCGGGCGCCGAGCGGCCCCTGCATCGTGTCGAGCCACACGAAGCCGAGCACGTACCCCGGCACCGCGAGTGGCGTGACCAGTGCCCAGCCGAGCAGTCGCCGCCCGGGGAAGTCGTAGGCGGTGACGAACCACGCGAGCCCGGTGCCGAGCACGGTCGCGCCGATCACCACCGTGGTGAGGAGGGTCACCGTGTCACGGATCATCCCCGGAAGCCGGGTGTCCCACAGCTCGCGCCACACCTCCGTCGTCGGGTCGAGGATCGACGCGACGATGACGATCACGGGCGCGGCGACGACCCCGGCCACCACCACGATCGCCACCCATCCGGGCAGCGATCGCGCGCGGCGACGCAGGGTCGTCGTCGACGTCGGGATCGTGGCGAGTGTCACTCGTACCCGGCGACGCTCAACACCTCGACGGCCGCCGGGTTGAGCTCACCGAGCCGGAGCACGACACCCAGGTCGGCGGTGAACTCACCCCACGTCGCGACGAGTTCGTTGACCGGGGAGGTCGGGTCCGCCGGGTACTCGAAGTTCGCCGCGGCGAACTGCTCCTGGCCGTCGGTCGCGAGCCACTCGATCAGTCGCTTCGCGCCCTCCGGGTTCGGTGCGTTCGCGGTGACGCCGGCGGCGCTCACGTTGACGTGCGCCCCGCGGCCGTCCTGCTCGGGCCACGAGATCGCCACGGGGAAGTCGGGGTTCTCGGTCTGGAGACGGCCGAGGTAGTAGGTGTTCGCGATCGCGATGTCGCACTCGCCGGACGCCACGGCCTTGTAGATGTCCGTGTCGCTGTTGATGTAGAGCGGGTCGTTGGCCACCCACGACGAGACGATCTCCGTGGCCCGCTCCTCACCCTCGGCGGCGATGATGCTCGCGACGAGCGACTGGGTGTAGGGGTGGGTGCTGGGACGCAGGCACACCCGGCCCGCCCACTGCGGGTCGCCGACGGCGGCGTAGGTGGTGGGCGGCTCGGTCACCCGCTCGGTGCTGTAGATCACGACGCGGGCGCGACGGCTGAGCGAGAACCAGAGGTCGTCGGGGCTGCGGAGCTCGGCCGGGATGGCCGCCGTGAGCGCCTCGCTCTCGATCGGGGCGAGCAGCCCGGCCTGGGCGGACAGCTCGATGTTCGCCGCGTCGGCGGTGAGCACCACGTCGGCCGGGGTGTTCTCACCCTCGGCGATCAGCCGCTCGCGCAGCTCGGGGTCGCCACCGCTGGTGAACCGCACCTCGATGCCCGTCGCCTCGGTGAAGGCCTCGAACACCGGCTCGATGCCGTACTGACGACCGATGTACACCGTGACGGTGCCGCCGTCGCTCGACGCGTCGTCGGACCCGCACGCCGCGGTGACGCTCGCCAGCGCGATCCCGATGGCCGCCAGCCGGATCGTGCGGGGGGTGGTGGTTCGCCTCATCTGCATGTTAGGGAACCCTAACGACCTCCGATCAGCGGTGTCAATCCCGCACGGTCGGTCGCCCGGCGGTTCGACGATCGGTCCGATCCCTCAGCACACCGACACGCGTGTGCGCTGACACGCTTGCGCGTCCAACGCGTACAGCGGACGGCCACCGACCACCGACGATGCACCCGTGGTCCCGCGCATCCTCCTCGCCATCGGCGCCTCCGCCTGCTTCGTGGCCGGCAGCCTGTTCATGAAGCCCGCCGCCGGATTCACGAGGCTCTGGCCCTCCGTCGCCGTGTTCGTCTGCTTCGCGCTCGGCATCCTGCTCGACGTCTACCTGGTCCGCTCGCTCGGCGACGTCGGGCCGGCCGTGATCCTGATCGGCGGTCTCGAGGCGACGTTCACCGTGCTGATGGCCCGATGGATCTACGACGAGTCACTCGACGCGAGACGCGTGGCCGCGATGGCGCTCGTGCTCTCCGGCGTGGCCCTGCTCGACTGGCACCCGAAGGCCGCGGCAGAGGCGGACCGCCCGACCTCGCACACCCTCGCCCACGCCGCGCTCCAGGGTGCGCTGCACGGGGCCGGGCACCCCACGGTGCGGTCGGGCACGGCGTCGATCGCGCTGCCGCTTCCCCTGCCCCTGCCGACCTCCCGCCCGGTGCCACTTCCGATGCCGTCGCCTCTCGCCGCGCGGGCGGAGTCAGGAGCCGCGACGCCGAGGCCGGTCCTCGGCCGACTGCTCGAGCCAGACGCGCAGCTCGGCCCGGCTCGAGATGCCGAGCTTGGCGTAGACCCGCTGCAGGTGCGAGTCGATCGTCCGACGTGACACGACCAGCCGGGCGGCGAGCTCGTCACGGCCCGCTCCCCCGGCCACGGCCCGGGCGATCTCGAGCTCACGAGCCGACAGCGTCGGCAGTGGCGGAGCGGAGAGCACCCACGGTCGCAACGGCTCGTCGAAGCCGTCCGCCGTCGAGCGGACGAGCTGGAGGATCCGGGTGGCCCGCCGCGGCTCGGCCACGCGGACCCGCTCCGCGGCGAACGCGAGCAGTCGCACCCCGGTGACCGACCAGCCGAGCCCGACCAGATCGCCGGCCGCCACCTCGACGTCGTCGACGGTGCCGGAGAGCGCGCGCCGGCACGCCACCAGCACGGGGCCGTCGGCGGCCGGATCGTCCGGTGGCGTGTCCGGCGCGACACCGAGCAGGAGCTGCTCGACGGCGACGAGGTGCCCGGTGAGCACCTCCCGCTGACGATGGGCGACGGCCATCGCCTCGCGCAGCCGGGCGACGACGTCGCTCCGTCGCCCGCCGGTGGCGCGAGCGTGGAGGGCGAGCGCCAGCAGCGCGTCGGACCGCTCGGCGGCCACGGCGTGCACCGGTGATCGCAGCGCGTCGAGGTCCCGGTCGTCGGGTTCGGCGCCCTCGTGCAACGAGGCGAGGGTCACCAGTGTGGCGCGTGGCCAGTCGGCGAAGCCGGCCCGGTGGGCGCGCCCGAACGCGGCGACCGCGGTGTCGAGGCGGCGGCGGGCCGCACGCGACCGGCCGGATCGGGCGTCCGCCTGGCCCGCCACCCAGGCCGCCCACCCGAGGTTCCAGTGGTCACCACGGCGGAGGGTCGCGTCGTAGAGCCGGCCCAGCTCCCCCGCGAGCTCGGCCCGCTCGACCGCAGTGCCCGACCCCGACCGGGCCAGCACCATCGATCGCACGAACCGGTAGCGGTCGGCCGACAGGTTCAACCCGGGATCGACCTGGCGCTCCAGCTCGGCGTCGAGCCGCTCCAGCACGCGCGCGTGACGCCCCCGGACGAGATCGGCCATGGCGAGCGCGTTCAGCGCGAACGACGTCGGCCTGCCGGGCTGCACGGGCCGATCGCCGACGCGGCGCTCGACGGCCTCGGGGTCGCCGGTGTGGAGGTCGATCGTGGCCAGCCCGTCCTCGCAGATCTCGGCGTGGGCACCGCACCGTGCGAGCGCCTGTTCCAGGGTGGCCCGGGCGAGGTCGGGACGGTGCTCGAGGTAGAGCTGCCAGAGCGCCCGACTGAACGCAGCCGTCGCGACGAGGACCTCGTCGTCGGGATGGGCGACGAGCACCTCGTCGAGCAGCGGCGTCGGCTCGGAACGCGCGAGCGCTGCCGCCACACCGAGCGCCGCCTGGGCAACGCGGGTCGTGCGCCACAGCCGCTCTGCGATGCGGCCCGCCTCGTGCCACCGGCCGAGCTCCGCGGCGCCGAACACCCCGGGCAGCAGCGCCTGCAGCTCGGGTCCGCCGAGCGCGGCAACGCCGCCGGCGGCGTCGGCGAGCTTGCACCACCAGGTGGCCACCACCACCTGCTCCTCCTGGGTGAGCGATGCCGCCGGCACGCCGGGCGTCGCAGCTGCGGACGCCGAGGCTG
>WLDE01000348.1 GCA_009704985.1 Actinomycetota bacterium | reverse complement strand
GCGCCCGCCAGCAGGTGCTGATGATGTGGCTCGCCGGGCCGGGCCTCGACGGGCGCACGCTCGGCTGGGCGTTCTTCGACGGCACGGCGGGCAAGGGCCCCCAGCTCGTGGCCGACCCGCCCTACGACACCGGCGTCGCGGCGATGGCCGACGGCTGGCGCATGATCCAGATGTCGCAGCTCATCCCGCCGTACCCGGGCCTGGAGCGCGAGACGTCGTTCCTGAAGCACGAGTTCGTCTTCGAGCGGATGGTCGACCTGCCCGCCTGACCGACGTCACGGCTCTGATGACGGCACCGATGACGGCACCGATCACGGCTCTGATGACGGCTCCGGAACGCAGTCGGATCAG
This sequence comes from Actinomycetota bacterium, assembly GCA_009704985.1. Taxonomy (GTDB): domain Bacteria; phylum Actinomycetota; class Acidimicrobiia; order Acidimicrobiales; family Ilumatobacteraceae; genus VFMC01. The sequence continues at coordinate 3,723 of WLDE01000348.1, read as the reverse complement.
GCGGAGGCGGGCGGGGTGGCGCCGCGGGCCGTGGCGTCGTTGCGGCGAAGACGCTCGGCCATCACCTTCATCACCGACAGGGCGAACGACGGGTGCTCCTGCACGAGGAAGTGGAACTCCTGCTCGCCGACCACCGCGACCCGTGTCGGCGCCGTGGCCACCGCGTGCAGGCTGCGCGGACCCGGTTCGACGAGCACGAGCTCGCCGATGATCCCGCCGGGCCCGACGGCCTCCACGAGCCGGTCGCCGTCGAGCAGCGAGATCGACCCCTCGAGCACCGAGAACATCGCGTCGCCGTGGTCGCCGACGGTGAAGAGCACCTCACCGGGTGCCAGGTCGCGGACGTGGCGGGCGTTGCGGAAGAGACCGATCTGCGTCGTCATCGGGACGTGATGATCGTGGTGCGGGTGCGGGTCGTCCACCGATGTCGCCGAGAGTTCGCGTGCTGTCCGTCCCCGCGTCACCTGCCACGCGGTGACGGCCTCATCCCGGTGCTGGATCGCGCCGGAGCATCATCCCGGTGCTGGCGGTCGGCACCGCGAAGCCGAACTTGTCGTAGAGCCAGTCGACGTCCGCGAACAGGGTGACGATCGTGCTCGCCGGCAACGAGTGCAGGTAGCGCACGATCGACTCCATCACCGTGCGCGACAGGCCGCGCTTCTGGTGATCCGGGTGCACGGCGATGTCGGTCACCTGCACGTGCAACCCGTCGCCCACCACGCGACCCATGCCCACCAGCCGGCCGTCGAGCCGGATCGTCACCGCGTGCAGCGAGCGGGGGAGTGCCGCAGCCGCAGCGGTCCGGTCCATCGCCGACAACCCAGCGGCGATGCGCAGGTCGCAGAACTCGTCGACGTCGGGAACGGCCTCGATCACCTCGTACACGGCCACCACCCTGCCACGCCGGCGGCGACGGCGACCGCCCCACAGGCGCCGCATCGCCGGGCAGCAGCAGCCGAGGCCGTCAGGCCATGTCGCGCCACGCGGCGAGCCGGGCCGCGCTGTCGTCGCCCGGCACTGGCAGCTGCACCACCACCCGCAGGCTCGGCCACTCGCTCGCGGTGAGCTGCTGGTACTCGAACACCAACCGGCCGGCGCGGGGGTGGTCGTACGAGCGCACCCGGGTGCGGAACCGGGCCACGTCCGCCTGCGACCACCACTCGGCGAACTCGGGGCTCGTCCCCCGCAGCCGCTCGACGAGCGTCGTCACGCCCGGGTCGGCGCGCAGCGACGCGACGTCGGCGCGGAACTCGGCCAGGATCCGCCGTGCCTGCACGGGCCAGTCGGCGACCAGCCGTCGCGCGGTCGGCTCGGCGAACACCACCCACAGCAGGTTGCGCTCGTGGTCGGCGAGTCGCTCGATCATCGGGTAGAGGCGTGCCTGCGCCCGGTTCCACGCGAGGAACTCCCAGCGCGGCCCGAGCACGTACGCCGGTGCGGGCTCCATCGCCGTGATCATCCGCACGAGCGCGTCCGGCGCCTGCTCGGGCACCTCGACGGCGTCGGTCGGGGCGTCCGACGCGAGCGTGAGCAGGTGCTGGCGCGCCGCGTCGTCCAGCAGCAACGCCCGGGCCACGGCCTCCAGCACGTCGGTCGACGCGTTGATCCGGCGGCCCTGTTCGAGCCACGTGTACCAGGTGACCGACACGCCCGCGAGCATCGACACCTCCTCGCGGCGGAGCCCCTTCGTGCGTCGCCCGCGGCCGGCCGGCAGGCCGACGTCGGCCGGCGTGAGCGCGTCGCGCCGGGCGCGCAGGAACGTGCCCAGCTCCTCGCGCCGGTTCACGTCCGGTGGACTCCCGTCGGCGCTGCCGGTCCCGCCCCGGCCGGTGCACGCAGACCCACGTCGATCACCCGCCGTTCGCCGCGGGCACCCAGGTGCGACACGGCTGGGCGCGCAGCGATCCGCACGCCGGCGCCGGCGCGGTCACCTCCACGTCGGCCAGCACGGCCAGCACCAGCCGCGACGGGGTCGCGCCACCGTGGGCCACCGTGACCGTCTCGCCGTCGGACACCGTCTCGTCGAACGCCCACACCGGCCGGCTGCCGCCGGGCGCGTCGATCGTCACCCGCAGCCGGCTGCCCTCGCGGAACGCGTGGACGAACGGGAACAGCTCCACGCGCACCGGGGTGAGCTCGCCCGCCGGCAGCGGTGAGGCGTCGGCCTCGAGGTGGGTGTGCACCGGCCGCAGCTCGGTCGACGCCCGCTCGTCGAGCGTGCGGTGACTGGCCCGCAGCCAGCCGCTCTGCACGTACACCTCCTCGCCGTCGGGCCGGATCTCGGAGATGGTCACCTCGAGGTCGGTGTCGTCGGCGTCGGCGGCGATCCACACGTCGAGCGACCCCGAGCCGGCGATCAGTGTGGTGCGGTCGAACGGTTCGGTCGCGAACCCCACACCCGTGCCGTCGGCGAGGGCCGGCCAGTCGTAGGTCGCGTCCGCGCGCCAGATCTCGCTGCTCCCGCCGTCGTAGGTGGTGGCGGCGATCGCGTCGGGGTCGGCCACGTAGTCGTCGCTCGATCGCTCGTCGGGAGCGTCCGCCACCAACCGCCCGTCGGCGGCGAGGTACCAGGAGGTCACCTCGGCGCCGGGCACGGGCCAGGCCTCGAGGGGCAGCACCTGGTTCGGCACCGGTGCGCCCGGCACGTCGTCGCGCGAACCACCCTGCTCCAACAGCACCCGCACCCGGGCCTCGCCCTCGAACTCGGCGAGCGCCTCGTCGAACGAGCGGCCCTCGAAGCGGTTCGCGAACGCCGGCACCGAGTCGACACCGAACGCGAACCCGGCGAGCAGCGGTGCCACCACGTTCGCCGCCGTGAGGTCGGGCACCTCACCTGCCACGTACAGCTGCAGGAACTCCACGTACCGCTCGAACACCGGCGGCGACAGCGCCTCGGTGTGCACGCCGTTCGCGAGCGTGACGTACACGGCCGGCGACGCGGTGAAGCGGTCGAGCATCGTGGCGAAGTGGCCGCCGGTCTGCTCGTCCTGCCACGCACCGGCGAGGAACACCGGCACCTCGATCCGGTCGACGAACGTGGCCGGCGCGAGCGGATCACCCGTCGCCGGCACGTAGTAGGCGGCCGCCTCGATCTCGGCGAGCTGGTCGGGGTTCTGCAACCGGAGGTTCTGATTCTCCGCGCACTGCTCGTCGCCGGCGTCGGCGCGCTCGCGGGTCCACTCCTGCCCGAACGGCTCGGCCTCCTCGCCACGCGACTCGCCCCACGGCACGGCGAAGCCGGTGTTCAGGATCCCGCCCGGGTACAGCGTGGAGCGGTACACGTCGGCGATCACGCTCAACGGGGTGATCGCGGCGAGGCTCGGCGGCCGCGTGGCCGCCACGAACAGCTGGCTGATGCCCGGGTACGAGATGCCCACCATGCCCACGCGGCCGTCGCGCACCCACGGCTGGGCGGCGATCGCCTCGATCGCGTCGTACCCGTCGAGGCCCTGCACCGTCTCGAAGTAGCGGAACGATCCGCCGCTGCAGCCGGTGCCGCGCATGTTCACCCCGACGTACGCGAACCCCAGCGTCGTGTAGATCTCGGCGAACTGGGCGGAGTCGGGATCGCTCGGCTGGTAGCCGCTGTACTCGACGACGGTCGGGTAGGGGCCCTCGTCGGCCGGCCCGGGCAGCACCACGTTCGCGCTCAGCAGGGTGCCGTCGCGAGTGCGCAGGTAGCCGTACCCGCCCTCGGGCAGCAGCGGCTGGTCGGCCAGCTCG
>WLDE01000347.1 GCA_009704985.1 Actinomycetota bacterium | reverse complement strand
GCGCCGGCTCACGACGTGGCCCCGCGGGTGTCGATCTCGTCGAGGATCACCTCGAGGTCGGCCGCGACGTCGTCGCCCTGCACCCCGAAGGGCCAGGTGAGCAGCAGGTCGCCCTGGTCGTCCACCAGGAACATCGACCCCGTGTGCGACACCTCGACGTCGCCGTCGTCGCCGGTGGTGACCGAGTAGGAGGCACCGAAGGCGTCCGCCACTCGGCGGAGCGCGTCGGGATCCTCCGTCCGCAGTGCGTGGGCGTCGTCGACGAAGCTCTGGACGTACCCCGTCAGGATCTCGCCGGTGTCGCGGTCGGGGTCGACGGTGGCCATCGCGAGGTCGATCCGGTCGGCGTCGTCACCCAGGTCGGTGAGCGCCGACTTCAGCAGCGCCAGCGAGGTGGGGCAGACGTCGGGGCACGAGGTGTAGCCGAAGTAGGCCACGAGCAGTCCGCCCGGCTCGGCGCGGAACTCGAACGGCGCACCGCCGTTGGCCGCATCGTCGAGCGCGACGACGTCGACGGGTTGCGCGGCCGACGGTCGGAAGCCCACGAGCTGGTGGGCCGGTTCGTCGTCACCACAGGCGGCGAGCGACGCCACCGCCAGCGGCGCGAGCAGCGCGGCGACCAGCGTCGAGGGGCGGGCGCGGAGGGGCACGGGTCTCACGAGTCGAAGGGTAGGAAGCCCGTCGGGCATGCTCACAGGGTCGAACGACCCGTCACGACGGTTCCCGGGAACCGTTCGCCGGTCGTGCGCCACGCGTCACACGCGCCGGCCGTCCGGTGCGGCGACGGCCTGGTCGAAGGGGGAGGTTCCATGTCAGCACCGTTCGAGCTCCCACGTGCGGAGCCCGGTGACGCCGGGTTCGATCCCGCGCGCCTCGCTCGGATCGACCGCCACCTCGACGCGTACGTGCACGACGGGCGACTCGCCGGCTACCAGCTCGCGGTGGCCCGCGGTGGCTCGCTCGTCCACACCGCCCTCGGCGGACATCGTGACCGCGAGCAGGGCCTGCCCGTCACCGAGGACACGATCTGGCGGATCTACTCGATGACCAAGCCGATCACCGCCGTCGCCGCGCTGGCCCTCTGGGAGGAGGGCCGCTTCGAGCTGAAGGACCCGGTGAGCCGCTTCCTGCCGGAGTTCGCCCGGCCGATGGTGTGGCGGTCGGGGTCGGTGACGAACCCGGTGCTCGACCCGGCCACCGAACCGATGCAGCTGTGGCACCTCATGACCCACACGGCCGGGCTCACCTACGGGTTCATGTTCGCCCACCCCGTGGACGAGCTGTACCGCCGCGGCGGCTTCGAGTGGGGCGTGCCGCCGGGCGCCGACCTGGCCGCGCTGTGCGAGCGGCTCGCCGAGCTGCCGCTGCTGTTCCAGCCGGGGTCGGAGTGGAACTACTCGATGGGCCTCGACGTGCTCGGCCGGGTGATCGAGGTGGTGACCGGCGAACCGCTCGACGTCGCGCTGCGGCGGCTGGTGCTCGACCCGCTCGGCATGCACGACACCGGCTTCCACGTGCCCGAGGCCGACCACGACCGTCTGGCGATGCTGTACGGCGCCGCGCCGGGCTCGGGGCTCGCGGTGCGGCTCGAGGGAGCGGCCACCGCGGCCACACGGCCTCCGGCGGCGCTGCTCGGCGGTGGCGGCCTGGTGAGCACGACGGCCGACTACCTGCGCTTCGCCGAGATGCTCCGCCGGCGCGGTGAGCTCGACGGGGTGCGCATCCTGTCGCCGCGCACCGTGGCGTACGCCGCGTCCAACCACCTGCCGGGCAACGCCGACCTCACCGCGTTCGGACGGCCGCTGTTCAGCGAGACCACCTTCGACGGCGTCGGGTTCGGGCTCGTCGGATCGGTGACCATCGACCCGGTCACCGCGAAGGTGCCCGGCTCGGTGGGCGACACCGGGTGGGGTGGTGCGGCGAGCACGACGTTCTGGGTCGACCCGGTCGAGGACCTCAGCGTCGTGTTCATGACCCAGCTGCTGCCGTCGAGCACCCACCCGATCCGCAGCGAGTTGAAGCAGCTGGTGCACCAGGCGCTCGTCGACTGATCCGCACCCTCGTCGCGCACCCGCACGCACGTGCACGACGCAGGACCACCGCCCGACCAGACCGGGACTCAAGACCTTGTCGTCCGCCGTGGCGGAGCGCACACTGTGGTCATGACCATCAAGCGTGTGATCATCCCCGTCGACTTCTCCGAAGTCTCGATCGCCGCCGTCGACCTCGGACGCTGGCTCGCCGGCCGTTCCGCTGTCGCCCCCGGACGCCTCGAACTCGTCGCCGTCACCACCCCGCGGTACGCGAAGGTGACCGCCGCCGCGCTCGACTCGCTCGTACGCGACCACGACCTCCCCACCGAGGGTGTCGAGACCCGCGTGATCGAGACCGACAGCGACGACATCGAGGGCAAGCTCGTCGAAGCCGTCCTCGCCACCCCCGACGCCCTCTGGTGCATCGGCAGCCACGGCCGCACGGCCCTCGGCGAGCTGATGTTCGGCAGCGTGAGCGCCGAGCTGGTGCGCGACGCCGAGGTGCCGATCGTCGTGGTCGGCCCGCACGCCACGGTGCGCGACGACGCATCGGTGCTCGCGGTCGCCGTCGACGGCACCGACCTGTCCGCCACCATCGTGCCCGCCGCCGTCGCGGTCGCCGAGGCGCTCGGCCTGCGGATCCGCCTGCTGCAGGTGGGCCGCAGCCACGTGCCCGAGGACGCCGCCGACACGAACTACCTCGCCGGCCTGGCGCACCACCTGCCCGACCCCGAGCACGCCGACTACGACACGCTCTACGGCGAACCGGGCGAGGCGCTCGAGAGCTACGTCGAGCGCACCGACGACGTCGCGATGCTGGCGATGGCCACACGCGGCATCCCGGCCGGTGCCCGGCTCTCGGTGCCCAGCACGGCGATGCGCGTGATGCGCCACGTCGGGGTGCCGGTGCTGATGCTCCACCCGCGCGACGCGGCCGAGCGGCCCGGCGCCGACGTGCGCGACGGTCACGTGCTCGACCTGCGGGCACGGGTCGTCGTCGGCATCGACACCCACCAGGCGTCGAAGCCCGCCGTCGACTGGGCGGCGGCCGAGGCGGCCCGGCGCGGCGCCGTGCTCCAGGTGGTGCACACCTGGCACATCCCGGTGACGGCCGGCAGCATGTACGGCTACCCGATCTGGCCCGACATCGAGGCGTGCCGCACGGCCGCCCTCGACGAGGTCGCGGCGACGGCCGCCGTGGTGCACGAGACGTACCCCGACCTGCTCGTCGAGACGATCGTGGCCGAGGGCGGCGCCGTGCAGGCGCTGACCGAGCAGAGCCACGGCGCCGAGCTCGTGGTGGTGGGTCGCCACCACCACGGCCGGATCGCCACCCTGCTCGCCGGGTCGACCAGTGAGGGTGCCGCCAAGCACGTGGCCTGCCCGCTCGTGATCGTGCCCTGCGACGACCCCGACGACGTCTCCTAGCCTGGACCGATCGATCACCACGTCACCGATCACCGCGACCTCCGCGCGGCGCGCCGGCCCCCCGACCCCGGACCGACACGAGCCGACGGACACCGGGCCGTCACCCAGGTGACGGCCCGGCGCGCGCGTCGGCTCGGGGCCGCGGTCGCACTGGCGGCGCTGGTGTTCGCCGCCTGCGGCGCGCCTGCCGAGCGCGACGTCGCGCCCACGACCACCAGCACGACCACCACCCCGGCCACGACGACCCCGGCCACGACGACCCCGGTCACGACGGCGCCGGACGGCGGGGCGATCAGCCCGGCGGACGTGTCGACGATCGGCGGTGCGGCGGCCGGGGGGACCGCCGCCGCGCGGGTCGATCCGCCGCCGCCCACCACGTGCGAACGCATCGCCGCCGCGGTCGACGGACGACGTCTCGGGGACGCACTCGACGTGCAGCCCGAGGTGCAGCCCGAGGTGCAGCTCGAGGTGCAGGTGGTGGTGCACAGCGCCACCTGGTCCGCCACGACGGCCGTGCTGCAGGTGGCCACCCGCACCGGCGATCGATGGACGTGCGGTCCGGCGATGGAGGCCCGGCTCGGGCGTGCCGGCACCCGCCCGCTGCTCGAACGGCGCAGCGGCGACGGCACCACCCCGGCCGGCGTGTTCCCGCTCGCCACGATGACCGCACCCG
>WLDE01000346.1 GCA_009704985.1 Actinomycetota bacterium | reverse complement strand
GGGCGGGTCAGCGGGGCGGGTCAGCGGGGGGCAGGGGTGCGGGTCAGCGGCGCAGGTCGTGGCGGACCGGCAGGGCCCGCACGGGAGCCGGCCGCGACAGGCGGCCCTGCTCGAGGTGGAACCAGCTCGCGGCGGTGCCCGCCACGATCACGGCGACGACCAACACGGTCTCGCCGACGACACCCGACAGCAGCAGTGCGGCGGCTGCGGCGGCGATGCTCACCACGAGCGCGAGGCGGCAGCTCGCCGCCCAGTCGATCTCCTCGCGCGGCGTGCGATCGAACCACTCGTCACCGGGCACCGCGCCCCAGCGCTCGTACTCCACCTGGTGCCCCACGTGACTGTCCGCCGTCCGACCGCTCATCGTCCCCTGACCCATACCTCTCTGACGTCCACCTTGCCGGGATGGTTCCTCCTTCGGCCGGAATTTCTCGGAACTGGAGCATTTGTCATCCGATCGGCACACAGGCAAGGCTCGCGACCATGACGCTCCAGCCGCTCGACCTGTTCCGACTCGACGACACGGTCTCGATCGTCACCGGCGCCTCATCGGGCCTCGGTGACCGGTTCGCCCGGGTGCTGCACGCCGTCGGCTCCACCGTGGTGGTGGTCGCCCGCCGTGCGGATCGCCTGAGCTCGCTGGTGGAGCAGCTCCCGGGGGCGGTCGCGATCGCCGCCGACCTGTCGTCGTCCGACGACCGCGAGCGGGTGGTGGCCGAGACGCTGGAGCGCTTCGGTCGGGTGGACGTGCTGGTGAACAACGCCGGCATCGGCCACAAGGTGGCGGTGGAGGACGAGGACCTCGACACCTTCCGCCAGGCGATGGAGCTGAACGTCACGGCGATCTGGCACCTGTCGAAGCTGTGCGCGCCCTCGATGATCGCCACCGGCGCCGGCAGCATCGTGAACGTCGCCTCGATGCTCGGCCACATCGGGTCGACGCCCGTGAAGCAGGCGCACTACTGCGCGTCGAAGGGTGCCGTCGTGAACCTCACCCGCGAGCTGGCGCTGCAGTGGGCGCGCAAGGGCATCCGGGTGAACGCGCTGTGCCCGGGGTGGTTCCCGAGCGAGATGACGGCCGGGATGGACACCGACGACGGCAGCCAGGCGTTCATCCGCCAGATGTCGCCGATCCCGCGCATGGGCCACGAGCACGAGCTCGACGGCGCGCTGCTGCTCCTCGCGTCGCGGGCGAGCACCTTCCTGACGGGTCAGAGCCTCATCGTCGACGGCGGCTGGACCGCCCGCTGAGCTCGGGTCGGGTCGGGTCGGGTCGGGTCAGATCGGCGGACGCCGGTCGGCCCACGGGCGCGCCTGCTCGAGCTGGCTCGCCACCCGGATCAACACGTCCTCGCGGCCGTAGGCGGCCACCAGCTGGACGCCGACGGGGAGACCGTCCGGCGTCCAGTGCAGCGGGAGGCTGATCGCGGGCTGGCCACTCGAGTTGAACGCCGGTGTGAACGCCACATAGCGGGCGGCACGGACCATCGGGGCCATCGGTGCGTCGGGGTCGTTCGCGAACTCGCCGATCCGGGTGGGCGGCTCCGCGAGGGTGGGGGTGACCAGCAGGTCGAACCCCGGTGCGTCGTCGGTGCCGGCCCACCACTGCTGGACGGCACGGCGGAACAGCACGTTCGCGGCGAGCGACTGGGCATAGTCCACGCCGGAGAACTGCTTGGCGAACTCGCTCTGCGCCCAGTTGTGGAGCTCGACGTCGTCGACGGTGACCTCGCGGCCGAGGGTCTCCGCGACGCGGGTGAGCCCGACGCCCATGTTCGTGCTCCAGAGGGCGCCGAACCGCCGTGAGAACTCGGGGTTCGCCATCGCGTCGGGGTACGAGCGCTCGACGTGGTGGCCGAGCGACTCCAGCAGCGTCGCCGTGTCCACCGCTGCGCGGGCGCACTCGGGGTGCACGGCCGGCCCGAACGGATGGTGGTCGAGAAACCCGATGCGCAGCCGGCCGGGGTCCGCGCCGAGTTCGTCGACGTAGGGCCGGTCGGGCGCCGGGGCGATCACCGTGTCGCCGACGCCGGGGCCGCGCACCGCGTCGAGGAGGCGCACCGTGTCGCGCAGCGTGCGGCTCACGCACAGTTCGACGCCGAGGTTGCTCTCGTCGCGGAACGGCCCGAGCGTGATGCGGCCCTGCGAGGGCTTCAGCCCGACGAGCCCGCAGCACGACGCCGGGATGCGGATCGAGCCGCCGCCGTCGGACGCGTGCGCGATCGGGACGAGCCCCGCGGCAACCGCGGCCGCCGCGCCACCGCTCGACCCGCCGGGGGAGTGGTCGGTGTTCCACGGGTTGCGGGTGGGGCCCCACGCCTCGGGTTCGGTGGTGGGCAGGCTGCCGAACTCGGGGCTGTTGGTGCGCCCGGCGGTGACCAGCCCGGCGGCGCGGAACCGGCCGACCAGGGTGGTGTCCGCCGCGGACGGGATCGCCGCGTCCCTGAGCGCCCGGTTGCCGTTCGACAGCAGCTGGCCGGCGTAGGCCGCCCACAGGTCCTTCAGCAGGAACGGCACACCGCGGAACGGCCCGTCGGGCAGTGGACCGTTGCCTCCCACCCCGGCGGCCACCTCGCGCGCGTGGTCGAACCAGCGGATCACGACGGCGTTGAGCTGCGGGTCGATCCGCTCGATCCGTTCGATCGCGGCGTCGAGGAGCTCGGTCGGGTGCACCTCCCCGCGGGCGACGAGGTCGGCCTGGTCGGTGGCGTCGAGCCAGCGGGTGTCGTCGGCGAGCGAACTCATGCGGGGAGTCTGACAGACCCCGTCCACCGACCGAGTGGGCTACGGTCGCTCGCTGCCGTGTCCACGCCCGACGACCCTTCGCGAACCGATCTCACACCGGTACCGGCGTCGGTCGAGCGCGAGTTCACAGGGCGCGAGGACGCGGCTCGCGAGTACACGGCCCGCGAGGTGTGGCGGTCGAGGCCGGTCCGCCGGTTGCTGCTCGCGAGCTTCGCCCTCTACGCCGGCGTGGCGCTGCAGGCCACCGCGCTGTTGAAGCAGGCGTTCGACCTCACCGGCAACGAGGCCGACATCGGCTTCATCGGGTTGGCCGAGTTCCTGCCCGCCGCGCTGCTGGTGCTGGTGACCGGCAGCGTCGCCGACCGGTTCTCGCGCAAGCTCGTGGCGCTGGCGGCCGTCGGTGGCGAGCTCGTCTGCTCGATCGCGCTCGCCGTGTACGCCTTCAGCGGGCCCACCTCGGTCGGCCCGCTGTTCGTGATCGCCTTCCTGTACGGCATCGGGCGGGCGTTCCAGGCGCCCGCCATCCGCTCGATGCCGCCGATGGTGGCGCCCGAGGGCGGGCTGCCGCGCACCATCGCGCTGTTCTCCGGCACGTGGACGGCGGCCGTGATCGTCGGCCCGGCGGCGTCGGGCTTCCTGTACGCGATCGATCCGTGGGTGGCCTACGCAGGGTCGTCCGTGCTGATCGCGATCGGCTGGCTGGGCCTGCTCACCGTGCGCTTCGTCCGTCAGCCCGAGCCGCCCGACCCCGACGAACGACCGAGCCTGCACTCGGCGCTCGAGGGGCTGCGCTTCATCCGCCGGACCCCGGTGCTGCTCGCGGCGATCTCGCTCGACCTGTTCGCCGTGCTGTTCGGCGGTGCGGTGGCGCTGCTGCCCGTGATCGCCGAGGAGCGCCTGGGCGTCGGTGACGTCGCGTACGGGTGGCTGCGGGCGGCGCCCGGCATCGGTGCGGCACTGATGGCGGTGGCCATCGCCGTGCGACCCGTGCGGCGCCGGATCGGTCCGACGCTGCTGGTGTCGGTGGGCGTGTTCGGCGTGGCCACCGTGGTGCTCGGGTTCACCCGCAGCTACGCCGTGGCCTTCGCCGCGATCCTGGTGCTCAGCGCCGCGGACATGGTGAGCGTGTTCATCCGCAGCTCGCTCGTGCCGCTCGTGACGCCCGACGAGAAGCGTGGGCGGGTGCTCGCCGTGGAGAACGTGTTCATCGGTGCCTCGAACGAGCTCGGTGCGTTCGAGAGCGGCATCGCCGCGCAGGCGATCGGCACGCCGGCGACGGTGGTGGGCGGTGGCATCGGCACGCTCGTGGTGGTGGGGGTGTGGGCCGCGGTGTTCCCGTCGCTGCGCCGCATCGACCGCTTCGACGACCTCGACGAGGTCCGCGCCCAGAGCGCCGCCGAGCGCGCCGCCCGGCGCGACGGTGAGGGCACGGATCAGGGCACGG
>WLDE01000345.1 GCA_009704985.1 Actinomycetota bacterium | reverse complement strand
GCCTGCTCGGCCCGGCGCAATCGCTGCAGCATCCAGGCCGGCACCGTGCCGCCACCGCGAGCGGCGAGCACCCGGGCCAACCGCTCCTCGGGATCGTCCACCGCGACGAACGCCTGCATCTCCTTCGGCCCGAGCCACCCGGGTTCGGTGTCGAAGTCGCGCGCCTCGACCGGGCGGCGCGTCACCCACTCGACGTGGCTGCCCGCATCGAGCGCCCGATCGACGAGGTGCGCCGCGGTGAGTCCACCACCGACGACGGCCACCGTGGGGACGTGACGGGCGAGGTCGACCTGCTCCCACCGAACGGCCGACGACACCGCACGTGCCGATGGCGTCGCACCCTCGGGCACGTCGGCGGCGACCGCCGGGTCGGTGGCCCACACGACGTGCTGGGCGACGATGCGCTCGCCACCGGCGAGGGTGACGGTGCCGCTCGCATCGACGTCGACCACGGCGTCGGTCCGCACGACACCACCGAGCCCACGGTCCGCGATCACGTGGTCGCAGAAGTCGTCGAACAGGCGGGTACCCGGCAGCCCGTAGCGCCCGACGAGCTCGTCGGTGCGCCGCAGGTCGCTGGCGAACCCGGTGAGGGCGTACGGATCCGGGTCGGGGTGGTGCACCGACGGCGAGCGCAGGTGCTCGATGCCCAGCTGCGCGAAACGGGTGCGCCACCGGTGGAGCCACGCACCGCCCGGATCGACCACGGTGAGGTCGGAGGGATCGAGCCCGGCGGCGACCAGGTAGGTGGCGGCGGTGAGGCCCTGCGGGCCGGCGCCGACGATGACGACGCGGACCCGCTCGCTCACAGCTCGCACGCCATGTCCCACTCCGGCAGCGGGTCGCGGAATCGCGCCCAGCGCTCGGCGCCGGACTCGAACTCCTTCGGCGTGAGCACGCAGCGGTCGAGCCGCTCCCGGATGGCCGCCTCGTCCATGTCGATCCCGATGAAGACCAGCTCGACCTGGCGATCACCCACCTCGGGGTCCCAGCGGGTCATCAGGTCGTCGCGGTCGACGTCGGTCGCGAACTCCCACTCGTCCTCAGGCATGGCCGCGAACCAGGTGGCCACCGGCTCGAGCGCGACCGACAGGCCCGCCTGGCTCCACATCGCCTGCACCTCGGGCCGCGTGGCGAGCCAGAAGAAGCCCTTGCTGCGCAGCACGCCGGGCCATGCACGCCGCAGCTCGCGGGCGAGCCGGTCGGGGTGGAACGGCCACCGGTGGCGATACACGAACGAGGAGATGCCGTACTCCTCGGTCTCGGGGGTGTGCTGGCCGTTGAGCTCGCGCACCCAACCCGGCGCCGTGGCTGCCTCCTCCTCGTCGAACAGGCCCGTGTCGAGCACGAGATCGAGCGGGACGTCGCCGCGCTCGGCCACCACCACGCGGGCGCGAGGGTTCAGCCGGCGCACGAGGCCGACCACGCGCTCCAGGTCGTCGGGCTCCACGAGGTCGGGCTTGGACACGACGAGCACGTCGGCGAACTCCACCTGGTCGACGAGCAGGTCGGTGACGGCGCGATCGTCCTCGTCGTCACGCCCGATGCCCAGCTCGGCGAGCTCCTCCAGCACCTCGAAGTGCTCGAGGAAGCGAGAGGCGTCGACGACGGTGAGCATCGTGTCGAGGCGGGCCAGGTCGGACAGGCTCGCCCCGTTCTCGTCCTCGAACAGGAACGTCGCCGCCACGGGCATCGGTTCGCTGATCCCGGTGGACTCGATGAGCAGGTGGTCGAATCGCCCCTCTCGTGCGAGCCGGGCGACCTCCTGCAGCAGGTCGTCGCGGAGCGTGCAGCAGATGCAGCCGTTCGACATCTCCACGAGGCGCTCCTCGGTGCGGTCGAGCGCGGCCTCGCCGGCGACCAGCGCGGCATCGATGTTCACCTCGCTCATGTCGTTGACGATCACGGCCACCCGCCGGCCCTCGCGGTTGGCGAGCACTCGGTTGAGCAACGTGGTCTTCCCGGCACCGAGGAATCCGGACAGCACCGTGACGGGCAGGCGATCGATCGACATGCCGGCAGGCTACCGCTGAATCGGAACGGTTCCGAATGGGCGCGAGGACCGTACGGTAGGATCGCGACCATGAGCGCCGACCTCGCCGAACTGCACCACATCGCCGATCGCCGCCTCCGCGACGCCACGCTCGTCTACACCAAGGGGCGTCGCGAGCTGGTCGAGCTCCTCGCCGGCCTCACCCGTCCCGCCACGATGCCCGAGCTGCTCGAGCTGCGCCCGCGGCTCACGCAGAGCTCGATGTACCGCAACATGACCGACCTCGAGACCGTCGGCGTCGTGCAGAAGGTGGTGGGCGCCGACGACCGCACCCGGTACGAGCTGGCCGAGGACCTCATCGGCCACCACCACCACAGCATCTGCACCCGCTGCGGCGCGGTGGACGACTTCGTGGTGCCCGCCCGAACCGAGAAGACGCTCGAGGCCGCGCTGGCGAAGGCCCTCGGCGACTCGGGGTTCCAGCCCACGGGCCACCGTCTCGACGTGGTGGGCGTGTGCGCGTCGTGCAGCTGAGCTGAACCGGAATCGCTCCTGTTACGATCGGGCGCATGGCGCTCGACACCTCCGACCGCGTTCCGGTCACCGTCCTCACCGGCTTCCTCGGTTCCGGCAAGACCACGTTGCTCAACCACATCCTCACGGCCCAGCACGGCAAGCGCATCGCCGTGATCGAGAACGAGTTCGGTGAGGTCGGCATCGACGACGCCCTCGTGCTCGACGCCGAGGAGGAGATCTTCGAGATGAACAACGGCTGCATCTGCTGCACCGTGCGCGGCGACCTCATCCGCATCCTCGGCAACCTGATGAAGCGCAAGGACCGCTTCGACCAGATCGTGATCGAGACCACCGGCCTCGCGGATCCGGCGCCCGTGGCCCAGACGTTCTTCGTCGACCCCGACGTGTCCGAGCAGCTCCGCCTCGACGCGATCGTCACCGTCGTCGACGCCAAGCACCTCATCCCCCACCTCGACGAGGAGAAGCCCGAGGGGATCGAGAACGAGGCGATCGAGCAGCTCGCGTTCGCCGACCGGGTGGTGCTCAACAAGATCGACCTCGTCGACGACGCCCACCTCGACACCGTCGAGCGGCGCATCCGCGAGATCAACTCGCTCGCCCCGATCGTGCGCACGTCGCACGGCCGTGTCGACCTCGACCGGATCCTCGACGTCGGCGCGTTCGACCTCGCCCGCGTGCTGCAGGACGACCCCGAGTTCTTGGACCCCGAGGCCGAGCACCAGCACGACCAGACGGTCACGAGCGTCGGCATCGAGGTGGAGGGCGATCTCGACATCGGCCGGGTGAACGACTGGATCGGCCGCCTGCTGCGCGAGCAGGGCACCGACATCTTCCGGTCGAAGGGCATCCTGTCGATCAAGGACATGGACGAGCGCTACGTGTTCCAGGGCGTGCACATGCTGCTCGACGGCGGCGCCGACCGCGAGTGGCGCGACGGCGAGCAGCGCGTGAACCGCCTGGTGTTCATCGGCCGCAACCTCGACCGGGCCGCGCTCGAGCGCGACTTCCGGTCGTGCCTGGCGTGAGCCTCGGCCCGGTTCGCTGGTCGGTCGGGCTCGACGACCACGTCACGTGCGTCGCGGTGCACCCCGACGGGTCGCACGTCGCCGCGGGCTCGCTCGGCGGCGACGCGGTGATCGTCGACGCGCTCGACGGGCAGGTGACGGCGAAGCTGGTGGCACACCCGATGGGGGTGCTCGCCGCAGCGTGGTCGCCCGACGGGTCGGTGCTCGCGACGGGCGGCCAGGACGGCGTCGTCCGGCTGTCCACCGCCGACGGCGGTGTGGTCGCGGAGCACACGCTCGGCGGCTGGGTGGAGCGGCTCGCCTGGTCGCCCCACGGCGTGCTGGCCGCTGCGGCCGGTCGGGTGCTGCACCTCGTGCGCGCCGACGGCACCCACGTCCACGCCTACCCGCAGGTCTCGTCCACCGTCAGCGCGATCTGCTGGGCGGGCAACGGCACCCGTGCCGGTGTCGCGTCGTACGGCGGACTCACCTGGTTCGACACCGACAAGCTCCCCAACGACGCACCGACCCGCGTGCACGGGTTCAAGGGCTCGCCGCTCGCGCTCGTGCTGTCACCCACCGGGAAGTGGGCGTGCGCCGGCTACCAGGACGCCAGCATCCACCTGTGGCCGCTGTGGTCGGGTGACGAGCTCACGATGTCGGGCTACCCGGCCAAGATCGAGCACCTCGCGTTCCGCCACGACGGTCG
>WLDE01000344.1 GCA_009704985.1 Actinomycetota bacterium | reverse complement strand
TCGCAGGCGCGTTCGCAGCGTCGGCCAACGGATTGACGTTGATCGCAAACCCGGACGAACAGCGCTGCGGGGAGGAGGTCTCCGAGGGGCTGAATCAACCTGACCCGAGCGACCCGGCTTGGATGGAACGGCTCCTCGAGCAGCTGTGGAGTTGCGCCGCTGTTCTGCAGCTGACCACCTACGACCGGTCGACGCAGGCATGGTCGGCACCAGCCGACGGGCCCGGGCCATCACCGTCGTTCGCACCGATCGTGTGGACCGGAACCGGGTGGGCGGCGCCACTGATCGGATCGGACCGCTCGATGACGGTCTGGACGGCAGCGTCGGACGGCACTGGCTGGAAGCCGGTCGAGGAGACGAGGCTCGAGTTCGACGACAACACGGGAAGCCCTCAGATGCCCGTCGTCGCCTCGGGTCACGGGAAGGTGATCGTCATCACCCCCGACCGTCTCGTCGGGGAGCAGACGGTCGTCCTCGTCGGCGACTGATGCGGTCAGATCGCGCTTCGGGCCGAAACGACGCGCGTGTGGCGGCGGACGCCCGGCTGCGCCGCAGACTGTCGGTGTCCGATGGTCAGGGGCCGAGTGCGGCGGCTGGGATGACGACGACGCCGTCGGATCGCGTGTAGCCGTAGCCGGTAGCGGTGACCACGGCGAGCGTCGCCGGCTCGCCGACCTTGGTCGTATCGACCTTGCGAGCGAAGGCGAGCAGGTTGGCAGCAGCCATGTCGATGTCGGCCTGGCCGAGCTTCACCTCGAACGCTGCCCAGCGTCCGTCGCTGGCGGTGACGACCGCGTCGATCTCGAGATCGTCGGAGTCCCGGTAGTGCTGCACGGTGCCGTCGACGACATTGGCGAACACTCGCAGGTCTCGTACGACGAGCGCTTCGAACAGGTATCCGAAGTAGCGCAGGTCGGCGAGGAGCTGTTCGGGTCCGGTCCGCAGCGCTGCAACCGCAATCGACGGGTCGCAGAACTGCACCCGTGGCGACGTGCGCAATCGGGCCCTCGAGCGCAGATGTGACGACCATGCCTCCAACGGGTCGAGCACCATCAGACGCTCCATCGGTGCCAAGTAGTCGTAGACCGTCGACCGTGCGATCTCGGTGTCGTCCGTGCTCGCGTCCTGTGCGACGCGGGTGACGACGTAGTCCAACCCGATGTTGCGGGCGAGCGACTGCAGGACGCGTCGCGCCAGTCGGGGATGCCGACGGGCCGGGTCGATCGTGGGGAGGTCCACCTCGGTGATCGTGGTGACGTAGTCGATGTTCGCCCGCGTCGCAGCCGTGACGGTTCGCGTCAGGTTCAGCGGCCATCCACCACGAACGACCAGCTCGGCGTAGCGAGGCACCGTCACCGCGGTCGGTCTGGCGGTCGGGCGGTGGCCGTCGAGCAGTGCCGCCAGCGACATCTCACCCGTCGAGTCGCCCGACTCGAACAGGCTCATCGGTCGCATCGTCAGGCGAGCGAAGCGACCCGCGCCACTGTGGCGGCGGGTGTCCTCGGGCGGCGTGGCGGAACCGGTGAGGATGAACAGCCCGGTACCTTGGCGGCGGTCGACCTCTGCGCGGACGTGGTTCCAAACCCGAGTGGCGTCGAGCTGCCACTCGTCGACGAGCTGGGGCGGGTCACCGGACAGCACCAGGGTCGGGTCGACACCCAGCGCAGCGCGTGCTTGTTCGTCGGTGTCGAGGTACACGCAGCTGGCGGCCTGCTGTTCAGCGGTGAACGTCTTCCCGCATGCCTTCGGGCCTTCGATCAGCACCGCTCCCGCGGACGTCAGCCGGTCGGCCAGCAGGGCGTCCACGACTCGGGGGCGATACATGACCACTTCATCAGGCTACACATTGCAGCCATTCGGGGCTACACATCGCGATCGCTTCGGGATGCATGTCGCGGCCGCTCTGGCGGACGCGGACGAAGCGGCACCGTTCGTCTTCGACCCCGGCGACCAGTCCGGAGTCCGAGTGCACCGCGGGTGGTCCGAGAGTGTGCGCGCTGCCACCGCTCGGGCCAGGAGATCCTGTTGACGCCCGAGACCCAGCGGTTCTTCGACAAGGTTCCACGCTCGCCGTCGAACCTCGGTCCGCGAGGTGGCCTCGTTCTGCGGGGCGCGTCAACGGTCGGGGCGACGGAACGTGGTCCGTCGGTCTTGGGCGGTGGGGAGGTCGAGGATCCAGATGTCGTCGACGTCGGTCGGGATCTCGGTGAACCATGAGCGGACCCCATCCGAGACGGCGTCGGTCGACGGGAGGGGGTCGAGCGTCTCGCCGGCACGCCAGGGGGCGATGGTCAGCGGGTCCTGGTCGGCGGGTTCGAATCCGAAGACGTACCAGCGACCGCCGATCACGACGCCGTTGATCGACGCTGGGTCGCCGATCGGTGACGCCAGCAGAGTGAGCCTGCACCGCTCGACACCGTCGACGTCGAGGCACATGGCCAGTGGAGCATCCGCTGCGTCACCGCGGAGTCGGAGCGTGTGTCGATCGTCGATCGCTGCGACCCGCACCTCGGGCAACTGGGCGAGCCGTGCGGACGTCTCGTCCTGCAGGGCAACGATGGCGCTCGCAGGTTGAGGAGCGAGACCGTCGAGGATGGCGTCGGCCACCTCCGGACCGACGCCGTCGGGAAGCCGGATCACCACGATGGTCCCGTCGGCGAGCACGGCAGCGACCGACTGCTCATCCCGCTCGACCACGAGATCGCCTCGGCGTTCGCCCTGGAACACGATCTGCGGCGCCGAGCCGAAGAGACCCGAGCGGTCGCTGATCCAGATCGTCGCGATGGCACCGAACGGATCGGCACCGGTCGCCTCCGCCGGGGTCGGGAGCGCGTCTCCCTGCTTCAGACGGAGTCCGGTCATGATCTGCGGCGTGGTCTCGTCGGTGACGGCCTCGATGAGCAGTGGGAGGTCGGCCGGCGCGGAGGTCGGATCGAATCCCGTGATGGGTTCTGCCCGGAACTCGAGTTGCTCGAGCGTCGCGAGGAGGGGTTCCCGATCGATTCCTCTGGACGTGACGTCGACCAGCACTCCCGCTTCGCCCCACCGGACGTGCCACCCCTCGGCGTCACGCACGATGCCGGCGGACCGGCCACGCAGGTCGATCTGCTCGGCACCCTCCCCGACGCCGAGGAACTCGAGCGACGTCACCGTCGCGCGAAGGCCGACGAGTCCGTCCTCTTCGTAGCGCCCGAAGACCTGATCGGCGGACGGCTGCACGATCGAACTCGTCCGTGAGACCCCGAAGACCCGCCAGTCGCCCGGGAGCGAGGTCGGGAGCGCGACCTGACCGGCGTCGCTCGCCGGCGTCGCAGCGGTCGTGGAGCGCTCCTCGAAGCCCGATGTCACGCAGTCATCCCAGATGCGTTTCGTGTCCACACCGTCGGAGAACAGGGGGCGCGTGCCACTCGAATCGAAGGTCGCACCGGCACGTGTGAGGCAGTCTCGGACCTGTTGGATGACGGCCGTGTCGCTGTCTCGCGTGTCGGCCCCGTCGAACGCTTCTGCAGCGGCCGATTGGAGCTGCTCCTGGGTTCGCTGGTCCACGGCGATGATGGTCGTTCCGTTGGCGTCGATCGCCTCGACGGTCCAGTCGTCCGTCGTCGGGCGGGGCCACACCGCCAGCCCGTCGACCGGGCGTTGCCATCGAGTCGTCGCGCCATCCGTGATCAGCACGGCGGCCGTTTCCGAGGGGACATCGCCCCAGATCGACAGTTGCTCGGACTCGTTCAGGAACGGCGTGCCGAGCACCCAGGGAAGGTCCACG
Organism: Actinomycetota bacterium; assembly: GCA_009704985.1. GTDB lineage: Bacteria > Actinomycetota > Acidimicrobiia > Acidimicrobiales > Ilumatobacteraceae > VFMC01. The sequence continues at coordinate 479 of WLDE01000344.1, read as the reverse complement.
AGCGAGGGACCCTCACAACCCACTGATCGCCCCGGGACACCGGCACAGACGGCTTCGTACACTTTCGTGCCCGGTGCCGTTGCGAGGCCTGACACGCGGAAGACGGTGGTTCCGTCGACCGTTCGAGCGGCGGTGAGCGTGTCGGGCTCTTCGATCGCCAGCATCGGGACGTCATCCGACTCGGGCGCGACCGTCGTGGCCGTCAGCGGGTACTCCTCGGCGCCCTCCAGGCGTGCGGACAGCGACGGGGTGTCGGACGGAGCGACAGCGATGTCGGCCGGATCCCGATCGCTGACCATCCACACCACCGAACCGGCGGTGAGCAGCACCACGGCAGCGGCGGCCAGGGCGGGCCAGCGGCGAGGCGGTTGCACCGGTGCCGAGGCCCGCTCGAAGGCGTGGTCGGCGATGCGTTCGATCTGTTCCTCAATGGTGAGCATCGGTCACTCCCAGCTCGGTGCGAAGTCGTTGGAGGCCAC
>WLDE01000343.1 GCA_009704985.1 Actinomycetota bacterium | reverse complement strand
CGACGGTGGCACGGGAGGTCATGCGTTCAGGGTTCCCCGTCGGGGACCGTGCTGACCGTGGTGACCGCGAGCCGCGAGCGGGCCACGAGGTCGTCGTACTGCAACTGGGTGACCACTGCGGCGAGCGGTGCGGTGAGCAGACCGATCAGACCGGCGATGAGGTTCACGACGACGAACGACGCGCTCGACGCGAGGAGCACCGCCAGGCCGACGGCGAGTGGCACGACGGCTCCGATGCCGACGGCGAGCCAGGTGATGCCGAAGGCCCGGATGCGGTGGCCGCGGGTGAGCTCGGCACTGCGCGCCCACGGTGTGGCGCCGTCGAGCGCGGCGGGGACCGCGACGGCCGAACGTGCCTGCCACCAGAGCACGGGGGCGAGCAGCACGAACGTGATCGCACCCACGACGAGCGCGACCGAGATGAGCAGCTGGGCGCGCACGGCGCTCCAGCGCTCGTGGTCGAACCGCCCGAGCCCGAGGCGATCGGCGACCCCGCTCGTGGCGTCGTCCTGCCGGTGCACCGCCGCCATCGCCGCGGTGGTGACGATCGCACCGGCCGGCAGCAGCGTGGCGGCACCGATCGTGGTGGCCAGCAGACCGCCGAACACCGAGTCGCGGCCGAGCACCCGTGACAATGGCCCGAGGTCCGTCACCGCGAACAGCACCGCCTGGAGCACGGCCGCGGCGATGCCGGCGACCGGGATCAACAACCCGAGTCGAGCGAAGCGCGTGGGCCGGGTGCGCAGCACGCGCCAGGCGGTGCGCAGGATCTGTCCGCCGGCACGGGGTTCGTCGGAGGGTGGCAGCACCACGGGCGACCACCGGGTGCGCCGCACCAGCACCACGGTGCCCAGCACGATCAGCACGCCCACCAACGCGACGCCGAACGGTTGGTCGAGTGCCCTGAACATGATCTTCGACCCGAACTCCGTGACGCTGCAGAACGCGTCGGTCACGTTCGATCCGCCAGCCGGGAGGGCCACCGCACCGGTGCGACCGCCCTCGTCCACCCAGCGCTGCGGTTCGGTCCACTGCTCCTTGGTGTTGGGGCCGGTGGGTCCGTTGTTGAACGACGGCCGGCGCTCGCCCCACCGCCCCTCGAACGTCAACCACGGCGGGAGGTCCGCGTCGTCGAGGAGCACGACGGCGGGCTCCACCTCGGTGGAGGGTGGACTCGTGTCGTCGCACCCGAACCCGCTCTGCGCGCTCTTGCCGAACCACTGGTCGGCGCGGAAGTACGACGCGTGGCTGCCCTCGGCGGCGAACACGAGCGGTCGGGTGGCGTCACGGAGCTGGACGGCGCCGTCGTCCCAGTCGGACAGCTCGGCACCCTCGTGCTGCGCGAACGCGACGGTGGTGGGGGAGCGGGTGAGCGCCGTCGCCGCGTCGGGAGCGTCGAACAGCAGCTGGATCATCTCCCAGTCGCCCTCGTGGCGATCGTTCCAGTCGTTGTAGACGTAGAAGAGCCAGTACTGCAGGGCGAGCACCGGCTCGTCGTCGGCGGTCGTGTCGGCAACCACCCGCGCGTACACCGTCGGCGCGGCGTCGAGGCTGTCGGCGAAGCGTTCGAAGTCGCATCCGGGGCGAACGGCGTTGCCGGGGAAGTCGACGTGCCAGCCCTCACCGCGGCCGGCGAGGTCGTCGGCGGTGGGGGCCACGATGCGCTCGCCGGACGGGCCGAGCAGCACCACGTCGGGGTGGCCGAAGATCGCGTCGACGTCGATCGGAAGGTAGGGCTCGCCGTCGCCGCAGGGCTCCGGCTGGGTGCGCACGACGACCACCGGCGCGTACCGCTCGGCGAGCGCGCGGTCGTCGTCCGCGACTGCCGATGCATCACGCTCGCCGGAGGTGCCGTCCGTGTCGGTCGCGGCGATGGCTGCGGACGTCGTCGACGCCAGCGCGGCCAGGGCGCACAGGAGTGTCACTGCGGTGAGGGACGCACACCGCCGCAGGCGTGCGGTCCTCATCCGTCGAGGCGGGGTGGACGTGGCTCGAACAGCATTCCCGCGCCCGGCCCGTCGGCGTCGTCCGGGAACACGAACGGTGTCTGGTGCAGCGAACGGCGGACAGCCTCCACCAGGTCCTCGGGCAGGAACGGCTTGCGGACGTGATCGGTGCACTTCATCGTGGCCGCCTCGCTGAGCGGGTCGTGATCGAGGTAGCCGCTGATCACGACGATCGGGATGCCGGGCTCCACGGCGCGCAGCACCACCATCACCTCGTCACCGGTGACGTCGGGCATCATCAGATCGAGCACGACCGCGTCGATCGTGGCATGGCGGCTCGCGAACGTGCTGATCGCGTCGCGCCCTCGGCTCTCCGAGAGGACCTGGAACCCGGCCCGACGGAGGATGTCGCCGGTGACGTCGCGCACCTCGTCGTCGTCGTCCACCACGAGCACGGTGGGCTGGCGTCGCAGCCGGAAGCTCATCGGCGTCGACGGCACCTCGAGCGGCAGGGCGCTGGCCGGCAGCAGCACGTCGAACACGGCGCCGGCGCCGGGCGTGCTGCGGACATCGACGGCGCCGCTGTGTGATCGCACGATGCCGCCGACGACGGCCAGGCCGAGGCCACGGCCACCGGAGCGGGTGGTGAAGAAGGGGTCGAAGATGCGCCGCTGGTGCTCGGGGTCGATCCCGCGACCGTTGTCGGACACCGAGATGACCACGTAGTCGCCGCCGGGGAGTCCGAGCGTCGACGAGTCGTCGGCGAGTTGACGCACGCGGGTGCTCACGTCGATGCGGCCCGTGTGGGGATCGACCGCGTCGATCGCGTTGACCAGCAGGTTCATCACCACCTGCTGCAGCTGGCTCCGGTCGCCGACGACCGCCGCGGTGCTGCCGCTGGCGTGCACGGTCACGGGAACGTCACGCGTCGTCATCGAACGGGCGAGGTCGACCGTGTCGGCCACGAGCGAGGTGATGTCGAGCGGCATCCGGTCTCGCGGCTGGCGTCCGGTGAAGTCGAGCAACTGGCGCGTGAGCTCGGCGGCCCGCTGCGCGGCGTTGGAGATCGACACCAGCCGGCTCCGAACGGACGAGTCCGGCGGAAGGTCCTGCAGCGCCAGCTCGGCGTTGCCGAGGATGCCGACGAGCAGGTTGTTGAAGTCGTGGGCGACGCCCCCGGCGAGTTGCGACAGGCTCTCGAGGCGGACGGACTCCTCGACGTGCTGCTGCAGGCGCTGGCGTTCCTCCTCGGCACGCTGCAGCGCGTCGCGCGCCTCCACCTCGGCCTGCGCGTCGATGACCGTCAGCACCAGCGGGTGCTCGGGCTCACCGTCCGGCCCGGCGACGCGTCCGACGAGGTCGACCCACCGCCAACCCCCGTCGCGTTGCGCCACTCGGCAGCGGATCTTCGTGGCCGCAGCTGGGTGCCAGCGAACCGCCTCGGCCATCGGTGCGTCGTCGGGGTGGACGAAGTCGAGCGACGCCCGACCGACGACCTCGTCGACGGTCCAGCCCATCAGCCGCTCGACCGACGGCGCGGCCCACTCGATCACGCCCTGCCGGAGCGCGATCACCACGTCGCCCGCGTGGTCCGCCATCATCCGGAACTGCCGCTCGCTGGAGCGCGCCTCCTGCTGTGCCTGGAGCCGCCCGGTGACGTCGTGGGCGACCACCACGAGGCGCCGCTCGTCGAGCGGCAGTGCGTGGATCTCGAACGAACCGCGCAGCGATCCGGTCTCCACCCATGGCACGTCGAACTGGAGTGGCTGCCCGGTCGCCATCGCCTCGAGGTACCGGCGGACGGCGCCGGTCGTGGAGTCGGGGAACACGTCGTGGTACGTGCGCCCGATGATCGCATCGGGAGTGGTGCCGATCAGGCGGGCACCGGCCGGGTTGACGTACTCGAACTGCAGCTCCGTCGATCCGTCCGCCCCGTCGTGGGCCGCCTCGAGGATGAACACCGCATCGAACAGCGTCTCCATCGTGCCGCGGAAGCGCTGCTCGCTCGCCTCGAGCGCCAGCAGTGCCTGATGCCGCTGTGAGACGTCGCGCATCATCACCACGACGCCGTCGCCGCTCGGCGCCAGGATCACCTCGAACCAGCGGTCGGGCACCGAGGGGAACGCTGCGTCCACCACCTCGGGCGTCGCGGTCGCGATGACGCGAGCCGGGCGGACGAGACCTCGGTCGCCCAACGGGCCGTCGAGTTCGGAGCGGAACCGCAGGCCGAGCAACTCGATGCCGGGGAAGTCACGTGCGAACTGCGCCACCGCCGTGTCGTTCACCGCAGTGCACACGAGGTCGAGGAGGG
>WLDE01000342.1 GCA_009704985.1 Actinomycetota bacterium | reverse complement strand
GAGAGCTGCTCGATCGTCGGCAGCCGGCACACCGGCGCCGTGTCGCGGATGAAGTCAGTCCAGAACTGGCCCGCGGTCTGCTCGGACGCGTCGCCGGTGTCCTCGGGCGGCGCGGCCAGGTCGACGAGGTCCTCCTCGAACCCGAGCGCCTCCAGCCGGCCCGACCACGACCGCTCCGCGGCGAACACGACGCGGTGTCCCATCGCCCGCAGCGCGTTGCCGATGCCGATGCAGTTGTTGGTGGGCCCGTAGGCGCTCTCGGGCATGAACAGGAACGTGCTCACGGACGTCGGTCCTCCTGGGACGGGTCTGGTGGTCGCCGGGTGGTGGTGGGCACGACATGATCGCCCACGCCGCGGCCGGACGCCATGCGGGACGTCACATCGGCCATCATGTGGCCGTGCACGACCACGACCCCGCCGACCGCACACCGGCCGCGGGAGCCAGCGCCCGGGTGGCCCGACTTCGTGCACCTGCTCACGTCGGCGCCGGCGTGGAGCGCCCGATCACGGTCGACCAGACGAACCGCAGCGTGGTGGTCGACGAGGCGGTGATCGTGAAGTGGTTCCGGCCGCCGCGCCCACTGCCGCACCACGGCAGCGACGTGCTCGCACACCTCAGCGAGGTGGGCTTCGACGCGATGCCCGCGTTCTTCGGCACCGACGAGGCGGACGGCCTCGTGGTCGCATCGGTGGCCGAGTACCTGCCGGGAGCGACCGACGGGTGGGAGTGGTACCTCGACGAGGTGCACGCCTGGATCGACGGCACCGTGCCGACCGCCGCGATGGAGCGCCGGGCGACCGGGCTCGGCCGCCTGGCCGGTCGCCTGCACGTGGCGCTCGCGACGCCGTCGAGCCGCTGGCCGGCACCGGTGGGCGAGGTGCCGGTCCAGACCCAGCTCGACCGGATGCGGGCGCTGTTCGAGCGCGCACGCGCCGTCACGACCGGCATCACCGCCGAGCACCTGGCCCGCCGGTGGTCGGCGATCCGCGCCGCGATCGAGCCGCAGGGCGTGGACGGTGCCGCCACCACACCGGCGATCGCGGTGCACGGCGATCTCCACGTCGGCAACGTGCTCGCCGTGGGCGACCGTCTGGTGGTGACGGACTTCGACGGCAACCCGCTGAGCGAGGATGCCGCGGCCCGCCAGCCCGCCGTGGTGGACGTCGCGTCGTTGCTGCAGTCGATCGACCACATCGGCCGCATCGTCGACCACCGCACGGGCGGTGCACGCCGCGGCGACCTGACGTTCTTCATCGGCGACTCGGTCGCGCGAGCGCTCGAGGCGTACCGGGCCGAGCTGGCGAGCGCCTCACTCCCCCACCTGCTCGACGACCGCCTGCTCCCGGCGCTGCGTGTGGCGCAGGAGCTGCACGAGCTGGCCTACGCGGCCGCACACCTGCCGCACTGGGTGTACGTGCCCGACGGCGCGCTCACCGCGATGTTCCCCGACGAGACCTGACCAGGACCCCCGATGCACCCCGACCGCTTCCTCGACGACCTCACCGCCAAGCCGGCCCGACTGATCGCCCTCGCCGACTCGATCGACGACGGCTCCGCGTTCGCGTGGCCCGGCGTCCGCCCCACCGATCGCGTCCTGCTGACGGGCATGGGGTCGTCGTGGTTCGCCGCGCAGGTGGCGGCGCTCCGGCTGCGGCGAGTCGGTGTCGCCGCCGTCGCCGAGCTCGCCTCGGCCGAGCGGTCGTGGCCCGCAGCGCCCGACCTCACCGTGGTCGCGATCTCGGCGAGCGGCGGCTCCACCGAGACCCTCGATCTCGTCCGCGAGCTCGACGGGGCACGGGTGGTCGCGCTCACGAACACCGAGGCCTCACCGCTGCGCGAGCTGGCCGCCGAGGTGGTCGACCTGCTCGCCGGGACGGAGGTCAGCGGTGTCGCGTGCCGGTCGGAGCTGCACACGATCGTCGCCCTGCTCGCGCTGGAGGAGCAGTTGTCGGGCACCTCGCTCGGCCTGGCCGCCGCGTGCCGGGCCGCCGCACGTGCGGTCGAACACCTGCTCGTCACGCGCGACGCCTGGGTGTCGGAGGCCGCCGAGCGGCTGGCCGGGCCGAACGGCACCTGGCTGGTCGCCCCGGCCGACCGCATCGCCAGCGCACTGCAGGGTGCCCTCATGTTCCGCGAGGTCCCCCGCCGCCAGGCCGACGGCTGCGAGACCGGCGACTGGAGCCACGTCGACGTGTACCTCACGAAGACGCACGACTACCGGGCGCTGGTGTTCCCCGGGTCGCGCTACGACGCCGAGGCGGCCCGCTGGATGGGTGAGCGCTCCGCCACCGTCGTCGCCGTGCAGCCCGAGGGCGCCGACGCCTTCGGCGCTGCGCAGCAGGTGGTGAGGTACCCGGCGGGCGACCACCCGCTCACGCCGCTGCTCGTGGAGACCACCGTCGCCGAGCTCGTCGCCGAGCACCTGTTCGCCCACGCCACCACGTCGTGACCGAACTCGAGACCACTGGCGCCCAAGACATCGCACCCCAGTTCCAGGGTGCCAGTGAGTCCTCCCCGACGCAGGTCAGCAGCACGTCGTGGCACCCGGAAGATGCAGCGATCGACCCGCTCCAGGAACACCCAGGGAGTGGGGCGGGTGGGGATCGAACCCACGACCCAGGGATTATGAGTCCCCTGCTCTGACCACTGAGCTACCGCCCCCGCGGAGGCGGCTGCGAACGCCGCCCGAAAACGCCAACAGGGTCCCTCAGCGGGACCCTGTGATGGTTGCTCCGGGAGCAGGGCTCGAACCTGCGACCCATCGATTAACAGTCGATTGCTCTGCCAACTGAGCTATCCCGGATCGGCGATCGAAGACGATACCGCCTCGATCAGCGCCATCACACGTCGGTGCAGCGACGCCGAGGAGTATATGACCGAGGCACAGCCGGCGGGGTGCTTGCCGACCTGGCCCGGCCGCGGGTCGGGACGGTGAGGCGCCTGGAACGCTGCCGACGGGATGTCCAGGAGGTCCGACCAGAAGCGCGTCGCAGCGTCGAGGTCGTGACCTGCATGCAGGTACAGCCGCGCGCGGAGCCGCTGCTCGTCGATGTCGAAGAACCGACGGAGCCAGGTCACGAAGGCGAGCAAAACGACCGGCGACGTGTTCGCCATCCGGACACCCTGGGACTTGGCGCCTTCGCCGTGGTAGAGCCCGATGCCGTAGAGGAGCAGGTCGCGATCGGTCAGATCACCGATCAGGGCTCGGGCGTCCTGCAACGCGAGTCGCTCGTCCTCGCCGACGTCGGCCTGTCGGGGATGCGGCGTCCGCCGACGGCCAGCGGGTGGCTCCACGTCTCGGCACCACCGCGACACCGTGCTGACGGCCACGCCCAGCTCACGGGCGATGGCGGGGTACGTCCACCCACTGCGTCGCAGTGAGCGTGCACGTTCGCGTTCGACCAGCTTTCCGCCGTACCCCACACCCCCAATGGTGGCCAGGGGGTGTGGCAGCGACGAGCCGCTGGGGTCACTCGGCTTCCAGGAACTCCTTCAGCTTCTGGCTGCGCATCGGGTGGCGGAGCTTGGCGAGGGTCTTGGCCTCGATCTGGCGGATCCGCTCGCGGGTGACGCCGAACTCGCGGCCGACGTCCTCGAGCGTCTTGGCCTGGCCGTCGTCGAGACCGAACCGCATCCGCACGATCTCCTGCTCGCGCTCGCTCAGCTCGCCGAGCGCCTCCTCCACCGCCTGCACCAGCATCTTCTTCGTCGCCATGTCGGCAGGCGTGTCGGCGGTGAGGTCGGGGATGAAGTCACCCAGGCTGGAGTCGTCCTCCTCCCCCAGCGGCGAGTCCAGCGACAGCGGGTCCTGGCTGATCCGCAGGATCTCGCGCACACGGTCGGGGGGCAGGCCCACCCGGTCGGACAGCTCGTCGAGCGTGGGCTCGCGCTCGAGCTCCTGGTGCATCTGGCGCTGCATGCGCAGCACCCGGTTCATGCTCTCCACCATGTGCACGGGGATGCGGATCGTGCGGGCCTGATCCGCGATCGAGCGGGTGATCGCCTGGCGGATCCACCACGTCGCGTAGGTGGAGAACTTGAAGCCCTTGGTGTGGTCGAACTTGTCGACCGCACGCATGAGCCCGAGGTTGCCCTCCTGGATCAGGTCGAGGAACTGCATGCCGCGCAGCGTGTAGCGCTTGGCGATGCTGACGACGAGCCGCAGGTTGGCCTGGATCAGCTCGCTCTTGGCCTGCTGACCGGCGTTCACCGCCCGCATGAGGCGGCGGCGCTCCTCGAACGTGAGGTCGGGCCGGTCGAG
>WLDE01000341.1 GCA_009704985.1 Actinomycetota bacterium | reverse complement strand
GGCCGACCGAAGGCCTGAACCTCCTCGTGAAGGACGTCAAGCGCTGCGGGCGCGGGTTCGAGAACTTCGAGCACTACCGGCTCCGCGTGCTCCTCCGCGCCGGCAAACCAACCTGGCCGAACCGGCCTACCCCACCCATCCTCAGAACCACACGTCCCACGCTCACGCGTAGAGCCTCACTACCCGCAGCACCCCGAACCTGACCACAGCGAACGGGAAGAGCACGACCTCATACACCAAGCCCGGGACGCAATCAGGATCGTCCACGGTGACCGTGAACCGCAGGCCCGTCGACGAGTGGCCGCTGACGACATCCGGTCGAACCCAATGGGTGGCCGGTGTCACCCAAGATCGACCGTTGGGCGATGTCATGACCTTGAGGGAACCGGATCCGGCGCTGGGACGGCAGCGCCGTGCTCGGCAGCTGCTCGAACAGCCGGGCGGATCGTGCGAGGCGTGGCGTGTTGCACGCCTACGTACTCACAGCGGTCCGACGTACAGCGGCGCCGTCACAGCGTGGTGTTGACGATCATTCCTCGCCCGACAGCATCGAGGACCGAGTCGGTCGACACCCCCTTGCCCTTGGCAAGGTCGGTCAGCGACGATCCGTTCAGCAGACTCTCGAGGAGGTCGCTCGTCGACATCTGGAGCGCGTTAGCGACGTTGGACAGCGCCTGACTGTCGGCGTTGTTCACACCTTGGCGCGGCCGATCGGGATTGATCGACAACGGACCTGAACCTTGGGCGGCACTTCCGGGTCCGCCCGACGCGATCATCTCCGCGATCGAGTCGAGCCCACCGATCGAGGGAGCGTCGGCGGGCTTGGCAGCCTCCAGACCCTGCTTGATCGAGTTGACGAGATCGGTGTGAGACACCCCCTTGTCCTTTGCCAGCTGGTCCAGCGTGGTGCCACCAGCAAGCGCTGATTTCAGGTCGGAAAGGTTCATCCCGAGCTCGTCTGCGACCGGCTTCAACATCTTCGTTTCGTCGGGGCGCTGCCCGCCCGCGCCCATGGGGCCCATTGCCGGAGGGCGAACGGCCCCGCCGATTACTTGGATGTTCATTGGTGTTCTCCTCGTTCAGTTGCGACGTCGGTGGTCGACGCCTCGACTACTGAACGTCCGCCTAGCGGAGCAATCCGCAATGCCTGAACTGAACAGGCTCTTCGCGATGAAGCGTGGGGTGGTGTGATGTCGGGTCCCTGTCGATAGGGGTCCACCAGCGCGGCCAAGGGCCTCGCCATTCTGCAGATGTCTGACGTCTGACAGGAGGAGAGGCCCTTGTGGAGTGTTCACGGTATCGATGATGCGACCGCGCTCGTGGGCATTCCCGAGCTTGTCGTGCGTGCGCAGGTGTCGCGCGATGGCGAGTGGTGGCTTGCGGTGGAGACCCGGCCGGGTCCGCGGTGGTGTCCGGGGTGCGGGGTCCGTGCGGTTGGTCATGGCCGGAACCGGACCGTGGTGCGGGATCTACCGATCGCCGGGGTGCCGACGGTGTTGGTGTTCGCCCGTCGCCGGTTGCGGTGTCCGGAGTCGTTGTGTGAGGTGCGCCACGTTCTTCGGGCAGCAACAGCCCGAGCCGATCGAAGAACTGATCGGTGAAACGGACCAGGCGCTCAGCCACGATCTGCCCGGCGCTGGGCGCCGAGCTCGCTCGCAGCGGCGAGCACCTCTGCCCGGAACGCATCACTGACGTCGTCCCAAGAGGCTGCCCGTCCTGCTTCGACCACGTCGGCACGTTCCTGAGGCGACATCTTGTCCATCTCGGCGGCAGTGATGATTCGGCGGACCCGGGCCATGCGCCCAAACCCACCCTTGAGATCGCGACGGAGCGCGTCGACGCCAGCATGCGCAACGATCTGGAGCGACCGTGCCCGCTGTGTTGGGTGAAGCTGGACGATGCCGCAGTGGAACCTGGGCAACTCGTCGTCCAGGTGTCGGACGAGGAGTGGCGCTATTTCACCGACGGCCGAGGCAACCGCGTCCGGGGTACTCGCCCTCGTAGAAGGGCGGGTCGCCTGTCGGTGGCACCTCGCTGTCGAAGAGGAACCAGGTGCACGCGCGGCGCCAGCCCTCGGAGATGATCTCCGAGTCGTCGCACGACGGTTCTCCGGCGCAGCGCAGATCGTTCCCGGCGGTACATCCGTTCGAGGGGTCCCGCCAGAACGATCCGTCCGTGCGTCGGCAGAGGCGCCCGTGCTCTTGAAAGGCGAACGCCTGGTAGGAGTCGTGAGCGACCACGACGATCGCGCCGCTGGCGAGCAGCGTGCCGACGGCGATGACGAGCCGACGCGTCCGCCGAGCCCGAGACCCCGAATCGAGTGACCCCATGCCGCCAGACCGTAGTGGGGCAGGTTCTCAGTCGGGGTGCGGGTTGAGCGAGGACGAGCCAACCTCAGGTGGAGCGCTTGAGGACCTTCATCGTCATCTGGGACGAGACGCGGGCGGTGTTGGGCAGGGTGGCGAGGCGTTCCGTCCACAGTCGTTCGTAGGAGGCGAGGTCCTCGACCGCGACGAGCACCAGGTAGTCGGGCTCGCCGAACAGGCGATGACACGCGACCACCTCGTCGAGCCGATCGAGTGCCGCTTCCAGCTCGGCGACCGCCGCGGGATCGGTGGTGCGCAGCATGATCGACACGTACACCTCGAAGTCGCGGCCGGCTGCCGCGCGATCGACCACGGCCCGGTAGCCGGTGACGATGCCGCGGTCCTCGAGCGACTTCACGCGACGGTGGACTGCGGAGGACGACAGCCCCACGCGCTCGCCGAGCTCGAACATGGTGAGGCGCCCGTCGGCGTTCAGTTCGGAGATGATCCTTCGATCGATGTCATCCACGGGATGATCGTGCATCATGGGCGAGTTTGGCGCCAGATGTCGCCCGGTCCGTCCGGTCGCCGTCCGCGTACCGTGATCGACCGTGGACTCGTACCTCTTCGCCGCTGCGCTGATCGTCGCCACCCCGGGGGCCGACGTGCTCCTCGCCCTGGCGACCGCACTCGCGAGCGGCCGTCGAGCGGGCCTTGCCGCCGTCGCCGGCATGTCGTGCGGGTACCTGGTGCACGCCGTGCTCGCTGCCGCTGGCCTGGCGATCGTGCTCGCCGGTTCGCCCGGTGCGATGAAGGTGATCGAGCTCCTCGGTGGCACGTACCTGCTCTGGGCCGGGCTCCAACAGCTCCGCTCGCGGCGCGATCCGGCGCCCACGGTCGAGGCGCTCCGCGAGCCGTTCCAGCGTGGGGTGCTCACCAGCCTGCTGAACCCCAAGGGCGCGCTGTTCTTCCTCGCGTTCCTGCCGCAGTTCCTCCCGGAGGGCGACGGTCGCAATCTGGCCGCACTCGGACTCGGCCTCGTCTTCGCGATACTCACCGTCGTGATCTACGGCGCCTACACGCTGACCGCCGGGGCGCTGCGCGACCGGTTGGCGACGCCGAGCACGTTCGTCGCCCTGCGAACGGTCGCAGGCGTCGTGTTCATCGGTCTCGCCCTGAGCTCGTTCCGCCACGCCCTCACGTGAGGGCGAGAATCGCTGAGTTCCTCCGGTCTTCGCCTCGCGCCCGGCACCCTCGCTCCTCGTCACTCGCTCCTGCGCTCGTTGGTCGCCTGCGGCGCTGACGACCGCCCTGGGGAATCAGCCCTCCGACGGCGCTTCGAGTGCGGCGATGGCGCGGGTGACGAGATCGCCCAGTCCGAGCTGTTCGGCTGCGGCTCGCAGTTCGTCCCGGTCGATCCGGTGTGCCTGCACCGTGAGGATGGCGAGCACGTCGCGCCACTGCCGGTCCGAGACCTCACCGCCGGATCGGAACCATCGAAGCTTCCTCAGCACCTGATCGATCGGCGAACCGATCCAGACCCGGTGGCCGGCATCGACCTCGACCGCTTGTCGGCCAGACAGCTGCCGTTGATCCAGCGGGTCATCGGTGAGGACGAAGACGTCGATCTTGATCGCCGTTTCGTAGTGGAGCAGGTTGAACGACGAGCCGTGTTCGACGGCCTCGAGCACCATCTCCTCGCTCACGTAGTAGTCATCACGGACGGCGGCCATCAGCGGAGCGACGTCGCTGCCCTGAAGGGCGACGGCGAGGTCGATGTCGAGCGTCGAACGCGGCTCTCCGACGATCGAACTCGCGAGCGATCCGCCGAGCACCCATTCGACGCCGAGGTCGTCGAGGACGGATCCGATTCGAACGACGAGGTCGAGCGGGGTCACCAACCCTCGACTTCGGGATCCCATCCATAGGCGGCGATCGAGAGCTCTCGTCCGATCCGGAGCGCGACCACGCG
>WLDE01000340.1 GCA_009704985.1 Actinomycetota bacterium | reverse complement strand
GGCTGCTGGCGCTCCGCCTGGCGCCGGACGGCACCGCACGCGACCGTCTCGTCTATCCCGTGTGGCAGTTCGTGCCCGGCGTGCTGCGCCACCTGCCCCGGGTGCTCGCCGCGGCCGGGTACGACCCCGAACGCGCCAGCACCGGCTGGACGATCGCGACGTGGCTCACCACGCCCGGTCACCGCATCGGCGATCGCACACCGCTCGAGCTGCTCCGCGCCGATCACGTCGATCAGGTGGTGGCCCTGGCCTCCGACGTCGCGCACGCGCTCGGCAGCGCCGAGCGGGTGGCGTTGCGCGAGCCCGCCCGTTCGGCGTCATGACGGTCGCGACGGGGTTGGGTGAGCCGCCGGATCACCTGCTCGGCTTCCCCGAGGCGGCACCGGTCGACCAGCTCCACCGGCTCTCGGAGTACCCGGGTTCGTGGTGGTTCGCGAGCACCGACGGCGCCGGCAGCGACACCGGCGGGCGCTTCGACCTGCCCGCCCCGCACGGCACGTGCTACCTGGCCGACTCGTTGGCGGGAGCGGTGGTCGAGAAGCTGCTCCGCGCGCCCGTGAAGGTGGTGGTGGCGGAGCGGCTCGACGAGATGTTCCACACGGTGGTCACCGTGCGCCGCACGCCGCCGGTGGCGGACCTCACGGCACGTCGGGCCACCGGCTACGGGCTCAACGCGGAGATCCACACCACGCTCGACTACTCGCGGACGCGCCGGTGGGCGATCGCCTTCCACCGCACCGGCTTCCGCGGGCTGCGGCACCGGCTCCGCGGCGACGTGTCGCAACGATCGGCGGGCTGGGCGCTGTTCGGCTCCGCCGGCCTGCGCCACCGCGCCCCGAACGGCATGTCCACGGCGGTGCGCCAGTTGGATCGGGCGGAGGTGGAGCAGGTCCTCGAACGCCTCGGCGTGGAGCTGCGCCCGATCCCCAGCGAGGTGCCGATCGTCGCCCCACCTCGCGACGCCCGCCGTCGCTGAACCACGGGCCGGAGCGTGGAATGTCGGCCGTCTCCGACATTTCACCTCGTTCGTTGGTATGTTGTCATTCTCCGACATCGCGGCGATTCGCTGGAGATGTCGGGATCGACCGACAGGGTGGCCACCATGTGGATGCGAGTGACGGGAAGTGCGGGGATCGGCGACGCGCTGCAGCACGTGCGGCGAGCGGCAGGTGTCACCCAGGCCGAGCTGGCGGCACGGCTGGACGTCACCCGGACCACGGTGATCGACATGGAGCGCGGCCGACCGACCGCGATCGCACGGCTCGTCGATTCCTTCTCGACGCTGGGCTACGACATCGTGCTCGTCCCGCGCGGCGCGCGGGTCGAGGTCCACGAGCTCCCGGACGATCACCGTGGCGCGCCGGCATCCTGAGCTGGCGGTCGTCCTCGGTGACGACCACGTGGCCACGTTGCGATCGACCCGTGACGGTCTCCAGCTGGCGTACCTGCCCGAAACCGTGTCGCGTCTCGGTGTCGGGGGAGTCTGCCTGTCGATGGCACTCCCGGTGACGGGCCGGCGGATCACCGGCGCGTCCGTCGAGTGGTGGGCGGAGGGGCTGCTGCCCGAGGGAGAGGCGCGCACTGTGCTCGAGGATCGCTTCGGCGTCCGTCGGGGCGACACCTTCGGCTTGCTCGCCGAGGTCGGCAGGGACTGCGCCGGGGCGGTGACGTTCGTCCGCGACGGCGACGACGGGCGTAAACCATCGCTCGATCCGCTGTCGGACGACGACCTCGAGCGGCGAATCGCCGACCTGCCCCAGCACCCGCTCGGCGCGAGCGACGACACCCCCGTGTCGCTGGCGGGGCTGCAGCACAAGCTGCTCCTCGTGCGCACCGAGCAGGGTTGGGCGCGACCGCTCCACGGTCGACCGAGCACCCACATCCTCAAGCCGGATCCGTTCGAGCGGCCGGGTCTGATCTCAGCCGAGGCACTGGTGATGACGGCAGCGCGGTTGGCCGGCATCGACGTGGCGGCGGTGGAACTCGTGCACATCGGCGACCGAGACGTCCTGGTGGTGGAGCGGTTCGATCGCCGAACCGAGGGAGACCGAGTGGTGCGGGTGCACCAGGAGGACGGCTGTCAGGCGCTCGGCATCGACCCGGGCCGCGACCACAAGTACGAGCGACCGCGCCATCGCGACTCCCCGTCGTACGGGCGGCTCGCGAGGCTGCTGCTCGATCACGCGATCGACCCGCGCGCTGAGCAGTCGAAGCTGGCGCGAGCCATGGTGCTGCACATCGCCTCCGGCAACACCGATGCGCATGCACGCAACCACGGCTTCCTCCTCGAGCGCGGCACCGCCGGGTTCGCTCCGGTCTACGACGCAGCGCCCACGATCGAGTTCTCCACCACGTGGCGGTGTGCGCTGACGGTGTGCGGGCAAGACCGGCTGGAGAGCGTGACCGGCCGGCACCTGGCGCTGGAGGCGAGGTCGTGGACGCCGCTGCGCGACGACGGCCCAGAGGTCGTCGCGGAGACGCTCGGCCGGCTGGCCGACGCGTTCGGAGCCGCAGCAGCGCTGATTCCCCAGGTCGACGACGCGCTCGTCGCACGGATGTGCGAACGCACGGCTCGCCTGGCCGGTTCCCTCGGCTGAGCCGCCTCGCCCGCCGCGGTGCTGACGAGGGCCGTGTTCGGATCGCGTTCAGACCTCGTTCGGGGAACGCGAAACCACCAGCGTTTCTCGCCGGATCCGAACTGAGGCACAAGACCGAGGCGGGTGGTGAGCCGCGCGTCATCGAGACCGTGCGGGGCGTGGGGTACGTGGTGCGGCGATGAGCCTGCGCTCGCGGATCGCGATCGCCCTCGGAGCGCTCGCGGCGATCGCCGTCACCGTGGCGTCGGCGGGTGCCTACGTGGCGACCCGCGACCAGCTGCGCGAGAGCCTCGACCGGGCGCTGCGCGTGTCGACGGCCGACATCGGCCGGGGCCCCGACGACGACCCCGGCGGCCCCGACTCCGGTGACGTCGACGGTGACGGTGACGTCGACGGTGACGGTGACGGTGACGGGCCGGACGACGGCGATGCGATCGACGGGGTCGGTGCGCGTCCGCCCGAGGCGCTGTTCAGCCCGGCGGTGACGGCGCAGCTGGTGGCGTCCGACGGCACGGTGCCGGGTCGCGTGGCGATGCTGGAGCGTGCGATCAGCAACCTGGTGGACAACGCGCACGAGTACGGCCCGCCCGGTGCGCCGATCGAGATCGTCACGGGTGCGTCGAGCGTGCGGGTGGTGGATCACGGTCCGGGCGTCCCGGCCACCGAGTGGGCGCTGGTGTTCGAGCGGTTCTGGCGTGCGGACACGGCGCGCAACCTCCCCGGTTCGGGGCTCGGTCTGGCGATCGTGCGTCAGGTGGTGGACCGCCACGGCGGCACCGTCACGGTGACCGACACGCCCGGCGGCGGCGCCACGTTCACGATCGACCTACCGCCCGACTGACGGTCAGCCGGAGGTCGGACCGTCGACCTCCTCGGAACGGGAGGGGCGCCGCACGCGCGGGTGCCGACGGACACGCAGCATCCGCGACGTGCGTGAATCTGAGACCGCGACCTGCGTGAACGTGGGACCGAGACGTGCGTGAACGTGGGACCGAGACGTGCGTGAACGTGGGACCGAGACGTACCGCACTCCGGCCGGACGGTCGCCGAACTCGGCGACCGCATCGGTGCGGTGCCGCTGTCGATGACCTGGGCATGACGCCGCACGTGCCGACCCAGTGGGTCGGATGACACACTGCTCCGGTGACCCGCATCTCCAGTCGCTACTCCGTCGGAACCGCCGTCGACGAGCTGCTCCGCTCGGGACCGCTCACGGAGGACGAGCTCGTCGACGAGCTGGAGCGACTCGGCCTCGAGTTGGGTGACGACCCGATGGAGGTGGTGTGGAACGCGCTGTCCGAGGCCGTGGAGCAGGTCGGCGAGCGGTTCGTGCACCTCGGCTGGCTGCAGGAACGGCTGCGCTTCACCGTCGACGTGCCGGCCGACGCCACGGATTCGATCGACTGCGGCGGAGTGCTGGAATTGCTCGAGTACGGCGAGGGCGACGACCTCGCGCTGGCCGGCGACGACGGGAGGCCCGCCGGAACGGCAACCCTCGGCGACGACGAGCTCGGCATCGGCTCGACGCTCACCGGCCCTCCGGGGTGGCTGGCGTCGGTGCGTGGCCGTCGGGCGGTGTTCTCGCTCGACGATGGCGTGCTGTCGGTGCGTCCCGACGATCGCCCCGACGTGCACGACCGCGAGCTCGCCGCGGCGTTCCTCGACGCGTTCGAGGCCGAGTTGGTCGGTCGTTCGTGGTCGCCCCTGCCGGGTGC